>LKMK01000001.1 GCA_001563805.1 Natrialbaceae archaeon B1-Br10_E2g2
AGCCGCTCTCGGTCGGTGACACGGTCAAGATCGCAGAGACCCGACCACTGTCGAAGACGAAATCGCACGTGGTCGTCGAAGTAACCGAAGAAGCGACACCAGAAGACGTCGCTGAACTGACCGGCGACACCGAGCCGGACCCACAGCTGTCAGCCGACGACCTCGGCACCGAGGGTGATCAGTGATGGAGGCGATGAAAGCCGACGTCACCCAGGGTCTGAAGAAAGGCTCGCTCATCACGTGTGCCGACAACACCGGCGCACGTGAGCTCAAGGTCATCAGCGTCGCGGGCTACCACGGCACCAAGAACCGCCAGCCGAGCGCGGGACTTGGTGACAAGGTGACCGTCTCGGTCACGAAAGGGACGCCCGAGATGCGCCGACAGGTCCTCGAGGCCGTCATCGTCCGCCAGCGGAAATCGATCCGCCGGCCGGACGGGACGAGACTGAAGTTCGAGGACAACGCGGCCGTCATCATCGACGAGAACGAAGAGCCCCGCGGAACGGAGATCAAGGGGCCGATCGCCCGCGAAGTCGCAGAGCGCTTCGGAGCAATCGCGAGTACCGCAACGATGATCGTATAGATATGAGCAAGCAACCACACAAACAGCGAAACCAGACGGAGCACGCGCCGCTGCACCAGCGGGGCTCCCAGCTCCACGCGACGCTGTCCGACGAGCTCCGCGAGGAGTACGGCACCCGTCGTACCCGCGTCAACGCGGGCGACACCGTCGAGGTCATGCGCGGCGATCACGCCGGCGACGAAGGCGAGGTTCTGCGCGTTCGACTCGACGATGGCGTCGTCCACGTCGAGGACGTGACGGTCGAGACGGCCGACGGCGAGGAGGTTCCTCGACCGGTCGATCCGTCGAACGTCCGAATCACGGACCTGGACCTCTCGGACGAGCGTCGCGAGGCGCGACTCGAAGAACGAGGTGAGAGCGAATGACGAAACACCAGAAACGACTGTCGGTACCGAAGTCCTGGCCGGTCGAGCGAAAGACCGACGTCTTCACCGTCAAGGCCGGTGCTGGCCCGCACGGTGAAGCCGGCGTTCCGCTCGTCATCCTGCTGCGGGACGTCCTCGGCTACGTGGACTCGACGAAGGAAGCCCGGTATGCCCTGAGCGAGGACGCGATCCTCGTCAACGGTCAGCCGATCAACGACGAACGGCGACCGATCGGGATGTTCGACATCCTGGCGTTCCCCGCTCGAGAGGAGTACTACCGCGTCTTCCCCGACGAAGGCGGTCGGCTCTCGCTGACCGAGATCGACGAAGACGCTGCAGGCAGCCGCCTCGGCAAGATCGCGGGCAAACAGCAGGTCCCCGGCGGCGAGACGCAGCTGACGCTGCACGACGGCACGAACGTCGTCGTCGACGCCGACAACGACTACAGCGGGAACGACTCGGTCGTCGTCGACAACGACGACAAGTCGGTCGTCGCCCACTTCCCCTACGAGGAAGGCGCGCTCGTCACTGCCGTCAGCGGTAACCACGGTGGCAAGATCGGCGACGTCGAATCGATCGACGTCACGCCCGGCAGTGGCTCGAACACCGTTACCGTTTCGACGGACGACGGTGGCTTCGAGACCATCGAGGAGTACGTCGTCGTGATCGACGAGAACTTCACGGGCGACGACGAGTCGTCCGGAGAAGCGAGCGGTGACACCGCGGGCACGGAGGGTGATGACTGATGTCGGAAGCTGAATCCGAAGGCGAGTTCCACGAGATGCGCGAGCCGCGTGTCGAGAAGGTCGTCGTCCACATGGGCGTCGGTCAGGGTGGTCGCGAGCTCGGTAAAGCCGAGGACATCATCGAGGAGATCACCGGCCAACAGAGCGTCCGTACGCTGGCAAAACGAACCGAACCTGACTTCGGCATTCGCCAGGGCGACCCGATCGGCACGAAGGTCACCATCCGTGGTGACGACGCTACCGAGTTCCTCGAGACGGCGCTGCCGCTCGCGGATCTCTCGGTCAAGCAGTTCGACGACACGGGCAACTTCAGCTTCGGCGTTGAGGAACACACCGAGTTCCCGAGCCAGGAGTACGACCCGACCGTCGGGATCTACGGACTGGACGTCACCGTCAACCTGGTGCGTCCGGGCTACCGCGTCTCCAAGCGCGACAAAGCCACCCGATCGATCCCGTCGAACCACCGACTGACCCCCGAGGACGCCATCGCGTTCCTCGAGGCGACGTTCGACGTCACCGTGGAGGAGACGGACGATGAGTGAAAGTGATAACGAACAGACGGGCGAGCACGCCTCGAAGCGGACGGGCCAGCTAGAGGCCTGTCAGCGCTGTGGCCGGAAACAGGGGCTCGTCGGCAAGTACGACATCAACCTCTGTCGACAGTGCTTCCGCGAGATCGCCCGCGACATGGGATTCAAGAAGTACCGATAACATGACTGGAAACGACCCACTCAGCAACGCGCTCTCCGGCATCGACAACGCCGAGAGCGTCGGAAAACTGAGCCACGAGGTAACGCCCGCCTCGAACGAGATCGGCAGCGTACTCGAGGTCTTCTACGACCGCGGGTACATCGACGGCTTCGAGTTCGTCGACGACGGTAAAGCCGGGCAGTTCGAGGTCGAACTGAAAGGAGCGATCAACGAGTGTGGGCCCGTCAAGCCCCGATACAGCGCAGGCGCCGACGACTTCGAGAAGTGGGAGAAACGGTTCCTCCCCGCTCGAGACTTCGGTGCGCTCGTCGTCACGACGAGCAGTGGCATCATGAGCCACTACGAGGCGCGCGAGAAGGGGATTGGCGGCCAGGTGATCGCATACGTCTACTAACCATGCGAGTTGAACTGGAAATCCCCGACAACGTAACCGTCGAGACCGACCACCTCGACGTGACCGTCGACGGTCCGGAAGGCAGCGTCACCCGCCGCCTCTGGTACCCCGACGTGAACGTCGATGTTGAGGACGATCTCGTCGTGATCGAGAGCGAGAACGAGGACGCAAAGACCAACGCAACCGTCGGCACCTTCGAGAGCCACGTCGAGAACGCCTTCCACGGCGTTCTCGAGGGATGGGAGTACAAGATGGAAGTCTTCTACTCTCACTTCCCGATGCAGGTTCGCGTCGAAGGTGACGACGTCGTCATCGAGAACTTCCTCGGTGAGAAAGCACCGCGACGCACGACCGTCCACGGCGACACCGACGTCTCCGTCGACGACGAAGTCGTCGTCCTCTCCGGCCCGAACAAAGAGGACGTCGGCCAGACCGCGGCCGACATCGAGCAGCTGACGAAAGTCAGCGGCAAGGACACCCGTGTCTTCCAGGACGGGGTCTACATCACCGAGAAACCCGCCAAAGGAGGTGTCTGATAGATGGCAGACGACGACCCAACGACCGACGACGACGCACAGGACACCCCGGCAGAGGCCGACGACGGCCCATCGGAACTCGAGGAGATAAGCGGCGTCGGCGAGAGCAAAGCCGAGGCGCTTCGCGATGCCGGCTTCGAGTCCGTCCAGGACGTCAAGGAAGCAAACCAGGACGAACTGGCCGAGACCGACGGCATCGGGAACGCACTCGCGGCTCGTATCAAAGCCGACGTCGGCGACCTCGAGGTCACCGACGAGACGGACGCCGAGATCGAAGACGAAGAACCCGAGGAGACGGCGCCCGAGGCGGACGTCGAGACGGAACTGCAGGCTCGTGGACTGACCGAGAAGACCCCCGAGCTGACCGGCGACGAGGAGCGACTCCTCGCCCGGCGCCGGACGGTCGGCAAGCCGCAGTTCAAGCGACAGGACTACCACAAGAAAAAGCGGACGCCCGAATCCTGGCGTCGACCACGCGGCCAGCTGTCCAAGCAGCGCCGCGGGATCAAGGGCAAGGGCCCGAAAGTCCAGGCTGGCTACCGCACGCCCGAAGCCGTCCGGGGCAAACACCCGAGCGGCTTCGAAGAAGTGTACGTCGAGACGCCCGACGACCTCGAGGGCGTCGACGGCGACCACGAGGCGGTCCGGATCGCCTCGTCGGTCGGTGCGCGCAAGCGCGAACGCATCGAGGAACTCGCCGAGGAAAGCGAGATCCGCGTGCTGAACCCGACCTACGAAGAAGTCGAGGTGGAATCCAATGACTGATCTCTCCGCACAGAAGCGACTCGCCGCCGACGTGCTGGACGTCGGCCAGAACCGCGTCTGGCTCGACCCCGCCGCCCAGGCGGACATCGCCGAGGCGATCACACGGGACGAGATCCGCGAACTCGTCGACGAAGGCCTCATCCAGGCCGACGAGCCGAAGGGCAACTCCCGCGGTCGCGCTCGAAAGCGCAACGCCAAGCGCGCCTACGGCCACCGGAAAGGCCCGGGCAAGCGCAAAGGCAAGAAGGGCGCTCGCCAGAACTCGAAGGGCGAGTGGCAGGACAAGATTCGTGCACAGCGACGGAAGCTGCGTGAACTCCGCGATGCGGGCGAACTCACGCCCGCTCAGTACCGCGAGCTCTACAAGAAAGCTGGCGGTGGCGAGTTCCGTAGCGTCCGGTACCTGTTGAACTACATCGACGACAACTACGGTGAGCGATAATGGCGACAGGACCACGATACAAGGTGCCAATGCGACGTCGCCGTGAGGTCCGAACGGACTACCACCAGAGGTTGCGCCTGCTGAAATCGGGTAAGCCCCGCCTCGTTGCTCGCAAGAGCAACAAGCACACTACGGCGCAGCTGATCGTTCCTGGACCTCAGGGCGACGAGACGCTCGCAAGCGCACATTCGAGCGATCTCGAGGAGTACGGCTGGGACGCACCCACGAGCAACATTTCGGCGGCGTACCTGACCGGCCTGCTGGCCGGCCAGCGGGCCGTCGACGCCGGACTCGAGGAAGCGGTGCTCGACATCGGCCTCAACACGGCGACGCCCGGTAACAAGGTGTTCGCCGTACAGGAGGGCGCGATCGACGCCGGCCTCGAGATTCCGCACAACGACAGCGTACTCGCGGACTGGTCGCGCACGCGCGGCGAGCACATCGCGGAGTACGCCGAACAGCTCGACGAGCCGCTGTACAGCGGTGAGTTCGACGCAGCGGACCTACCTGAACACTTCGACGACGTACGAGAGGCGATTCTCGAATGAGCAACTACAACGACAGCGGATGGGAACCCGTCACCCGTCTCGGCCGGATGGTCCAAGAGGGCGAGATCGATTCGATGGAGGTCGCCCTCAACTCGGGACTCCCGCTGAAGGAACCCGAGATCGTCGACCAGCTCCTGCCGGGGCTCGACGACGAGGTGCTGGACATCAACATGGTCCAGCGCATGACCGACTCCGGACGGCGCGTCAAGTTCCGATGTGTCGTCGTCGTGGGCAACCGCGACGGCTACGTCGGCTACGCCGAGGGTCGTGACGACCAGGTCGGCTCTGCCATCCAGAAGGCGATCGGCATCGCGAAGCTGAACATGATCAAGGTCCCCCGCGGCTCCGGGTCGTGGGAAGACCGCTCGGACCGACCACACTCGCTGACCCGTCGGACCACCGGCAAGGCCGGCTCCGTCGAGGTCGAGGTCATTCCGGCCCCCGAGGGGCTGGGACTGGCCGCCAGCGACACCGTGCGTGCGGTGCTCGAACTGGCCGGTCTCGAGAACGCCTGGACGAAGAGCCACGGCAACACGCGAACGACGGTCAACCTCGCGAAGGCGACGTTCAACGCACTCGAGAACGCCTCGCAGTCGCGACTGCCACAATCGCATGGCAGCGACCGGGACGAAGCCGAGGTGAGTGAGTGATGCGAGCAGTCGTGCAGGTCCGTGGTGAGGTAAACCGCCAGCAGGACGTCCAGGACACGCTCGAGATGCTCAACATCCACAGCGTCAACCACTGTGCGCTGGTCCCCGAGACCGACACCTACGTCGGGATGGTCAACAAGGTCAACGACTACGTTGCCTACGGGGAACCGGACGCCGAGGTACTCGAGACGCTGCTCGAAAAGCGCGCCGAACCGCTCGAGGGTCGACAGGCCGACGTCGACGCGGAGTGGCTCGCCGAGCACACCGAGTACGACGACTTCGCCGACCTTGCCGAGGCGCTGCTCGACGAGGAGACGACGCTTCGCGAGCAGGGACTGTCGCCGACGCTCCGACTCCACCCGCCCCGTGGCGGCCACGCCGGCATCAAGAAGCCGGCGGTCGACGGCGGGCAACTCGGAAAGCATACAACGGACGAGATTAACGACCTCTTAGAATCGATGCGATAACCATGACGAGCAAAAAACGACGTCAGCGCGGTTCGCGGACGCACGGCGGTGGCACGCACAAGAATCGACGCGGTGCGGGCCATCGCGGTGGCCGCGGTCGCGCGGGACGTAGCAAACACGAGTTCCACAACTACGAACCGAAGCAGAAACACGGCTTCAAGCGACCACAGGACGCTCGTCCAACCGTCGAGGAGATCGACGTCAAGAAACTCGACGAGGACGCGATCCTCTACGTCGCAGACGGCCTCGCCGAAGAGACCGACGACGGCTACGCCATCGACGCTCGAGACGTCGTCGAGGACGGCCACGACGTCGACGTCGTCAAGGTTCTCGGCTCCGGGCAGGTCCGTAACGCCCTCTCCGTGACCGCCGACGAGTTCTCCGAGACCGCTCGCGAGAAACTCGAGGACGCAGGCGGCGACGCTGTGCTGTCGGAGCGAGCCCAGGAGGCGGCGTCCGACGCCGAAGACGACGACCCCGAACAGACTGAGGACTAACTATGGGATGGAAGGAAGCCGCCGAACCGGTCTTGACGCGGATGCCCGCAGTGCAGCGGCCACAGAAGCACGTCCCGTTCAAGCGCAAGCTCGCCTGGACGGCCGGCATCCTCGTGTTGTACTTCTTCCTGACGAACATCGCGCTGCTCGGCCTGGAGGCCGGAGAAGCGACCGACCTCTTCGGTGAGTTCCGTGCCGTCCTCGCGGGCGAACACGGCTCGCTGATGCAGGTCGGTATCGGACCGATCGTCACGGCGAGCATCGTCATGCAGCTGCTCGGCGGTGCGAACCTGCTCGGGCTCGACACGAACGATCCCCGGGACCAGATTCTCTACCAGGGGCTCCAGAAGCTGCTCGTCATCGTGATGACGGCGCTGACCGCGCTCCCGATGGTGTTCGCTGGCGGCTTCCTGCCACCGGTGCCGTCGCTGACCCTCGGCGGGTTCACCTTCGATCAGACGCAGGTCCAGGTGCTGATGTTCCTGCAGATCTTCGTCGGCGGCGTCCTCATCCTCTACATGGACGAGGTCGTCAGCAAGTGGGGGATCGGCAGCGGGATCGGCCTGTTCATCATCGCTGGTGTGAGCCAGCGGCTCGTCACCGGGTTCATCCAGCCCACCCAGGGTGGGGTGTTCTACGACTGGTATCTGATCGTCACCCAGCAAGTCGAGATCGGCTCGCTCGTCGCCGGTGACGGCTTTTACACCCTGCTGCTCGAGGAGGGCCACATCATCGCGCTGCTCACGACGGTGTTGATCTTCGCCATCGTCGTCTACGCGGAGTCGGTTCGCGTCGAGATCCCGCTCAGCCACGCCCGCGTCAAGGGTGCCCGTGGACGCTTCCCCGTGAAGCTCATCTACGCGAGCGTCCTGCCGGTTATCCTCGTCCGGGCGCTGCAGGCGAACATCCAGTTCATCGGGCAGATCCTCAACAGCCAGTGGGCCGCGATGCCCTCCTGGCTCGGCGTCTACGACGCCCAGGGCCAACCCGTGAGCGGGTTCTTCTACTACTTCGCGCCGATCTACTCACCCAACGACTGGATGTGGTGGACCGGCGAGGTGACCCAGCAAGCCTGGATGGTGATGATCCGCGTCTCCGTCGACCTGACGTTCATGGTCATCGGTGGCGCCATCTTCGCGATCTTCTGGGTCGAGACGACCAACATGGGCCCGGACGCGACGGCCCGTCAGATCCAGAACTCCGGGATGCAGATCCCCGGCTTCCGACAGAACGTCAGCGTCGTCGAGAAGGTCATGCAGCGGTACATCCCGCAGGTGACCGTCATCGGCGGTGCGCTCGTCGGACTGCTGGCCGTCTGGGCGAACATGCTCGGCACGGTCGGTGGCGTCGAGGGTACCGGGCTGCTGCTCGCTGTCTCCATTACGTACAAGCTGTACGAGGAGATCGCCGAGGAGCAGATGATGGAGATGCATCCGATGATGCGCCAGATGTTCGGCAAAGAATAAGGATATTTTTAGAACGCCACCGTGGCGTTCGATTTCTTCGCTTCTCGGAGTTCGTTAGCAGAGGCTTTTGGGTATTCTTCATCGAAGGTGGCAGGCCACTCCGTATTTGACACCCTCTCGCGTAGTTTCAAGCTAGACAGGGCGATCGGGTAGTTACGATCGTCGGTGAAGTTACTGGAAGGTATTACGTTGAATGGCCAGATGCCGAGGAGTGGATGAACCAGAATCGCACGTAAGCAAACCGATCTCGTCACTGAAACCGGGGAACCAACATCGACCGATGAGGCCGCGATCGTCACTGCCGTGCGGTCCCACGGAAGTGTCATGGGAGCCTTAGAAGTCTTCGGGACGATTGGTGAGGGTTCGATTCTACCGGAACCAAGGCATCTCCGCCGCTGCGAGCTCACGTGGCTTCTCTGGACGCATGAACCAGAACCAGCTGAAACTCCCGATCTCACGCTACCCTCAAGGAGCGAACGGCGTCAGCCGTGAGCGAGTAGGGCGGAGTAGTTCACATCGAGCAATTGAGCGTTGAAAACTTGATGTACATTGCCTGAGTCAGATACGGCAGCTTACTCGACCGTCAATCGATTTCTCACCCAGACGATCAATCTCATGGGAAATTAAATATAGCGCAAAAATCATTAACTCCATTTTGTTATTTAATGCTTTAATCTGTGTACGTTCGAAATTATGGTCCGGCACCCCCGATCCATAGAACGCTACACGATATGCTACGAAAACAGACTAATCAAATCGGAAGAGGTCAGTTATGATTACGGCCACGATCCTGATGGCACTCGGACTGATGGCCGGAATCGCGCTCGTTCAATATACAGGGTTACGAATGGGTGGTGTCGTCGTCATCCCGCTCTTGGCGATATACACACTCCACTCCGCAACAACGCTTCCATTGTTCATCGCCAGTGTCATTGTAGCAGTTTACGCAGTGGGATTCCTGAAATCCAATACCCTACTACACGGACGCCCGATGTTCCTGGCAAGCCTCGGCGTCGGAATGATCGTTCCCCTCGTCGGGATGGTCGTTTTAGGGATGTCCTCCATGTCAACAGGATCGCTCTTCCTCGGAACGATCCTTCCCGGCGTTGCTGCTTACAACTATCACCAACTGGATCCGCCTGAAAGGGTCCGAGACGTGGCTGCCGGTGGCGGTGTCCTCTTGGGACTCATCGTTGCCGGGATGATCCTGATCGCATCCCCGACCCAGATGGTAGTCGGTTCAGAAGGAATACTCGGCATGATAGTGTCAAACGTCGTTACCCCGATCAGTGGAGAACCGGCCACGGCTGGGGCTGTCCAGTGTGAGGTCGGAGCCCCCACTGACACCTTCATCAACCCTGATGCCGCACTCGGAGGCGGAGACGTCTTTGACTCCGATGCATTTGACGAATGGTTAGCAGCAACCCTCGCAGCAGCGATCGGTGGAGAGTGTCCAGACGGAGCTGAATAATGGTCCTCTCTACCCTTGGGGTACTGTCGGTCATAGGTGGAGGAGTCATTGTGGCCGAGATTATCAGAGCACGATACAGCATCCGATTAGGTGGAGTCATCGCCATTCCCCTCATCGCCTTGCTCACCCTGGTAAATCCCTGGGCACTCCCCGTCTACGTCATCGGGACAGCCCTGCTCTTCGCGGTGGCTACGCGGTTCCACAAGCGAACGTTGATTTACGGCCGTGTCTTGCTCTCTACGACCCTGGTCATGGCGATGGGGTATGGGATTGCAGTCTACGCAGTGACCGGATTCGCTGGGGCGGAGTTCTTCACCGGTTTTGAACTCTTCCTCACGAGTCTGTTCGCCGGGATTGGTGCCTACAGCCTCCACATGGTGGCACCAGTCAACCGACCGCCAGCTGTAAAGCTCAACGCTGGATTGTTCGCCACAGTGTTCTTTCTGTGCCAGTTGATTCTCCAACCACCGATCACGGCATTCGTGATCGCTTACCTTGGGAGCTGTTTGGCGGTCATGGTACTCGCAGGATCGACTCTCCTCCGACTTGAACAACGCATAAAACCACTCGAGGAACACCACACAGGAGTAATTCAATGAGCCTCAGCCTCAAATCCCTCTTGAAACGCGGACCAAGCCACCGGGACCGTTTAGAATCGATCGATCGGAAGATCGTCGTCTCGGGAACTCGTGGGAAATCGACGCTGACGAAGTGGATCTACGAGACGTTCCACAGCCGTGGATACGATGTTACTGGGAAGATTACAGGGAACAAACCTGTGACCATCCACTCAGGAGATGTGAAACCTATCGAGCGCGATGGACGGGTGACACTCTATGAGAACGTCGAGGAGGTGAAGAAACACAAACCATCTGACGTGCTGGTCATGGAGAACCAGGCAATCACTCCGTACACGACACGATTGGTTAACCAGGAGTTCGGTGACGCTGATATTGTAGTCCTCAGTAACATCAGAGAAGATCATCTTTCCACCCTCGGTAAAAACCTGGCCGACATCACTCAATCCTTTGCTCAGTCGATTCCCTCCGGAACTCACGTGGTCAATGCCGAGCGGGACCCTCACATCAGATCGTTCCTCGAATCGGAACTCGACCGAATCGGCTCATCGATAAGCCACGTCACGGTCCCACGATCTGAAGGTCACATCCCGGGCATCGAGTCAGTATACGCGCTCAACCACGTTCTCACCGCAGCAGGTGAAGACCCGGTTCCGCAAGACAAACTCGATGCATACCGGGAGAAGATGGCCGTCACGTGGACAGAACTTCCTGATGGCTTGGTCTATAACGCTGCAGAAGTGAATGACGTCCAGAGCACCGAGTTGATCAGACGATCCCTCACCCGTGACACTGAGACCCCGATCCAACCGTTCCTCTACCTCAGGGGAGATCGGCGTGGCAGGACGGTTTCGTTCCTGCGATACCTCAGCGACCGCTATGAAGAGGACGCGTTCGACACCGTTCACGTCGCAGGTGATGACGTCAACGTTTTCAAACGAAAAGCAGACTTCCCGGTCGAGGTACATACCGAGAAGGATGCCGGTACAGTTCTCGATCAGTTGCTCGAGGACGAACTCCCCGTGTATATCATGGGGAACACCGTCTCGCAGTTCATGCGTGACCTGGACGATGAGATAGAACGGAGATGTATCAGCGAGTAACGTTATCGGACCCTTCGAGGTCTCGATAAACTCGTTGAACCGTTACTCCCACATCCAGCCCCTGTCTTGGGAGTTGGGCGAAACTGACGGACAAGCTCCGCGTGAGTGCGGCGATTCGACAGCCGACGTTTCACTCTAAATACTCGCCGTAATCGGGTTGAGATCTCTCGAGATTGGGCGACTGTCTGTCGTACCGATGGACGAGAGGCCGTCGCGGCCCCTTGGAGGAGTACCCACGGGGCCGAAGGGTGCAGAAGTCGACGACAGAGGGATGCTCACTCGAAGACTGGGAAAATGGAACCGATCCGAGCGAATCGACGGCGAACGGAGCGGGTTACTGGATCGAGTAGCCTGCCGCGACGGTCAACAGTAAGACCATGAACACGGCGATGACCATCATGTAGGTGATCGAGCGTGGTTCTTCGATCAAATGCTGGTAGTACCCGGCGATAAGCAACGTCTTCGCGATCGCCAGCACGAACGTTGCCGCCAGGGCGATGTCGTACGGGGTGAATTCGAAGAACGCGAACTTGCCCGTCCCCAGCACCAACAGCGCGACGTAAATGAGGGTGTAGGTTCGAACGTCAGCCATTGCTACAACCTCTGTGTGACGGGCACTTATACCTTCCTCATACGAGTGACCGCTTCGCACCGAGTGAGCCACGCCCCGGCATTCGACACGTTCGATTCGCGCGAAAATACAGTCGACCACTGACGTGATAGTCCGCTAACGGGAGGCGCTATTCGAGTGGCTCGGGCGATCGGATACCCAGAATGTCTTTATTCGATGACTGCCACCCACACGTATGTGCGCCCGTGGACCGACCGCCCGTCGGTGCTTCGTTCTCGTCGTCTGTCTGTTGCTCGTCACCGCGTCAGTGCCCGGCGCGGCCATGGCGGTCGGCAGTGACAGTCACGTGGCCGAGCCGGCTGCCGTCGACGTCCAGAACGCCCTCGAGGTCGACGACGGGCTAGCCGAACTCGACTCGAGTGAACTCGTCGTGCGCCTCGAGGAAGCGCCGCTCGATGACGCGGGCGATACGGAACGACAGCTCGAACGCCACGCCGACCGAACACAGGAACCGGTTCTCGAGTACGTCGCGGAGACTCCCGGCGTCGACGTCGCTGAGGAGTTCTGGGTGACCAACGCCATAGTTCTGGAACTCGAGACCGACGCCATCGATGAAGACGTGCTCGCGGCACTCGAGCGGATCGACGACGTCGAGGCGGTCCACGAGAACTTCGAACTGTCCGCACCGAACCCGCCGGGGCCGAGGACGCCGGCCGACCCGTCGCCACCCGACGGCGGTGACGAGGGGCCACAAACGACTGCAGGGATCGAGTACGTGAACGTCCCGTCCGTCTGGGAGCGATACGACACGCGCGGTGACGGCGTCCGCGTCGCCGTCCTCGACACCGGCATCGAGGCCGATCACCCTGACCTCGAGCTGTACACCGACACGCCGGGCGACCCGACGTATCCGGGCGGCTGGGCGGAGTTCGACGAAACCGGCGAGCGGGTCACCGGCTCGACGCCATACGACACCGGCCGTCACGGCACCCACGTCAGCGGAACGGTCGCGGGCGGCGCAGCAAGCGGCACTGCGATCGGCGTCGCGCCCGAGGCCAAGTTGCTCCACGGGCTGGTGCTGGACGACGACGGCGGGACGTTCGCCCAGCTCGTCGCCGGCATCGAGTGGGCACTCGAGTCGGACGCCGACGTGATCAACCTCAGCCTCGGCTCCCCTGGGATCTACGACCAGTTTATCGATCCAATCTATCACGCGGCCGAGAGTGACGTCGTCGTCGTTACGGCGATCGGTAACCAGGGGGCGGATACGTCCAACGCTCCGGGAAACGTTTACGGGACGATTAGCGTCGGTGCCGTGACCGACGACGGAGCGGTCGCGAGTTTCTCCGGCGGCGATCGAATCAATCGCTCGGACTGGAAGTCAGTGCCCGAGGGCTGGCCGGAAACGTACACCGTACCGACCGTCGTCGCACCCGGCGTCGGGGTCACGAGCACCGTCCCAGGCGGCTACGCCGACAAACCAGGGACCTCGATGGCCACGCCACACGTCGCCGGCATCGCGGCGCTGTTGCTGTCGGCCGACCCGGACGCGAGCCCCGAAGCGCTCTCGACCGCACTGACCGAGACGGCCTGGAAGCCCGACGGCGAATCGCTCGAGCAGGACACCCGGTACGGCTACGGCATCGTCGACGCGGAAGCCGCGGCCGACGAACTGGTCGATCGGGAGCCCGGAGAACGGGGTGAATCGCCGGCCGTCGAGACCGAAGCGAACGGTGACCTGACACCCACGGACGACCACGACTGGCTGGTGGCGGTCGGTCTCCTCATCGGTACCCTCGCCGTCGTCGCTGCCATCGTCACTGTCGTCCGATTACGCTCTGGCCGTCCGTAAGGGCCACCCGGGTCGCGTCTCGACACTCCGGCCCGTAAGGAAACTGGCGACACGAGGGAGCCACGGCGTATCGACGTTGGCCGACCGATGGTCCAGTCCCGGTAGCGAGTGGTGGTCGCTGGCCGACGGCACTCGAGTACGATCGCTGTTTCTGCTCGCACTGTCTCCCAGCAGCCAGGGTGAGGGCTCGCCGCCGCTGCATGGTGTATGGACGTCGAGCCTTCGCTGGAAAGGCAGCCAACCACCGTCCGTCGGACCGCCGACCCGGTCTCCCAACACGGTATGAGGGCCGATAGCGGCCGGTCGAACCCCGACGGTCAGTAAACGGGCTCCGTGTCCCTTCCCACTCGAGAGGGCTGGCGCACGCTCGAGAAGACTGGTGAGTGCTCCCGAACGGCGAGTCGGTCGTCGTACTGATGGCTTCTGGAACTGGCTCGAAAAAACGGCGTCGAGACGACGTAGCGCCGGGGCGCTACATCAGGTAGAACAGCGGGAAGAGGAACACCCAGACGATGTCGACGAAGTGCCAGTAGAGGCCGAAGAACTCCACTGGCCGGTGGTCTTCCATGTAGGCGTCGATGCTCACGATCCGGTAGATCATGAACAGGGCGATCAGCACGCCGATGATGACGTGCAGCGCGTGGAGTCCAGTCGTCACGAAGTAGATGGAGTGTTCGATGCTGGTCCACCAGTACTCGCCGATCTGGAACTTGTAGTTGTACTCGTAGGCTTTGACGCCCATGAACGTGAGCGCGAGCAGGAGCGTCGCACCCATCGCACCGAGCAGCCCCTTCTTGTTCTGGCGCTCGGCGAACACCAGTGCCAGGATGACCGTGAAACTCGAGGTCAACAGCACGTAGGTGTTGAGCAGTCCGGGCCAGGACGCAAAGGGCACGGTGGTCCACTCGCCCCAGCCGTGGTGCAAGCGCATGAAGATGTACGCCCCGATGATCGCTCCGAAGACGACCACGTCGGAGGCGAGGAACACCCACACGCCCATCTTCGTGTTGCCGACGCCCTCGAACGGCCAGCGCTCGGCGATGGCCATCTCGGGGGCGTTGAACTCCTCGACGCCGAACTTAAACAGCGTGACCCCAAGTAGGACGACTCCGAGTGCCGTCAGGGCCGGATAGACGATGTTCGGATCGGGTGCGCCGACGACAGCGTGGTCACGTGCATCGGCGAACTCGACGAGATACGACGTGATCCCCGACAGGCCGAGGAAGAACACGAACGTCGCAACGCCGATGCCGAACGGCCAGATACTGGCGTGGTCGGCGTGTTCTTCCTCGTGACCGACGGCGTCGGCTTCCGCACCGTGTGCGACGCCGCCGTCGGTCGCCGCCTTCGTCTCGTCGACGAACTCGAGTCGACCGGTCGCGTACGTCGGCCGGCCACCCCAGTTCTCGAGCGGTGGCGGCGAGGGAACGGCCCACTCCGCAGTGCGGGAGTACTCCCACGGGTTATCGGGGGCGTCGGGGCCGTACTTGAGACTGTGCAGGAGCGTTCCGATCATGATGAGGAACGAGATGCCGAAGACGAACGCTCCGACCGTCGAGATCTGGTGGTAAATCTGCATTCCCTCGGCGAAGTGGAAGACACGCCGGGGCGTCTCCCAGGCGAGGAACTGCGGGAAGTACAGCAGGTTGAAGCCGATGAAGTAGACGGCGAACGTGAGCTTTCCGAGCGCCTCGGAGTACATCTTCCCGGTGATCTTCGGCCACCAGTAGAAGAGGCCGCCGACCAGTGCCGTCACCCCGGAGACCATCACGTAGTGGAAGTGAGCGACGACCCAGTAGGTGCCGCGGAACTCGTAGTCGAGCACGACGGCACCGAGGAAGACCCCGGTGATACCGCCGAGGATGAACAACACGAGGGCGCCGAGGCTGAACAGGAACGGCGTCGTGAACCGAACCCGGCCTTTGACCATCGTGTAGATGAGCGCGAAGACCATCAGGTCGAACGGTAACGAGATCCCGATGGTCGTCGCCATCATCAGCGTCTTGATCTCGAGGTTAATCGTCGTCAGGAACATGTGGTGCATCCAGACGAGGAACGACTGGACGGCCACGAGAACCATCGCGATGATGACCCACTTTCGGCCGACGAGCCGTCGTCCCGTGAACGTCTGGAACGTCTCGAACATGACCCCGAGCGCCGGGAAGAAGACGATGTACACCTCCGGATGGCCGAAGAACCAGAAGATGTGCGCCCATAGCAGCCCCGAACCCTGTTCGGCCGCGAAGTACGTGGTCAGGAACAGCCGGTCGGAGAGCTGCAACAGCAGCGCCGCGAGCAGTGCGGCGAAGGCGAACAGCATCATCCAGACCGTGAGCAGCCACGACCAGGTGAAAAGCGGCATGTTCCACAGACCCAGCCCCTCAGCGCGCGAGCGGTGGATCGTGACCATGAAGTTCACGGTACCGATCGTGATCGAGATCACGAACAGCGTCAGCCCGAGAATCGTCGCGTTTCCACCTGTTGTCGCCTGCATCGCGGGCGTGTACGTGGGAACGTTCAGCGGTGCGTACATCGTCCAGCCACCGGCGAACGTCCCACCCTGGAAGAACGAGATGCCGACCAGGAGTCCCGAGAACAGGTAGAACCAGTAGGTCAGGGCGTTCAAACGCGGGAACGCGAGGTCGTCAGCCCCGATCTGGAGCGGGACGAAGTAGTTGGCGAACCCGGCCGCAAAGGGCGAGAGGAACAGGAACACCATCGCAAAGCCGTGAGCCGTCACGGCCTGGTTGTACTCGCTCCCGTCGAGCAGGCCGATCCCACCCGACTCCCAGAGGTGCAGTCGGAAGAGCAAGGCGAGGACACCGCCGAACAGGAGGAAGAACAGTGCGGTGATCAGGTACAGAATCCCGACGTCCTTGTGGTTCGTCGTAACGAGCCACCGCTTGACCGAGGTCATCGGCGGGAGGTCACTCATTCGTCGTCACCTCCGTCGTCGCTCTGTTCCTCGTCGTCGGTCGATTCGTCGTCCGTCTCTTCATCGTCTGTGTCGTCGTCCGTTTCTTCGTCTTCGTCATTGTCGTCTTCACCGTCCGAAAGCTCGAGCGTAAAGGTCTCGTCAGTCGGCCCGGTGAAGTCGATCGAGTCTTCGACGTCGTCGAACTCGTCGTCGGTCGACGAAATCGTCACGTCGTACGGTCCACCCTGTTCGATCTCGTCGATCGTGATCGAGCCGTTCTCGAACTCGTCGTCGGCGTACGTGAAGCTGAGATCCTCGTCGAACTCGTCGTTCTCCTGGTGTTCGAGTGCGACCTCGAAGCCGTCGGTGACTCGCTCTTCGTTCTCGTCCTCGAGAGTGATCGTCAGGGTTAGCTGCTCGTCGACCCACTCTTCGTATTCCTCCGGCGGGAGCACTGTCACGTCGGCGTCCATGTCAGAGTGGCCGACGCCGCACAGTTCGAAACACTCGGCGACGTGCTCGCCGGGTTCTTCGGCGACGAACCAGGTGTCGTCGTACTCACCCGGAATCGAGTCTGCTTTCACCCGGAGGTCGGAGATGCCGAACGTGTGCCAGACGTCCGTCGACGTCACCTCGATCCAGATCGGTTCATCAGCCGGGATGACCATGTCGTTGGTCGTTTCGATACCGTTGTCGTAGTAGAAGTCCCAGCCGAACGCCCAGCCTTCGATCTCCATCTCGATCGCATCTTCCGGATTGTTGTCGGGGCCGTCCTCGACGTAAAGCAGCATGCCGTACGTCCAGATGACCAGCGAGATGACGATGATGGCACTCAAGCCGAACGATAAGAACAGTTTCTTTCCACCTTTACCACCTGTCGGTAACTCCCCGAGGGTTGGCAGATCCTCGTCGTCGTCGACCTCGCCGCTGTCACGATACTTGTACGCGTTGTACAAGGTGTACGCGATGACGACGACGCCGACGAGCGTGCCGAGTCCGAGGAAAACGAGGAAGATGTCCTCGAACACGTCAACGCGCGTCTGCACCTCCATCGGGGTTGCTATTGCGCTGTAGATTGTATTCACCTCTATTGAAGTCCGTCTATATGTCGGGTGATGGTTTCCGGGACCACTTATCTATTTGGAAACCAGCCAGCGGCGGCCGACCGCCTGTGTGACACCAGCCGGTTCAGCAACACGACGTCGGCGTCCCTATTTCACGGTCCTCTATTTGACCCGTAGGGTTGCTCCCTCTTTTCTTTATCGTTATTTCACGATCGTTATGTCGGGTTTGAACACTGTTGCCCGGCACCACGACCGTGAAGACGAACATATTCGGCCCGAGTACCGTCGCGGTCGCCGGTCGAGCGAGGCCCAGAATTCGCACGCGCCGGCGTAAGAGTCTATATCACTGATCACGAACGTTCACGTATGCCAGAAGAGGTTCTGTTCAAATTCGAGCGCCGCATGACGACCGACGACATCGCGACCTACCTCCGGACCGTCGCGGACAACCTCGAGCGCGGCGAGTCGATCACGCTCGAGGCCGGGGACGAATCCGTAACGATGGAGCCACCGGCCCGTCCCACTTTCGAAATCAAAGCCGAGCGCGAAACCTCGAGCTCCGGCGGCCCGGCCGAACTCAGCGTCGAGTTCGAACTCGAGTGGGACGAAGGCGACGAAAGCGGCGAGGGGGGCGACCTGCGGATCGATTGACCGGGCCACGACCGTCGTGCAGTCTCCCCGCGGCCGTCCTCGTCCAGACTGACGATCGAGGACGTCGATTCGATCCCCTCGTGTCGGCAAGCACATTTCTTTAAGCCTTTATGCAGTGATGGAGAACGACAGCGTATGGCACAGCCACGAATCCTGATCCTGGGTGCCCCAGGTGCAGGCAAAGGGACTCAGAGTGCGAAGATCACCGAGGCGTTCGACGTCGAACACGTCACGACTGGCGACGCCCTGCGGTCGAACAAGGGGATGGACATCTCCGACATGGACACCGAGTACGACACCCCCGGTGAGTACATGGACCAGGGCGAACTCGTCCCCGACGCGGTCGTCAACGCGATCGTCGACGAGGCGCTCTCGCAAGCGGGCGGCTTCGTCCTCGACGGCTACCCGCGAAACCTCGAGCAGGCCGAAGAACTCGAGGGCATGACCGACCTGGACATCGTGCTCATGCTCGACGTCAGCGAGGAGGAACTCGTGCACCGCCTGACCGGCCGCCGGATGGACCCCGAGACGGGCGACATCTACCACGTCGAGTACAACCCGCCGGAGGACCCCGAGGTCGAGGAGCGACTCGTCCAGCGCGACGACGACGACGAAGACACCGTCCGCGAACGACTCAGCGTCTACCGGGAGAACACGGAACCGGTGATCGAACACTACGAAGAACAGGGCGTGCTCGAGCGCGTCGACGGCGAGCAGGCACCCGACGAGGTTTGGGAAGCGGTCAAAGCGACGATCGAAGACGCGGCGTAAACCGTCAGTTGTTTTTGACGTCGACTTCGTGGTGAGCGACGTTGAGGTATGTTAATTGCGGGGGAAGGGTGTAACCCTCGGGATAGGCATCGAAGTCAGTTCCCTCGAGCGATTCTTCGTAGTCGAAATCCCAAGCGGCTGAGTGCAGACAGACTGAATGCCCGACGAGTGCACCGTCGAATTTCGGATTTGATTGGAAGGTGATCTGGTACTTATCGGGGTCGCATTCGGGATTATATCCGCTTGCAACCTCGTTAGGACTCCACTTCTCATCCCAGTTATTGCTCGCAGCGTAGAAGGTTCCGTGGAAGTAACCATTCTGGAAGTGGGCGTCTAAACTGGAGGTTCCGTACACTTGCAGTTGCTTGGCTTTCGCATCTCCAGTGGAGGGGTCCGGTTTCATCGTTCCATCTGCGAACTCAAAGTCCCCAGTAATGTAAATCCGTAATACTCGTTCCTCGCCATTGGGATCGACGGTTAACTCCGAATTTGTGTTCCCCATCACGAAATCGCCATTGACGACCAGTGTTGCATTGTCGTCGAGATCGGCGGTTACAATATCATGTGCATCGAGATTGACGCTCTCAGCATAGTACATACCGTCCGAAATGGTTTCACCCCCATCGACTTCACCCAGGTACTCGACCTCCGAATTGTTATGCGCGTCTTCCGTGTCCGCGATCAATTCTTCGATCACCGGGTTCATTTCTGGCATCGTTCCGGGTTGTGCGTCATCTCCGATCGCTCCCTGGAAGTCGTCAAATTCTTCTGAATAAGTAATCCCTGATTCGAATGCGTTTTCGATATCGATGTGTCCAACTTTAACCTCCACAGTTCGGTTGTTGTGATCGACATCCTGAACGGACATATCGCCTACCTGATTGCTAAAGAACGATTCCCACCCTCTGTAATAGTCACTCTCGATCGTGATCGTCACGCTCTCATTTTGTACGACTCGAGCCTCCTGGAACGTCGTCGTCTCGTTGTGGCTGAGCGTTATGTCACCGGAACTAAGCCGATCCTCTCCCTTCATCGTGACCACCGGCAGGCCCAGCGTGTTCGTCGCTGCAGAGTACGAGATCTGAGGGGCCGAGACGACCTGCGTCTCGTTGCCCGTCTCGCGGAAGACGGCGCCGGCCTCGTAGGCGATCTTCGTTCCGTCGTCGCTCTCGTACTCGATTGTTCCGATCGTTAGATTCTGGATCGCGCCGTCCTCGAGTGCATCTGAGGACACGTTGATCACCCCGCTTTCCTCCCGGACGACGGCCCCGTCCTGTCCGACGTCCAGGTCCATCGAACGAACGGATGCCGTAGTGCTGTCCGAGGACGTAGACGCGTGCTGGCTCAGTTCGACCATCGCGGACTCGACGCGTTCCTCTTCGGACTGGTACTCGAGGCCCGACACGGTCTGGTCTGCCACGAGGAAGATGCCGACGCTGACCGTCGCGACCATTCCGATCAGTAGCACCAACCCGAGGATGGCCGACTGTCCTCGAGTCGAAGATCCACCTGTTTGGTCACCGCGACGGACACTCATACGGGACTGTTTTTCACCGACGGTAATAATAGGTTCGTCGGGTCAAACGGTTCAGGACCGTTCACAACGCGCGATAGCGGAGACTCGAGTCCCGAGCAACGAATTCAGCCCGCCCAGTCACAGTGCGATCGGAGAAGCGACCGCGCGGTGAAACCGACCCGTCGGCGTGGGGCGGCGACGCTCGAGCGCGCAGCGCGGAAGAAAAACACTTGTATACCGTACGTACGCTAGGACAAGCAGATGACGCGTACAGCCGAGAAGGTCAACGCCCTCGTCCGCGAGGACGGCTCGATGGTCGATGCCTTGGAGGCCATCCGGGAGACGGCCGACGAGAACGGCGGGGAGGTCCAGTGGGGGGACGTCAGCGACGACCTCACGAGCGGCCAGTGGGGTCGATTGATCGAGAAGGGCGTGCTGGTCGACGGCGCCGAGGGATTCGAGATCGCCGACCGCGAGGCCTACGACGAGGCGCTCGACGGCGATACCGACTCGATCGTGCCCGACGTCGACATCGACGACGAGGAGACGAAATGGTCCCAGTGGGACAAACTGGCCGCCGTCGGCTCGGTCCTGTTGATGATCGGCTACTGGCTCGAGTCCGTCCGCGAGACGGTCGGCGGGGCGATCGATATGGTGATGGCACCACTCGACGCGGTGTTACCGTTTTACGCCGTGATTCTCGCGGTCTCGATGCTGACCGGGCTCTACTCGACGCTCCTGCAGGCGAACCTGATGAATCCGGAGATCATCGGGAAGTACCAGAAGCGGATGAAGTCGATGCAGGAGAAACAGAAAGACGTCAAAGAGCGCAAGGAGGCAGCCGAGGAACGCGGCGCGAGCGAGGCCGAACTCGAGCGCCTCGAGAACGAGATGGAAGAAGTCCGCGAAGAGCAGATGGAGGCGATGGCCGAGAACATGGGGATGTTCAAAGAGCAGTTCCGGCCGATGGTCTGGATCATGCTGTTTACGATCCCGCTGTTCCTCTGGATGTACTGGAAGATCCTCGGCGGCCACATCAGCGACGCGGAGATGATCATGATCATGCCGATCGCTGGCGAGGTCGCGCTCAACGAGGGCCTACTCGGCCCGATGTGGGCGTGGATCATCTGGTACTTCCTCTGCTCGATGGGCTTTACGCAGCTCCTTCGAAAGGCGCTGAACATCGACATGACCCCGACGGGAACCTAAACGGGGCCACCGGCTACGTTCAGTCGTCGCCGTATCGGTGATTCCTGGCTGTCCGGTCTGAGATTTCCATCCGTTCGAGTCGCGTGTTCCGTCGATTCGACTCCTGTTCCGAAGACGACCTTCCAGCTCCGGCCGGTGATCCTTGCCGACGCTCGGACTGAGAAAGCGCAGAAAGCACCAAGGGCTGACGATCACCGGATACACTCGAGCGAGGGCGTCGACGGACCGCCACCGAACACTCGGGCGGGGGAGCCCGATCTGAGGACGAGCAGTCTACACTCGAGCGTTTCAAAACCCATTTTACCGGCCGCGTCGCAGTTCGCATATGTTACTCACCGTCTCCGGCCCGCCAGGGAGCGGGAAGAGCACGACTGCTGGGTTGCTCGCCGATGCGTTCGATCTCGACCACGTCAGCGGCGGTGACATCTTCAGGGAACTGGCCGATGAGCGTGGCTACACCCCACTCGAGTTCAACAAGCTCGCCGAAGAGAACGACCAGATCGACCGCGACCTCGACCGTCGGCTGCGCGAGATCGCGGTCGCCGAAGACGACCTCGTGCTCGAGTCGCGACTCGCTGGCTGGCTCGCCGGGGGGGAGGCGGACTTCCGGTTCTGGCTCGACGCTCCGCCGGCCGTCCGGGGCGAGCGCATCGCCGAACGCGAGGAGAAAGATCCCGTGCGGGCGACCGAGGAGACCCAGGCCCGCGAGGCGAGCGAGGCCCAGCGCTACGAGGAGTACTACGGGATCGACATTCGCGATCTGACGATCTACGACCTCTCCGTGAACACCGCCCGCTGGGAACCCGACGCCGTACTGGATATGCTCGTCACCGCCGTCGAGGAGTACGACGCCGCCGGCGACGAGGGCCAGCCGATCGTCGACCTCGACTACGAGTTCTGAGCGATGAGCCTCCGAGGTCCACCCGACGAACGGTCGCCCGCCGAGTTGCTCACGTTCGGCGTCGTCAATCTCGACAAACCGCCCGGGCCGTCCTCTCACCAGGTCAGCGGCTGGCTTCGCGACGCCGTCGCCGACACGCTCGAGGAACGAGGCGCGGACGCGTCGATCGACCAGGCGGCCCACGCGGGGACGCTCGATCCGAAAGTCACCGGCTGCCTGCCGGTTATGCTCGGCGACGCCACGCGGCTCGCCCAGGTCTTTCTCGAGGGGGCCAAAGAGTACGTCGCCGTCCTCGAGTGTCACGCGCCAGTGCCGGCGGACGCAGAGTCCGTCGTCGCCGAGTTCGAGGGGCCGATCTACCAGAAACCGCCCCGCAAGAGCGCGGTCTCGCGTCGGCTTCGGGTGCGCGAAATTTACGACCTCGAGGTGCTCGAGCGCGCGGAGCGACAGCTCCTCCTGCGGATTCGCTGTGAGAGTGGCACCTACGTCCGCAAGCTCTGTCACGACCTCGGGCTGGCGCTCGGCACCGGCGGCCACATGGGCCACTTGCGGCGGACGGCGACAACGCCGTTCGACGATACGGATCTGTACTCCGCCTACGAGTTTCTCGACGCGCTGGCGTTCTGGCTCGAGGACGGCGATCCCGACCCCCTTTACGAGGTCGTCGACCCCGCAGAGCGTATCCTCGAAGATATTCCGCGGGTCGTCATCGCGGAATCGGCCGCTCGCGAAGTGGCGAACGGGGCGCCGGTGTACGCCCCCGGCGTGGTCGAGGTCGAGGTCGAAACGGCCGAGGGCGAACTCGTCGCCTGTTTCACCCCGAACGAGGCGGCCGTCTGTCTCGGGACGCTCGTCGGGGACGGGGACGCCGACTCCGGCGTCGTCGTCGACCTCGAGCGCGTCCTGGTCTGACCGGCAACGCCGTTCCAGGGATCCGGCCGGAAGAGTCCTCGAACGGGGTGTGTTGGAAAGCTCGAGTTGGAAGTGGACACGCAGCGTTGGCCTCGGTGTGCGAGCAGTGCTGGGGCTGGCGAGACGGTCGTCCTCGAACGTAACCGGCTCGAGTGGCGGTCGGCGGCGTCGATCTCCGTCGTACCATCATGAGTCGGCTGGAACCGTCTCCGGGCGGACAGGCGGCGAGAGACCACGGGGAATTCATTCTCGAGGTCGGCCGACCACATCGCTGCGACGACCGCAGTCGTGTCACGCGGCGGTGTCGGCTCGCCACCGTGTGAACTTGCTCTCACGGGACGGTCGAAACGACACGCTTAAACGGAAGACGGCCGTCGATCCACGTGCGGGACCGTGGGGTAGTGGTATCCTCTGCGGATGGGGTCCGTAGGACCCGAGTTCGACTCTCGGCGGTCCCACTTCACATTCTCCAAGTGTTCGACTCTGAGGGCCGCATGCCCCTGAGAACGGCATAACCCTGAGCATCGCCGTCGTGCGATTCCACGCTGCTGATGGGCTCTGGGGGGAGACGTGGGCCGGTTGCTACGTCGAATCACGGTCGAAGGTAGACGTCCACCATTGCGGCGCCTGCGGTGGATCCGGGACCCAGCACGCAAGAGCCGGGTCGCGGGTCACTCCGGAGACGCTCCCCGTCGCTCCCAGAGGAGCGTGAGCACCAGCGCGGTTACGACGGCCGCGACGACGACGAGAACGCCGATACCCAGGTACAACAGCGGGGAAGCGCCGGCCAACATGCCGACAGCGAAGGGGGACAGCGCGGTCGCGCTCATACCTACTCGAAGCGACGCAAAGAGCAAGTAACTATCGTCGCGTTCGAGAACTGTACTTCACCTCGCGCGACCTGACAGCCAGTGGACACGGTCGACTAAACAGACGTTTGACATACGATAGTCACTGAACGGCAGTGCACACACGATCCCCCGAGGGGGCACAGTTCGGAGCGAGACACCGAGCGAGTACTGTGGACGGTGCGATCGGCGTGTAACCCGTTCCACTGGCCAGTATAGCGCTCTCGAGACGGAGCTCGCAACGGTCTCCCGGGCTTGCACGCCAGCAGCAGGGGCCCATTCACCCCTGGTTCGCCGTCGGGGAGTCATGCATCCAGGGCTCGAGCGCGGACACCGCAGCGACCCGAGCGAGGCAAACGTATAACTATTTTGGCCTGAAACGTACGGGAAGGACAATGGTGCCAGCGAGTTACGCCGGTCGAACGCCCGCCCCCGATCACGGCTCGAGGGGACCGCTCTACCGGCCGGTGAGAAGCACGCGCTCGTCGGGCATCGACCGATCCCGGTCGGGTTCGGGAGGAGCCGACTGTCGTCCGAATGGGCGGGCGGTGAGACCATGATGGCCTGGCTCGAGGACCACCTCGCGCCCGGGGCCACGAAGACGACGCTCTATCACACCGTTCGGCTGCTCTTTCGACTGTACGTCGCGAGCCTCCTGCTCGCCGGCACCTACAGCCTGTTCTGGCTCGCGGAGATCGCCGGCCTGATCCCCGAGCGGCTCCTCTCGACGATCTGGATCGGCATCGCCGTCATGGGGACGATCTTCCTCCTGCTTCTGATCACGCTGTTTTACACCTCGAACAAACGATGAGCACCGCTCGGGCGGTAAGCTTCCGCCTCGGATGCCAGCCTGCTCCCGATCCGTCCTCGGCCACGGGCGCATTCGGGAGGGTTATCCCTGACCCAGGGTGAGAAACGACCCATGACCGTTGTGCTCGCGGGCGTCGGTGCGGACAGCACCAACCTCGGCGCGCTCGCACCGCTGTACGACGACGGCCGGTTCGAGTACGTGCCGATCCCCGAGAAGACCGACCGAACGAGCGAGTCGGCAACGCTCGGCTCGTGGGAGCTACGGGGCGACGACCGCGTCGCAGCCGATCTGACGACCCGGATCGAGCCCCAGCCCGTCCGGGGGGAGGCTGAGCCGGTCACCGGTGGGGCACTCGACGAGTGGCCGTTCCACCGCGATCCGAACTTCGAGGCGCTGAGCTACGGCGAGCATCGAACTAGCGGTTACGTCGCGCGGTTGCGGGCCCTCGAGCCCGGCGACGTCGTCGGGTTCTACGCCGGGCTCCGCCGGCCGGGTGGTGACCGTGCCCACCGCTACCTGATCGGCTACTTCACCGTCGACAGGGTAGACGTGATCACCCCTGAGACGCCCCGGGCCGAACGCAAGTCGATCCTCACCTCCCACCCGCACAACGCCCACACCAAGCGGGCTCGAGATGGGGAACTGTATCGCTCGGAGAAGACCGTCGTCTTCGTCGACGGTCGAACGCCGGGTGGACTGTTCGATCGACACCCGATCCGACTCAGCGACTACTACGTGAAACCGGGCAACGAACGACCGCAGTACTACCTTCGCGAGGGGATCACGACGGCCTGGAACGTTCGCGAGGGTGGCCGAAACATGATGTTCAAGCCGGCCTACCGGTGTGAGCTCTCGGGCGAACGATTCCGAGAACTGGTCGGGCCACTCAAGGGGCGTGGGCCCGGAGACGCCGTGGTCGACTCGTAATCTGCGTAGTGTGACCGTCTGGCGGTTCGGTCGGGAGAACCAGTCGGTTTCTTGTAGCGTTCCGTCGAACACCCGGGAGTGAGCGACGACACATCCCGATACGATCGCGTCCGACGTCACCCGACGCCCGGACCGGGAAACTCCCTGGCCGCCTGGACGGACGCCAAGTCACCGCTTCGGGTCGCGGTCAACTACGTTATCGTCTGGCTGGCTCGAGTCGCACCAAGCCTTCGGCTCAGACGCTGGCTGCTCCGACGGCTCGGTGTGACCGTGGGTGCGGGCGTCTCCTGGGGTCTCGAGGCGACGCCGGACGTCTTTTGGCCGGAGTTGATCACGCTTCACGAGCATGCGATCGTCGGCTACGACGCGACGCTGCTGTGTCACGAGTTTCTCCAGGACGAGTACCGGACGGGCGAGGTGGTCGTCGGCGAACGGGCGATGATCGGCGCGGGGGCGATCGTCCTCCCGGGTGTCGAGATCGGTGCCGACGCACAGGTCGCGGCGAACTCGCTGGTCGCCGACGACGTCGAGTCAGGGACGACCGTCGCGGGTGTGCCGGCGCGACCGGTCGGGAGCGACGGTGCTGCCGGGGCGGACGACTGATACTGGGAGGAGACGGGTTACCGATATCGCTCTCGGGACAGCAGTCACGGAAAGAGACGGTCCCCATCGGTACGAGCGGTCGCCAGCATCGACCGGCTGCCTTCCTTCGACGGTGAGAGACGACCTCGAGAGTCAGTGGTGGGGACCAGGGTCGAAAGACAACGCGAGAATGGAACCGGAACGTGTGAAGTGGGCGTCGACTACAGCGACGACCAGGATCGGCGGGCCTCGCTCCACGAGGTGATCGTCGCGATCCAGCGGGCGGCGATAAGCTTCTTGAGGGTCTCGGCCGGGAAGCCGTCGAACGTGTCGACGGGAAGTGACATACCGAACGCGGGCTTGATGTCGTGGGCGACGGCGTGGTCGCCGACGGAGACGACGGTCCCCTTGTCGTCGTACTCCCAGGTCTCGAGCGGACGACCGTCGATCGCACGGGCGATGTTCTCGCCGACGAGTTCGGCGGCCTGCCAGGCGGCCTGGGCGGTCGGCGGGGCGGGTCGGTCGCCCTGGTCGAGGATCGCCGAGTCGCCGATGGCGAAGACGCGTTCGTCGGAGGTCTGGAAGGTCGCCTCGGCGTTGACGCGGTTGTGTTCGTTCTCGAGGTCGGCGCCGTCCATGGCGTCTCGTCCCGTGATCCCGCCGGTCCAGACGAGCACGTCGTGGTCGAGGGGATCGCCCTCGTCGAAGTGGATGACCTCGTCGGTCGCCTCCGTGATCGGGTCGTCGGTGTGGATCTGGACGTCGGCGTCCTCGAGTTTGTCGCGAAGCGCTTGCTGGATCTCCGGGTCGTTGCCGGGGAAGATCTCGTCGAGCGCCTCGACGAGGTGGATCTCAACGGGGGCACGGTGTGCGTCGCGGAACTCGGCGATCTCACCGGCGGTCTGGATACCGGAGAGGCCGGCGCCACCGATGACGACCTGTGCGGGGTCGCCGCGGGTCGCATCCTTGCTGGCGGCTTTGATAGCCTCGTGGATCTCGAGGGCGTCGTCGAGACACTTGAGCGTCAGCGAGTGCTCCTCGAGGCCGGGGATGCCGTAGTAGGCGGTCTGGCTTCCCAGCGCGACGAGGACGTAATCGTACTCGACGTCCGCTTCGTCGGCGAGTTCGACGACCTGTTCGTCGACGTCCAGGCCGGTTACTTCGTCCTGGATGAAGGTGGTCGAGGGGTCGGCGATCCGGTCGACGGGGAACGTGACGTCCGAGCGAACGTCGGGGTCGCGGATCACCCGATGAACTTCGTGCAAAACCAGATGATAATCGACGTCGGCGATCCACGTTATCCGCGTCTCGGTCCCGAGTTCCGATTGAAGCGTTTTGATCGCACCAGCACCGGCATATCCGGCACCGAGTACGACGACCTTCTCAGCCATACTACACTGTCAGTAACACTCGGTTACAAAGGTGTTGAAACGCGCAGTCGGTTGCCAGGAGATGACACGGCGACGATGGGAGCGTTCAGAGGATCCGTTTTCCGAAGGCGCTCGAGGCGAGTTCGGCTGCGAGGGCTGCGGTTTCGTTCCCCTCGTCCAGAATCGGGTTCACCTCGACGACGTCCATCGACCTCACGACGCCGTCTCGATCGTGACGTTTCGAGACGGTCTCGAGCGCTGAGTGTGCTTCCCGGTAGGTCACCCCGCCGCGAACGGGCGTCCCGACGCCGGGTGCCGCGTTGGGGTCGAGCCAGTCGAGGTCGAGGCTCACGTGGATGCCGTCGGTGCCGGTCGTCGCGACCTCGAGGGCGTCCTCGACGACGGCCGCGATTCCGCGTTCGTCGATGTCGGACATGGTGAACGCGGTCATTTCGCTGTCGCGGACGAGCTTTCGCTCGCGGTCGTCGATGCTTCGGAGGCCGACGTAGGCGATCGACGACTCGCGGAGGGCCGGGGCGTGGGCCCACTCGAGGTCGCCGAAGACGCCGCGACCGAGCACCGCGGCCAGTGGCATCCCGTGGACGTTTCCGCTGGGAGACGTCTCGGGCGTGTTGAGATCGGCGTGGGCGTCGAACCAGATCGCTCCCAGGTCTCCCGTCCGAGCCGCTCCGTTCATCGATCCGATCGCGACGGAGTGGTCGCCGCCGAGGACGAGCGGGAAGACGCCGTCCTCTATCGTTCCCGCTACCTCGTCGGCGAGCCTCGAGCAGACGTCCTCGATCTCCCGCAGGAACTTGGCGTCCCCACGGCTCGGTGGCGTGGCATCGGGGTCGCGCTCTTCGGCGCGTGGGACGAACAGGTCGCCGGTATCGACGGGGTCGACGCCGGCCCGCTCGAGTTCGTCGGCGAGCCCAGCGTATCGAATAGCCGACGGTCCCATGTCGACGCCGCGCCGATTCGCCCCGTAGTCCATCGGTGTGCCGATGATTCGGACGGTTTGCATCGTCCCCGCGTTCGACGCCCGCCGGTTTGATCCTACCGGAGACGGACGCGGCCGTCGACAGATTTAGGGTTAGACGCATCTAATTCGACCTACGATGATGCTGAGCGACGTGATGGAAGACTATCTCAAGGTCATCTACCAGCTCCAGCGCGAGAGCGACGAGCGGATCAAGACCTCCGAAATCGCCGCGGAACTGGACGTCACGTCGCCGACCGTCACCAGTATGGTCGAGAAACTCGAGGACCGGGAACTCGTCGACCGCGAGAAGTACCGCGGCGTCACCCTCACCGAAGAGGGCGAGACCGTCGCGCTCGAGGTCATCCGTCACCACCGGCTGCTCGAGGCGTATCTCACGGAACATTTAGATTACGACTGGTCCGAGGTCCACGCCGAAGCCGACCGACTCGAACACCACATCAGTGAGGACTTCGAGGCTCGCGTCGCGGACGTTCTCGGCGAGCCGGACGTCGACCCCCACGGCTCACCGATTCCGGGCGCCGACCTCGAGCCGCCCGAACGACCCGACGGCGCACCCATCAGCGAGTTCACCGAGGGCGAAACCGTCGTCGTCGAGGAGGTCGCCGACCGTGACGCCGACGTACTCGCGTATCTCGCCGATCACGGCGTCGAGCCCGGGGTCGAACTCGAGATCGTCGAGGTCGCGCCGTTCGGGATGGTGACGGCCAGGCCCACTGCCGGAGAGGATGCGGTTTCGCTTCCCGAGTCGGTCGCCCACCACGTCCGCGTCGCACAGCCCGTTGAAGCCGACGCGTAACCAAAATCGTCACCGTTACGCTCTCTCTGCCGGTTGTAGCTACGATTTCGATCCACTCTAACCGCCTTTTCGGTAGAAAAGATATATGTTTAGGGGCGTCTAAACCACTTTCAATGAGATCGATTATCGTACTCGCAGTCGCCTGGGGTGACCCGTACAGATGAGTAGCCGTACGCTGTACGACCTTCCGCGGTGGGTGCTCGCGGTCGGCCCGGTCGTGATTCTGGTCGCCGTTTTCACCGTCCTCTATCTGACGTCGCCGTTCGGCGATCTCTCCGCCGTCGACGAGGCCAGCACGCTCGAGATCGTCTGGATGTTGACGATCATCGGTGCCATCGCCGGCATCATCCCGGTCGCGATCGGGATGCTCTGGTTCCCGTTCATCCGCGACCTCGAACCCCGATACCTCCATGCCTTCCTCGCGCTGGCGGCCGGGGTGCTCGTGTTCATCGCCGTCGAGATGACCGAGGACATGATCTTCGACTACGGCCTCGAAGCCGAGAACACGACGCTCGCAGCGATCCTCGCCGTCGTCGGCGTCGGTGGCACGTTCGCGATCATGTACGCCGCGAGCAAGTGGCGCCAGCGCAAGATGGCCTCGACGGAGAAAAGCGGGCTCGAGATCGCCTACCTCGTCGCGCTCGCACTCGGCCTCCACAGCATCGGTGAGGGTCTCGGCATCGGCGTCGCCTACATCAACGGCGACGCGACGTTGCTCATGCTCCTCGTCCTGGCGTTCGTGATGCACAACGTCATGGAGGGACCGACGGTCGTCGCTGCCGTTGCTCGCGACAGGGCCACGCCGCCGCTGCGTCACTTCGCGGCGATGGGAGTCATCGCGGGCGGACCGGTTATCCTCGGCGGCTACATCGGCAGTTTCGCCCAGTCGAACCTGCTCGCCGTGTTGTTCTTCGCCATCGCGATCGGTGCCATCCTGCAGGTGCTGATCGAGGTCGCGGAACTCATCCGCTTCGACGCCGAAGCCGTCCTCACGCGGACGAACGCCGCGACGTTCGCCGTCGGCTTCGCGCTCATGTTCTTACTCGAGGACGTCCTCACGGAGGTCCTCCTCGAGGGGTGGCTCGTCCCGGCCTGACGCCATAGCCCCTGCTGCTATCGATCCGATCACCCACGCGACAGCAACCCGAACGGACTGACGGTCTTTCGAGAGTCGATCGGTAATCGCCAGCGTCGAAAAACCAGAACCCGCGGGTTTAAGGAATTCAAATCCGAATAATTGGCTATGTCATCCATCGAATTGACGCCGAGTCAGAAAAAAATTCTCCGCGCGCTGACGAATCTCCACAAAGAGTCCGAAGATGCGATCAAAGGCGAGGACATCGCCGCACAGGTCGACCGGAACCCGGGGACGATCCGAAACCAGATGCAGAGTCTCAAAGCCCTCCAGCTCGTCGAGGGTGTACCGGGGCCGAAAGGCGGCTACAAACCCACAGCGGCCGCCTACGAGGCTCTCGAGATCCAGCAGATGGACGATCCGGCGTCCGTCCCGCTCGAGCACGAAGGCGAACCCGTCGAAGACGTCATCGTCGAGGAGATCGACCTCTCGAGCGTTCACCACCCCGAACTCTGCCGCGCGGAGATCCACCTGCAGGGGACGATCGGCGACATCGCCGAGGACGACCTCGTGGTCGTCGGTCCGACGCCGCTGTCGAAACTCGTCGTCGAGGGTCGCATCGACGGGAAAGACGACACCAACAACATCCTCATCCTCCGGATCGAGGACATGATCGCGCCCGCCGAAGAGCCCGACCACTGACCGCGATCGCGTTTTATCGACTCTCTCTCATCTGACCGACGGGGTACGTTCCTCGAGAGGCGTCGACAGTGAACGCAGCGGCAGCCGTCGACCGTGACGGTGAGACGAGACGAAAACGAGCAGTGAGAACGCGACGACGCTAGTCGTCGACCGGTTCGTCCGCGCCGATCGATGCTGCGGGGATGTCGTCGACGCTCGCGACGGCGTCGCCGGCCTCGACGTCCATGACGATCACGCCCATCGTGTTACGCCCGACCGTCGAGATCTCGTCGACGCGGGTCCGGACGATCTGGCCGTTCTCGCTCATCAACACGAGGTGGTCGTCGGCGGCGACGGCCTTGACAGCCGTCACCGGTCCGTTTCGCTCACCGGTCTTGATGTCGATCAGGCCCTTCCCGTACCGGGACTGCGTGCGGTACTCGGAGAGCAGCGTCCGCTTGCCGTAGCCGTTGCGAGTGACCGTCAACAGCGCCCGGTCGTCGTCCTCGTCGGTGGCGACCAGGCCCGCGACGGCGTCGTCGTCGGCGAGTTTGATGCCGTTGACCCCGCGGGCGTTTCGCCCCATCGCGCGGACTTCGCTCTCGTCGAATCGAATCGTCATCCCCTGTTCCGTGGCGATGACGAGGTCGTTCGTCCCGTCGGTGACCTCGACGTCGACGAGTTCGTCGCCTTCCTCCAGGTCGGCGGCGATGATCCCCGTCGAGAGGATGTTGTCGAACTCCTCGCCGGCGGTGCGCTTGACGTAGCCGTTTCTCGTGGCCATCGTCACGTACTCGCCGTCGCCGAATGCGTCGGTGTCGACGATCGCCGTGATGTCCTCGCCCGGATCCAGATCGAGGATGTTGACCGCCGACTTCCCTCGAGCGGTCCGGCCCATCTCGGGGATCTCGTAGGTCTTGAGTCGGTAGACCTGGCCCTGGTTCGTAAAGCACAGCAGGTAGTCGTGAGTGTTCGCCCGGAACACCGTCGTGACGCGGTCGCCCTCCTTGACGTCCGCGCCGATGATGCCCTTGCCGCCCCGACCCTGGGGGTCGAAGCCGTCGATCGGCATCCGCTTGACGTAGTCGTCTTCGGTCATGACGACGAACACCTCCTCCTCTGGGATGAGGTCCTCGTGGGTGACCGTCCCCTCGTCCTCGATGATCGAGGTCCGGCGGTCGTCGTCGTACTCGGCTTTGATCTCGCGGAGTTCCTCTTTGATGACCGAAAGCAGCTCCGTCTCGCTCTCGAGGATGGCCGTCAGGCGTTCGATCTCGGCCTGGACGTCCTCGTACTCGTCTTCGATCTCGGCGGCCTCCATCGACGTGAGGCTCCCGAGTTGCATCCGGACGATGTGGTCGGCCTGGTCGGCCGAGAAGTCGAACTCCTCGCGCAAACCCGCTTTCGCCGTCGACCGATTCTCGCTGTTGCGGATGAGTTCGACCACGTCCTCGACGTTCTCTAAGGCCTTCAGCCGGCCCTCGAGGATGTGTGCACGATCCTCGGCCTCCGCGAGGTCGTACTCGCTGCGTCGGCGGACGACCTCGCGACGGTGGGCGATGTACTCCTCTAGGGTCTCCTTGAGCGAGAGGACCTTCGGCTGGCCGTCGACTAACGCGAGGTTGATGACGCCGAACGTCCGTTCCAGGTGATTCTCGAGCAGTCGATTCTTGACGATCTCGCTGTTCGCGCCGCGTTTGAGTTCGACGACGATGCGGACGCCCTCGCGGTCGGACTCGTCGCGCAGGTCGGAGATGCCCTCGAGGTCGCCTTCGTTGACGTCGTCGGCGATTCGCTCGACGAGGCGGGCCTTGTTTGACTGGAAGGGCAGTTCGGTGATGACGATACGCTCACGTCCGTTCTTCCACTCCTCGACTTCGAACTCCGCACGCACGCGGATTCGCCCGCGGCCGGTCTTGTACGCCGAGTAAATGGCGTCTCGACCGACGATGTTGGCACCAGTCGGGAAGTCGGGTCCCTTGACGTGGTCCATCAGGTCCTCCACCGTCGCCTCGGGGGCGTCGATGAGTTCGATCGTCGCGTCGATCACCTCACCCAGGTTGTGCGGCGGGATGTTCGTGCTCATCCCGACGGCGATCCCCGACGAGCCGTTGACCAGCAGGTTCGGGAACGCCGCCGGCAGCACGTCCGGTTCCTCGAGGCGGTCGTCGTAGTTCGAGGAGAAGTCGACGGTGTCCTTGTCGATGTCCTCGAGTAGCTCCTCGGCGATGGCGGCCATGCGGGCCTCCGTGTATCGCTGGGCGGCCGGCGGATCGCCGTCCATCGAGCCGAAGTTCCCCTGGCCGTCGACGAGCGGATAGCGCATCGAGAACTCCTGGGCCATCCGGACGAGCGTGTCGTAGATCGCCTGGTCGCCGTGTGGGTGGTAATCACCCATCGTCTCCCCGACGATCGAGGACGACTTACGGTGAGACGAGCCGCTGGTGATGCCCATCTCGCCCATCGCATACAGGATACGGCGATGGACCGGCTTCAGGCCGTCCTCGACTCTCGGGAGCGCACGACCCGCGATGACGGACATCGCGTAGTCGATGTAGCTCTGTTCCATCTCGTCCTCGATGCGGACGTTCTCTACCGCTCGGGCCTCGATATCGGTCGGATCGGGTACGTCTGAACTCATGTCTTCAGTAGGTTTTGTGGTGTGGATTGCTCAGCCGACGAGCACTCTTTCCGTGAGAGCGTCCGCTCTGCGGACGCTCGAGCGGGCCGACGACCGACCCGGAGCGCGGCTTGCCGCGCGGAGGGGAGGGAGGAGTGCTTTTCATCGAAGCTAAGCGGGAGCGAAGCTCCCGCGAGGTCCGAGAGAGCGCATAGCGCTCTCTCGAGATTTTCCCGAGGGTCAGCGTTGCTGACCCGTGGATCGAAAGGCGCGAAGCGCCTTTCGTCATCCCGGAAGACGCGACGCGTCTTCCGAAAGACAGTGTAAAAGTTCGTTATATGTCGATCCATTCGGCCTCCGGCGCGTGGTCCTTGATGAACTGCTTGCGGGGTTCGACGGCGTCGCCCATCAGGACGGAGAACATCTTGTCCGCCGCAGCGGCGTCTTCGATCGTGATCTGCTTGAGAATACGGTTCTCCGGGTTCATCGTCGTCTCCCACAGCTGTTCGGGGTTCATCTCGCCGAGGCCCTTGAACCGCTGGACCTGCGTCGGATTGCCGTCGCATTTCTCCGCGACGATTTCGTCGCGTTCGGCGTCGGTCATCGCGTCGTAGGTCTCGCCGCGATAGCGGATGCGGTACAGCGGCGGCTGGGTCGCGTAGACGTAGCCGCCCTCGAGCAGCGGACGCATGTGCCGGTAGAAGAACGTGAGCATGAGCGTCCGGATGTGTGCCCCGTCGACGTCGGCGTCGGTCGCCATGATGATCTTCTTGTAGCGGATGTCCTCGACGTCGAACTCGTCGCCGATCCCCGCGCCGATGGCGGTGATCATGTTCCGGATCTCGTCGTTCTCGAGGATACGATCGAGCCGGTGTTTCTCGACGTTCAGGATCTTCCCCTTGATCGGGAGGACGGCCTGGAACTCGGGGTTGCGGGCCTGTTTCGCGCTGCCACCTGCGGAGTCACCCTCCGCGATGAAAATCTCGGCTTCCTCGGGGTCTTTGGTCTGACAGTCCGCGAGTTTGCCGGGCAGCGAGGTCGACTCGAGCGCCGATTTGCGGCGGGTGAGTTCCTCGGCCTTTTTGGCGGCCATCCGGGCTTTCGCGGCCTCGACGGCTTTCATGACGATCGCCTGGGCCGTATCGGGGTTCTCCTCGAAGTAGGTGCCGAGTCCCTCGTGGACGGCGCTCTCGACGATGCCTCGAACCTCGCTGTTGCCGAGTTTGGTCTTCGTCTGGCCCTCGAACTGTGGATCGGGGTGTTTGACCGAGATCACCGCCGTCAGTCCCTCGCGGATGTCCTCGCCTTTGAGGTTGTCCTCGAGGTCCGACAGCAGATCGTTGTCGTGTGCGTAATCGTTGACCGTCCGCGTGAGGGCAGTCTTGAAGCCGGTCAGGTGTGAGCCACCCTCGCGGGTGTTGATGTTGTTCGCGAAGGCGTGAATCGACCCCTGGAGCTCCTCGGTGGCCTGCATCGCCACCTCGACCTGGATGTTCTGGTCCTCGTCCTCGAAGTAGATGACGCTGGGGTGCATCGCCGAGCGCGTCTCGTTCAGGTACTCGACGAACTCCCGGATGCCGCCCTCATATTCGAAGGTCTCCTCGACGGCCCCGTCGTCGCCGACTTCGCGCTCGTCGCGGAGCGTGATCCTGACGCCGGAGTTGAGGAAGGCCAGCTCGCGCAGCCGGTTTGCGAGCGTCGTAAACGAGAAACTGTCGGCCTCGAAGATGTCGCCGTCCGGCCAGAACCGGATTTCGGTGCCGGTTCCCTCCTCGGCCTCGACGTCCCGGACCCGTTCCATGTCGCCGTCGGGTTCGCCGCGGTCGAACGCGTGGCGGAAGACGCCGCCGTCGCGTTTGACCTCGACCTCGAGTCGCTCGGAGAGGGCGTTCACGACGCTCACGCCGACGCCGTGGAGGCCACCGGAGACCTGGTAGGACTTGTTGTCGAACTTGCCGCCGGCGTGAAGAACCGTCAGGATCACCTCGAGTGCGGGGCGGTCGTACTCGTCGTGGGTGTCGACGGGGATCCCACGGCCGTCGTCTGCGACGCTCACCGAGTCGTCCTCGTGGATGGTGACGGTGATGTCGTCACAGTGGCCGGCCAGTGCCTCGTCGATCGAGTTGTCCACCACCTCGTAGACCAGGTGGTGAAGCCCTCGAGAATCCGTAGAGCCGATGTACATCGCGGGCCGTTTCCGTACGGCCTCCAGGCCCTCTAGGACCTGAATTTGTCCTGCGCCGTACTCGCTTTCCTGGGACATGTAAAACCTGTTTTCGGGTAGTGGACGGCCACTAATAAAGCTTCACGTACGCGCGCGAGCGCGCACTCGAGGCGACTCGATTTATCCCCAGCAAATGCAGGGAATTCAGAACTGAACCGGCGTGAACCGATGGGAAGTCACGCTCGAGCGACGGGTGGCCAGGGGGCTAGCTGCGACCGGCGGTCGACTCGAGGGTCGCGGAGTGTCGGCGTCGCCTCTCCGCTGGCTGCACTCGGATTTGACACCGCGGTCAGCGGTCCCGGGCGCCGCCGAGGAGTCGACGCCCGCCCGACGGCGGGTTCCGATCGACGAGCGCACTGACGGAGCGTCGCACCGAGTGACTCACTTCGGCCGGGTGCGGCAGGCCGAGTCGGTACCGGAACCGGTCTTCCCGTTTGAACGGCTCGAACACGACCGGCTCCTCGAGCGTCCAGAGTCTGGCCCGCGAGCCACGAAGTCCGTGACGGTCGAGGATGGCGTTGGCGGCGCGGCGGCCGGCCTCGTTTGCGGACTCCATCGAGGCCAGATCCGAGTTCGTCCGCACGTAGTCACTCGCCAGCGTGAGGTTCTCGACGCCGACGTCCGCGGGTGGGCGATTTCGCAGCGATCCGACGGTGTTGATCAACAGCGGCGAGCGGTTCTCGACGACGTCGCCGTCCGTCGCCGCGGACGAATCGTCGATCTCGACGATCGCCGGATCGAGGAACCAGTCGACGAGCATATCGTCGGTGAGTCGCGGTTCGTCGGCGTTCAGGTGGGCTTTCAGCTGTTCCCAGATATCCGTCGAGATCTCCGCCCGCGTACACTCCCTCGCCGGTTTGTCGTAGCACATTCCCGGGGTGTCCCAGTCGGAGGCGATCACCGAGAGGACGCCCTCGACCTCGCCGTCGCTTCTCGCCTCGAGGTCGTACTCGTGCCAGAACTGTCGCTGTGAGATCGAGGTCAGCGCCCACGGCGCGTCGGCGTACACCTGGTGGCCGCGCGTCAGGTCGACGGGTTCGGAGAGGTAAAACTGGATCCCGTTCATCCACGCGGTGTCGAGGCGGTCGATCCGCCCGAGTTCCGCCGCCGCGGTCCCGAGTTCGGGCGTGACGAACGAGGGGGCGACCTCGACCGGAACCGCGAGGACGAACTCGTCGGCGTCGACCGTCTCCCCGTCGGCCAGCGTGGCGCCGGTGACGCGGCGCCCGTCGAACTCGAGGGCAGTCGCGGGGGTGTTCGCCCGGAGGTCGACCCCCAGCCGCTCGAGATAGCGCGTCCAGGGGTCGATCCAGGCGTCGCTCGTGGGCGCGTTCAACACGCGCTCGGTGGGTCGGCTGGGGTCGAGCTGGCCGAACAGCAGTTGCAGGTAGATGGTGCCGACCGTGCGGGCGCTGCCGACCTCGGGCCGCAGTGCAACGAGTGACTGGGTCGCGTAGGCCAGTCGGTCGCGAAACTCTGGCGAGCGGTTCTCGGCGTCGATGAAGGCCCACCAGGAGACGTCGTCGAACGACTCGCGACGACGCTCACAAGCGGTGAGCAGGTACAGCAGTCGCTCGAGCAAGAACGCGACGTCGTCACGGGGAAGGTCGTCGGCGAACGCCGGACGGAGGGCCTCGAGCCAGCCGCGGACGGAATCGGGCTGGCCGGTCTCGGCGATGCGATCCGGTCGGTCGACGCTCGCGATCAGCGTCGCCTCGGTCTCGACGAGGTTGTCCGCGACCGTGCCGTTCCCGTCGGGGATCCGCGCCATCGTATCGATGACGTGGCGATAGAACGCCGGGAAGAATCGAAAGCCGTGCTCGCCCTGGAGCGAGGCGGGGCCGTCCTCGATCGGCATCGACCGGGCCTTGCCGCCGAATCGTTCTCCCGCCTCGAGGACGGTCACGTCGATCCCGCGCTCGGCGAGTTCGTGTGCCGCCGTGAGGCCGCCGATACCGCCGCCGACTACGGCAACGTGAGTCATCGGCGATAGTCCGGCCTGGAGGGACCTAAGGGACGCCCCTAACCACCGTCACTCCCCTTCTGAGCGACGGCCAACCGTCACGGTCGCTCGCGGACGTTCGGACGAACGTTCACTACCGTCTCGATCGAACGAAAGTCCGTTCGGGCTCGGGTAGCAATATTTGCCGCCTGCCGTCGGAGACGGACATATGGTGCCCCAAGCCACGACCATCTCGGCGGTGCGAGCGGCGACCGATGTCCCGGTCGACGACGTCCTTCGAGCCCTCGCCGACGGCGATGCACGGACCGTGGTCGCCTTCGTGGCGACGCGGCCGGAGGTGTCGCTCGACCAGCTCGCAGGCGTCGTCGTCGGCGCGTCGGTTGCCGGCGAGGACCGAATCGCGACCCCGGCCGAGCACGACCGCACGGCGGTGAAACTCCACCACGACACGCTTCCCCGGCTCGAGGACTGCGGCTTCCTCGCGTACGACCGTGCCGAACGGCGCGTCACCGACGCGGACGTCCCCGAACCGATCGTCGCCTTCCTCGAGGTCGACCGCGATGACGACGCTTCGTGAGGCGCTGGCCGAGGTCGAGGGCCGGCGGAAGCGACTCGAGGTCTACACCGACGACGGGACCGCCGCCCGCGAGTTGCGACGGCAGTTCGCGGTGTACAACGTCGACGTCGACCATCGACCCCGGGGGCGAGACGGCGACGGCGGCTTTCTGGTCGTCCGTGACGGCGACGGCGCGTTTCGTGGCGCCGTCGGGCTGGACCACCTCGAGGCGATCCTCTCGCCGACGGTTCATCCGCCGTGGACGATCGACGGGGAGGGGGTCGACGTCGCCGACCTGTTCGACTTCCTCGAGAACACGCTCTTCGCCTCCTCCGACCGACGACAGCTGCTCGGTGCGAGCCGCGAGTTCGAGGCCCGGGCGTGGCGAGTCGGCGCCGGACGGCTCTACGCCGGCTTCCAGCGACGGGAGGCGCTTCTCACACAGCGGGCGGTCTACGACCGGCTCGCCGCGCGGGGATCGCTCTCGGTCACCGCGTTCGTCGCCGAGGAGTGGACCGACGCGGTCGACGGCTTCGAGGAGGTGCGGATCGTCGACCGCGATGGAAACGGGATCGCCGAGTTCTGGTTCGTCGTCTTCGACGGCGACGGCGTCGGCCTCCGGAAGTGTGCGCTCGTCGCCGAGGAGCGCGACCCCGGAACGTACGCCGGCTTCTGGACGTACGACCCGACGACGGTCGACGGTCTCGTCGCGAGCCTCGAGTCGCTGGCCGGGACCGTCCTCGAGCGGGACTGGTCGGACGATCTGCCGGACGATCACCGGTGATCGGCCCGTTCACGAAACGCACACAGACACGAAAACTGAACATACACCCGGGTTTGACCGTCATTCGCTCGTCGATTGCACTTATTTGACGGGGCGTGGTCGTCCACACTGCAGGCCCTCGTCGGCCTCGCACACTGTGACCGTCTCGTCGCGGCTGGCTTGATTCACCAGCCGTTCTCCAGTTTCGATCGAGGATTCGACAGTCGAGTCCCCATCCGGCGCTCCATCGACCAGCGGGTCGTACTCGAGTATCCGTCCGGCTCTCTATCGACCAGCGATTCGACTCGAGTGCCAGCCAGGTCCACGCTCCATCAGCGTTCCGTGGGTGATAAAGACATGCACTACGAGGGGCCGCACCCCCGTAAGCGGCGAGTAACACTGGTGCTAGTCGGTGGAGTCCTCGTGTACGTCGGCGACGCGGTCCGTCGAGGTTAGCTCGAATCCGTCCGCCGACCCGCCGCTCGTCGGTCTCGAGTCTCCCACCAGCTATGTCACAGACGGATCGTCCACGTCCGGACGCCGTGCCCCCGTCCAGCGACGCGTTCGGTCCGCTCGCTACGGGCCCGTCGCTGTCGCCGCCGTTCGACGATCCCGTCCTGATCTTCGGGCTGGCGATGGTGATCTTCCTGACCGCGCCGCTCGTGCTCAAACGCTACCGGCTGCCGGGCATCCTCGGGATCATCCTCGTCGGCGCCGCGATCGGGCCGAACGGACTGCACGTCCTCGAGCGCGACGTGACCATCCAGCTGCTCGGAACCGTCGGGTTGATCTACCTGATGTTCATCGCCGGCCTCGAGATCAACATCAACCAGTTCGTCGAGTACAAGGATCGAAGCGTCGTCTTCGGGCTGTTCTCGTTCGTGATCCCGCAGGCCGTTGGGACGGTCGTCGGCGTCTCCGTCCTCGGGCTCTCGGTGGCCTCGGCCTCGCTGTTCGCGGCGATCTTCGCTTCGCACACCTTGCTCGCCTACCCGGTCGTCAACCGGCTGGGGATCGCGACCAACGAGGCGATGACGGCGACCATCGGCGGCACCATCCTGACCGACACCCTCGCCTTGCTCGTGCTGGCGGTCGTCGTCGCCTCGGTCGGCGGGGCGCTCGACGCCGCCTTCTGGCTCCAGCTCGGGGTCGGGCTCACGATTTTCTTCGTCGGCGTCTGGCTCGCCGTGCCCAGAATCGGGCGGTGGTTCTTTCGCCGACAGGGCGAGGAGAGCTACTTCGAGTTCCTGTTCGTGATGGCCGTGTTGTTCGGCTGTGCCTTCCTCGCCGAACTCGTCGGCGTCGAGTCCATCATCGGCGCCTTCCTGGCGGGACTGGCGCTCAACCGACTCATCCCCGAGTCCGGCCCGCTGATGAACCGGATCGAGTTCGTCGGCAACGCCCTGTTCATCCCCTTCTTCTTGCTGTCGGTGGGGATGCTCGTCGACGTCCGGGTGCTCGCCGAGGGGCTCGAGACGATCGTCGTCGCGACGTCGCTGATCGTCATGGTGATCGTCACGAAGTACGCCGCCGCCTGGGCGACCGGTCGGGTGTACGGCTACGACACCGACGAGGTGCTGGGGATGTTCGGTCTCTCGGTCGGCCAGGCCGCGGCCGCCCTCGCGATCGTCCAGATCGGCTTCGACGCGGACGTCCCCGGCTTCGACCAGCACATGATCAACGGCGTCGTCCTGATGATCCTCGCCGTGAGCCTGTTCAGCCCCGTGCTCGTCGAGCGTGCTGGCACCGCACTCGCCGCCGCTCGAGAACGCGAGACCTACGATCCGACCGAGACCCCACAGCGCGTGCTGGTCCCGGTGTCGAAAGACTCCCGATACGGCGAGTCGCTGCTCGATCTGGCGTTTACGATCCGCGAGCGCCGCTCGGAGGAACCGATCCACACGGTCTCCGTCGTTCGCCCGGAGACGACCCTGACAGGGACCGAGGCACGGGTCGCCGAGGCCGAGACGCTCCTCGAGGAGATGACGGCCTACGCCTCGGGCGCCGAGGTGCCGATCGAGGAACACACCCGCGTCAATCACAACGTGGCCTCGGGGATCGTCAACTCGATCGTCGAGAACCGGATCACGACGCTCGTCATCGGCTGGGATGGAGCCCGCTCGCGCACCCAGACCGTCTTCGGCCACGTTATCGACCAGGTACTCAGGGGGACCACCCGGCTCTCGCTCGTCGCGCGGATCCGTGAGCCGCTGAAGACGACCGAGCGGATCCTCCTCCTGTTGCCGCCCGGAATCGACCGCAACGACGGGTTCTCCGAGGCCCTGCATACGGTGAAGCTCGTCGCCGAAGACACCGGCGCGCCGATCCGTGGGCTCGCCGTCGCCGCCAGTCCCGAAGGGGTTGATCGCTTCTCCGACCTCGTCGACCCCGAGGTCCCCGAGACGTACTCGTCGGTCGACGACTGGGACGAGGTGCTGACGACGCTCCGGGACGAGCTCAAACCGAACGACCTCGTCGTCTGCATGAGCTCTCGCCGGGCCGACGTCGGCTGGCAGCCCGAACTCCGGACGCTCCCCAAGCGCATCTCGACGCTCACCGACGGCAACTTCGTGATCGTCTACCCGGCCTCCACGAAACGGGACGACGACCGCCAGTTCCTGCAGTTCGACTGAGCGACCGGACAGTGTCGACGGCTGTCAGGGCGGTGACCGCCCAACTGGTTGGGCGCCACGTGTATGTGTCTCACCCACATTCAGACGACACGGCAGGGTACCACCCACCACCACGACCACCACTGCGCCTGATCCCTGCCCAACCTTCCTGCCACTCCAGTGGCCCAGGTCCCCGTTTCCAGCGCCTTCGATCCGACGGCAGCGACGCCGTCGGTCACTCCGCCCGCAGGAACAGCGACTCACAGAGGGCGTCGGGGCCCTCCTCCTCGAGCAGCCGCCGCTGGCGACTCGCACCGCTCTCGCGCTCGTAGACGCGTTTGATGCCGTCGATCCCCAGTCGCTCGCACTCGCGGTCGACGAGGTCGCCGAGGTCGACGGTCCCCTCGAGGTCCCGGGCGATGAACGAGGCGTCGTGGCCCTGCCTGATCGCGCGCCACTTGTTCTCGTCGAGCAGTTCCCGCCGGTGGGTACGGGCCATGCCGGTCGTGCCGTCTTCGTACTCCTCGGCGAGCGCACGGACCAGCGCGTGCGTGTACTCGACGAACGCGAGCACGACGTCGGGGTCGGCCTGCCCGTCCGGCGCGCGGAGTTCGACCGTCCCGTGGGCGGTGTGGGGTCGGACGTCGTACCAGAGTTCCCCTCGATCCTCGATCGAGTCGGCCTCGAGCATGCGCCGTTCGAACCGGTCGAAGGCGTCGAAGTCCTCGAAGTACGTCGGCATCCCGGTGTTCGGGAGCCCCTCGAAGATCTTCGCCCGGGCCGACTGGAGGCCGGTGTCGAAGCCGTTCCAGAACGGCGAGTTCGCCGAGAGCGCGAGGACGATCGGGACGTACCACCGCAGTTCGTTGGCGATCCAGACGGCCTTGTCGGCGTCGTCGACCCCCACGTGGACGTGGACGCCAGCGGTCGTGTTCCGGTGTTGTGGGTACTGGATGCGCTCGAGCTGGGAGCGATAGCGTGGCTTTTCGGCGTGTTCGAGTTCGCGCCACTTCGCGAAGGGGTGGAGGCCGGCGGCGGCGATCCGGTAGCCGTGCGCCTCGGCGTGCTCGAGGAGGGCCTCTCGGATCTCACACAGCCGCTCTCGCGCCTCGCCGGGACCGTCGATCAGCGGCGTTTGGGTCTCGATGACGGACTTGAACAGTTCGTGGTCGAGTCGTCCCTCGAGGATCGCCGGCGGGGCGCGTTCGTAGACGAGTTCGTCCGTGCCGCTCGTGGGGCGGCCGGTCTCGTCGACGACGTAACACTCCTCTTCGATCCCCAGCGTGCCCATTCGCGTAAACGATTCCGGCGACCCGCGTTCCATCGTCTCCCGTTTGCGCCCGCGACAGTAAATACGGTTTGGAGTCGGAATCCCAGAATCCGAGTCTGGCTGATAGCCGGCACCAAGCTCCAGCAGTCCGTCTCAGGACGCGATTGACTCCCCGTCGGGATCGACGGCCGCCTCGTCCTCCCGGAGCTTGAACTTCTGAACCTTGCCGCTCGGATTCTTCGGGAGCTCGTCGACGAAGTAGTACGCTCGAGGCCGCTTGAAGTCGGCGAGCTGGTCGCTCTCGAGCGCGAACTCGTCCAAGTCCTCGGCGTCGACGTCGTCGCTGACGACGTACGCGACGACGCGTTCGCCCCACTCCTCGTCGGCTTCGCCGAGGACGGCCGCCTCCTCGACGGCGTCGTGGGCGAACAGCACGTCTTCAACCTCGGCCGGGTAGACGTTCTCGCCGCCGGAGACGATCATGTCGTCCTTCCGGTCGACGACGTAGAGGTAGCCGTCGTCGTCGCGGTAGCCGAGGTCGCCGGTGTAGTACCAGGTCGTGCCGTCGGCTTCACGGAGCGATCGGGCCGTCGCCTCCGGGCGGTTCCAGTACTCCCGCATGACACACGGGCTCGCGAGCAGGATCTCGCCGATCTCGCCGTCTTCGAGTTCGTGGTCGGGATCGGCGTCGGGGTCGACGATCCGCACCTGGTGGTTGAGTGCGGGAAGGCCCGCGGAGCCCTGTTTCGGCACCTGGTCTGCGGGCGACTGGAAGACGCCCGCGGGGCCGATCTCGGTCATCCCGTAGGCCTGGACGTAGTCCTCACAGAGGTGGTCCCGGCAGTTCTCGAGTACCTGTTCGGGCATCGGCGCCGCGCCGTAGAGTCCGACCCGGAGCGAGGAGACGTCGACGTCGGCCTCGGCGGCGGTCAGCGACAGCGCGTTCCAGGCGGTCGGCGCGGCGAACAGGATCGAGACGTCGTGTTCCGCGATGGCCTCGAGCGTCGCCTCGGGATCGAACTCGTGGTGGATGACGGTCGTCGCGCCGCGGTGGATGCGCGGGAACAGACAGCAGTGGAGTTCGGCACAGTGATACAGCGGCATTACCGAGAGGCCGACGTCGTCGCGGGTGAGGTTCATCTCCGCGATACAGAGGAGGTCGTGCTCGACCATGCTCCGGTGTTCGTGGACGACGCCCTTCGGCCGACCCGTCGTCCCCGAGGTGTAGATGAAGGCGTAGACGTCGTCCTCGGCGACTCGAACGTCGGGCCTGTCGGACGGCGCGTCCTCGAGCAACTCGTAAAAGTCACGCGCGTACGCCGGGGCATCGTCGTCGATCGAGACGTACTCCTCGACGCTCTCGAGTGAGGGGCGTGCCGCCGAGACGGCCGCCTCGGTCGCGGACTCGAAGACGAGGACGGACGCCTCGGCGTCGGTGACGATGTACCCGAGTTCGCCCGCCGGCAGTCGGAAGTTCAGCGGCGTGAAGACGGCCCCGAGTTTGGCACACGCGTACACCGTCAGCGCCATCTCCGAGCCGTTGTGGAGGACGGTCGCGACCCGGTCGCCTTTCTCGACGCCCAGATCGGCGAGCGCGTTCGCCAGTCGATTCACCCGGTCGTCGAACTCACGATAGGTCCATCGCTGGCCCTTTCTGGGGTAGACGATGGCGTCCCGGTCGGGGTAGCGATCGACCGTCTGCTCGAGCGTGTCGGCTATCGTGGGGTGTTTAGACATGCCACACCAGCGTACACTGGTCGCCTATTTAATATTTATTCGTCCGGGAAAGGGCCAACGGGTCCGAAACGGTGTGGTGAGTTCGGCGCTTCTCGCCGACTCAGCGTGGCCTGGCGACGATCCCCAGGTGATCCGTGTGGTACTCCTCGAGTCGGCGGCGCTCGAGAATCTCGTATGCCGCCTCGAGTTCCGCTTCGACGTCGGCGAACACGTCCGCTGGATCGCGAGTCACGTCTTCGCTTCGGGCCTTGACGGCGAGCAGGAGTCGACCGTCGTCGGCCAAAAAGCGGCGGTTCTCGAGGGCGACCCGGGCCTGCCCGCGGGTCGCGACGTCCTGGACGATGGCGTCGACGTCGCTCTCGACGACGTGAGCGTACGTCTCCGGCGTGCGGGCGTCCGCGAGCAGGGGGAACAGCCGCGGGCGCGACTCCGCGGCCGACAGCAGGTCTCGAGCGGGCCGGGGCGCGAACTCGACGGCGTACGTCGGCCCGGCGAAGTCCGCGACGTGGCTCACGGTCGTCCCACTTGCGGCGCCGAGGTAGAGCACGGTGTCGCCGCCGTCGAAGCCGCCCTCCATCCCCAGCTCGAACATCGCACCGAGTTTCGAACGGGTCGGATCCCATGCGCGCCACTCCCCGTCGGTCGGCTCGCCGTAGACCGGCTCACCGCGAGTGGCGAGGCGGTCGACGCCGTCGAAGTCGCGTCGTTCGACGCCTGCAGGCAGGTTATCACTCATCGGTGTCACCTCCACTGTCCGTCCGCGCCTGGATCGTCGCGATCCGGTCGTCGAGTTCGGCCTCGAGTTCGGGTTTTAGCTCGCCGGAGTAGTGGTCGACGCGGGCGGCGATGGCGAGTTTACCGGCCAGGGCACGCGCAGCAGAGCCGCGATTCTCCGGGTGGGTGCCGCGAACCGCGTCGTGGACGTAGATGATGCCGTGTTTCGGCGACGGCGCACGCCCGTGAAGATGCGCGAACAGCGCGTCCTCGGCGCCGAGTACCTGGACCGTTCCGCTGGGCTTCTTCGCGAGCGACTCGAGGCCGCCGGCCAGCGAGATCAGTCGTGCGGCGAGGACGGGGCCGGCGAGCGCGGCGAGGTTGGGCGCGACCACTGGCGTCCGTTCCTCGACGAACGCCCGGAGCGCCGCGGCTTCGTCGGCGAGCCCGACGACGCGGTCGGCGAGGGAGACGAGCCGTCGTTCTTCCGGCGGCACATCGGCTCGGCTCGCCAGTTCTCGAGCGTAGTCGACGCCGGTTCTCGCGTCGGGATCGACAGTTCCGGCCCACTCGGCGAGACGTTCGGCGAGTTCGTTCGCCGTCCGCTCGCAGTCGTCCATCGCCCGGACGGCGTGGACGAGCTGTCGGTCGTCCGCAGCCTCGCGTTCGCGAATCGTCTCGCGGGCAGCCATCGTCGTCGCTTCGTGCAATCGATCGTAGTACGCGTCTTCGTCGACGGCGAAGCCGGCCTCGACGGCCAGCGCCGGCCAGTCGGCCGGCGCGTCGGCACGCCCCTCTTCGATCGCTTCGCGGGCGCCCTCGAGTCCGTCGGGATCGACGTCGTCGAACCACCCCCTATCGGGGTTCTCGCTCATGGGCCGACCTACTCGTGGGGACTGTAAATGCGTTCCCGATCCGACGCGCCACCGGGTCGGCGCTCACTCGTCGTAGCGAGCGATCTCGACGAGGTTATCGTCGGGGTCGCGGACGTACACCGACGTGATCGGCCCGACCGCACCCGTGCGTTCGACCGGGCCCATGACGATCTCGATATCGTGTTCGCGGAGCTCGGCCTGGACTTCCTCGAGCGGCGTCTCGGTGAGCAGACAGACGTCTCCCGCACCGGGTGTCGGCGCCGCAGAGACGGGATCGAACTCGTTGTCCTCGGGGTGCAAGTTGATCTTCTGGTCGCCGAACTGGACCGCCGTTCGGCCGTCCCCGAAGGTCACGACCTCGCCGCCGAGCGTCTCGTAAAACGCACAGGTTCGCGAGACGTCCGCGACGGTGAATACGAAGTGGTCGATGCCGGTGACGTTCACGAGGACCGCCTCGTGTCGTTCGGTGGGTGTTCCATAGCGTTCCTTTCGGTACCGTCGAGAAAAGCCCTCGGCACGAACAGCGGGTTCTACGAGATCCCCCACGGCACCGAGCCGTCAAGAGGTGCCGCCGTAGAACCGATCACCGACAGCCGGATCACCGACGGCCGAACAGTCGCTCGCGCAGCGAGCGCGACGTTGGCCGCTCGGCGAGGACGACCGAACAGTCGACCTCGTTGACGACGTCGTAGGCGAGCGAGCCACGGAGAAGCCGCGAGAGCAGTCCGCGCTCCGTCGCCCCGATGATCAACAGCGAGTGATCCCGAGACGCTGCAGCGATGGCACCCTCGACGTCGCCGGAGGCGTCGATGTGGATCGCCGCGTCCTCGAGGTCGCGTTCGGCGGCCCACTCCTCGAGGAACGCCTGGCCCTCGGCGCGGTCGGCCTCGTCGTCGACGATGTGCAAGAGCGTGATCTCGGAGCCGACCTGATCGCGCAGGTAGCGGGCGACCTCGGCGCTCAGGTCGGAGTCCGGGCCGCCGGCCGTCGGGACCAACACGCGGTCGGTCTCGAGGTCGCGATCTCTGAGCACGAGGAAGTCACACGGCAGGTCGTGGGTGAGTTCGTCGATGGGCCGTTCCGCGCGGCCGGCCGACCACGGTCGGCCCGCTCCCCAGCCCATGACGACCGTGTCGGCGTCCTCGCGGCGGGCGACGTCGAACACCTCCTCGAACGAGCGGTGCGAGACGACGGTGCGAACGTCCACGGGGACGTCGAAGGTCTCCGTGCGGTCGCGAACCTGTGTCATCAGCCGCTGAGATTCCTCGTCGATCCGTCGGATATGTTCGGAACCCTCCTCGAGCGGCGTCTGGTCGGGCACCTCGACGACGTGGACGGCCTGGACGCGGCCGTCGTTCGCCTTCGCGACCGTACTCGCGAGCGAGAGGAGCTGGGCCTCTGTCCGCGGGTTCGAGACGGGGACGACGACGGTGTAGTCCTCGCCGCCGGAGGGCCGAACGGCGTCGGCCGCGGTGACCGCCACGTCGGGCATCTCGGCGGAGCGATCCAGGATGTAGGTCCCGAGAATTCCCTCGAGGGGCGTCTTGTCCCGTGCGTAGACGAAGTACCAGACGACCGCGAAGAGGACGAATACCGCGCTGATCGCGACCGCGATGGGGTCCATGAAGTAGATCAGCGCGAGCGAGAGGACGAAGCCGGCGATCGGCAGGTACGGGTAGAACGGGACCTCGAAGTCGGGGTCGTACTCCGGCGGGTTCGTCTCCCGGAAGACGATCAGCGAGGCGTTGATCAGCGCGTAGACGACGAGATGGAGGACGCTCGCCGCACTCGAGAGGATCGCGACGGTCTCGCCGAGGCCGATGATGAAGACGATGATGAGCAAGCCGGTGATTGCAATCGATCGGTACGGCGTCGCGAACCGGGGGTGGATCTCGTTGAGCGAGTCGGTGACGATCTTGTCACGGCCCATCGCGAAGTTGATCCGGGCCGACGCGAGGATCGACGCGTTCGCGGAGGAGGCGGTCGCGAGCAACGCCGCGAGCGTGATCGACGTCACGCCGGCACCGAGGATCGAAATCTCGAGGCCGGCGACCGTAAAGGCGTAATCGAAGACGATCTCGGCGGCGTGGGTCATCGGCGCGTTCTCGACGGTTTCGAGGAAGAAGTCCTCGTGTGGGATCAGCCCCATCAGGATGCCGACGAGGATCGTGTAGATGACCATCACGATGCCGACGCTACCGATGATTGCGATCGGGAGGTTCCGGCCGGGGTTTTTGAGCTCCTCGCCGATGGTCGCGATCTTCGCGTAGCCGAGATAGGAGACGAAGACGAGCGCCGCGCCGGGGAGGATGGCGACGGTCCCTTCGGGGACGTAGCTGCCGTCGGCGGCGACGGTGCCCCAGTCGAACGAGAAGAAGCCGGCGATGGCGAAGATCGTCAGCAGGCCGAGCAAGAGCGTGACGATGGCGGTCTGGATGCCGCCGGTCTCCTTCGCGCCGATGTAGTTGACGCCGACGAAGACGACGCCGGCGATCACCGCCCCGATCTGGATCTCGGAGAGGACGATCGGGCCGAGCGCGATCGTCGGGAGGAGCGCGAACTCCCCGATGCCGGGAATCGAGAGGACGGTCCCGTCGAGCAAGTCGGCGAGGTAGCCGCCGAAACCGATCGCGTAGAACGCACTCGCGAACGCGAGGCCGATCCAGTCACCCATGCCCGAGATGGAACCGAACAGCGGTCCCAGCGCCCGGTTGATGTAGTAGTACGCGCCGCCGGCTTTCGGCATCGCAGTGCCGAGTTCGCTCACCGAAAACGCGTTTATCATGGCGATCATCCCACCGATCACGAACGAGATGACGACCGCCGGACCCGCCTGCTGGGCGGCGATGCCAGGCAGGACGAAAATGCCGGCGCCGATCATCGTTCCGATCCCGATAGAGAGCGCCGAGATCAACCCGAGGTCTTTCGCGAGTTCTTCGTCCGCGCTAGTCATGGGCAATACCTCCCTGTTGATCGCCGTGACGTCGGGTAACAGTCAGAACCATTGTGGGTCGTCGTTACCGAACCCGGTCCGACAGGCGGGTCGAACGTGGCCGATAGCTGTCCGTTCGACGAACATTCAGAACTCGACGGTGCATATTCGACATAGTATGGCGATACGGTACTTGGTCCTTAACTCGTTCGTTTGACGATCGGAACACGTGTGATCGACCGTGACCGACGCGACGGTCGATCAATCACCCAACCAGCCGTTCCCACAGCAACAGCGTCGGCGGCAACACGAGGATCGCCATCAGGTACGAGTAGATCACGCTGATCACCATCAGGAAGCCGAACTGCCCCAGCAACGGCGTGATCGCCAGGACGAGCGATCCCGCGCCGCCGAGCGTCGTCAGCATCGAACCGGTGAGCGCGCCGCCGGTTCCCCCGAGCGTGATCAGTAACGACTCGTAGCCGTCGCCACTGTCGTTGTACTCGTCGATGAAGCGGTGGGTGACGTGGACGGAGTACGCGACCCCGACCCCGATCGTGATCGACAGCACGGTCCCCGTCAGGGCGTTCAGCGGGATGTCGAGCAGCGGCATCGTCCCGCCGAGCACGCCCACCGTCACCAGGATCGGGACGAGATTCGCCACCCCGAGCGAGGCTCGCCCCTCGAGGACGTGGTAGATGACCATCAGAAACACCGCCGTGAAGACGATCGCGAGCCCGAGACTCTCGAGCGAGGACGCGAGGATTAGCTCCGAGATCTCGTGGAAGACGACGATCTCGCCGGTCGGCGTCGCCTCGAGGCGGTAGTCGGCGGCGAGTTCCTCGGCGTCGGCAGTGACCTCGGCCTGGGTCGCATCGGCCTCGACGGTGTAGATCACGCGGGTGCTGCGTTGGTCCTCGGTGACGTACTCGAGGGCGTCGTCACGGGATTCGGAGGTCAGCAACTGCTCGAGGAGGAACTCGACGTTTCGGTCGGGGACGCCGGTGCCACTGACGTCGTTGGCCGCGAGGGCGCGCGCGTAATCCTCGTCCTCCCTGGCGTGGGCGTGCATGACGTCGACGACGCTCTCGCTCTCGGCGACGGTTCCGTCAGTGACGATCGTCGACGGCGGGTCCTCGCCGGCGCGGTGGACGGACTCCAGAGCGTGATCGGCCGCTATCGGCCCCTCGACGTAGACCGTCACCTCGTCGTCCTCGCCGCTCTCGAAGTTCTCCTCGAGGTAGGTGATCGTCGCCGTCGAGGTGTACTCCGAGGGGCCGAGCGCGCCGGGGAGCGACTCGACGTAGTCGGGCAGCTCTTCGGGCGGGAGGAAGTCCTCCTCTTCGAAGGTCGTGTCGACGGTCGTCGCGTATGCGACACCGCCACCGGTGACGAGGAATGCGACGAGGAGCAAGGCGATCGGCGCTCGCTTGCCGAGGTGGGCGCCGACGGGAAGCACTCGGCCGAGCAGGGAGTCCTCGGAGCCGAGCGGCGACGTGTCGAACGCCGGGAGATCGTGACGCTCGCGGAATCGATCGAGGACGACCTTCGCCGCGGGGAGGAAGATGCCGAAGATGAGAAACGTGAAGATGATGCCGACGCTGGCCACGAAGCCGAACTCCCTGATGGGCTCGAGGCCGCTCGTGACGTTCGCGCCGAAGCCGATGACGGTCGTCCCCGTCACGATGAAGAAGGCGACGAGCAGTTGCGTGGTGGCTTCCGCCATGCCGTCTTCGATCCCCGCCCCCGCGACGCGCTCTTCCCGGTATCGGTTGACGGCGTGAATGCCGAAGTCGATCCCGATCGCGAGCAACAGCGGCGGGATGGCGATCATCATGTCGGTGAACGCGATCCCCGCGTAGCCGGTGAATCCGAACGTCCAGACGACGGCCATCAGGAGCGAGACCAGCCCGAGCACCAGATCGAACGGGTCCCGGTACGCCGAGATCAGGAACCCGAGGATGAGCACGATCACGACGGGGACGATGATCGCGAGTGAATCCTCGATGACGTTCTCGAACTCCGTATCGAGGATGCCACCGCCGAAGACGACGATCTCGCCGTCGGCGGAGTCGGCGGCCGCCTGTGTGCGGAACTGAACCGCCTCTTCGTCGGCGTTCCCGTCGTGAGTCGCCGTGGCGACCGTCGCCGACGCCGACGGCTCCTGTGGGCTGAAGTCGTCGCTCACCGAGGCGGCGAACGACGACTCCGCACCCAGTTCGCGAACCGTCTCTCGAACCTCGGCGTCGTCGGCGCGCTCGAGCGTCCGGAGCTGGTCGTCGCGGGTCGTCGCGGTCGGATCGATCGACTGGGCGACCGACTCGGCGATGCTCGAGGTCTCCTCGACCCGGTAGTCGTCGCCGTCCTCGAGGTGTCGCTGGAACTCGAGGAGCCGGATCAGCGCATCCCGCGTGAGGACGTTCTCACCCCGCTGGATGAGCTGTGTCGTCGGGGCGTCGTCCTCGAACGGCGCCTCGAACTCCTCGTCGATCTGCTCCTGGGCCTCGTGGGCGTCGACGCCCTCGACGAACGCCTCGAACCCCTCGTCCATCTCGATGTCGCCGAGTCCGCCAGCGAACAGCGCCGTCACCAGCAGAAAGGAGACGATGACGGTTCCGGACCGCTCCGTGATCAGGTGGTTGCAGGTCTCGAGAATCCGTTCGAGTGGGCCGGGAGCCATTGGGTCAGTCGTCTCGAGGACGGTCGGTGCGGTCTGACGGACGGCCGTCGTCGAGGATGTCGGGCTCGCCGGCCGACCCGCTCGAGCCGTCGAGGGGGTCGACCGCCTCGGCCGCGGCCACGTCGCGCTCGTCGAACGACGCCTCCGCCTCGCGTACGCCGTCGTCGAGTCCGTCACCGGTCCCGGGATCGTTCCCCGTCGGGCCACCGACGAGCGGGAGTCGGTCGACCCACGACGGGGACTCGGCGTGGGGCAGCCGCTCGAGATACGGGACGCCCTCGAGAGAGGGCTCGAGGCGCGCCCGGAACCACCAGGCGGCTCCGAGAACGGTCAGGAGCCCGGCGCCGACCCCGATCCACAGCGCCGGGAGCCCGTCGTCGTCGGGCTCGCTGACGTCGATCGGGACCCGATAGGTGTCGGTGAGCTGAGAATTCGAGCGCTCGTCGTCGTACCGGAAGTCGAGTCGGAGCGGATAGGTCTGGGGCGTCGCGTCGTCCTCGACGGCGACCTCGAAGGCGACGGTCGCCGTCTCGCCGGGGGCGAGTTCGGGGACGAAGCCCTCGTCGTCGTCGCTGTCCAGCGGGTCGTTCGTGAACAGCTTCGCCTCGAGGTCGGTCAGCGTCTCGTCTTTCCGGTTCGTCACCTCGAGTTCGATCGTACGCGTTTCGCCCACCTCGTAGCTCGCATCGATCGCCTCGACGTCGAACTCGTCGCGTTCGGGGGCGACGTCGACCTCGAGGTCGACGGGATCGTTCGTCATCCGAACGTCGTCGTGGACGTTCCGGTAGCGCACGTCGGCCTCGACCACGCGTGGGCCGGGTTCGGCCTCGCTCCCGATGCCGAAGCGGAACTCGAAGGGGGCGGCCTCGCCGGGTTTCAGGTCACCGACGGCGTACTGCGTCTCGCGGGGGTAGACGTTCGACGCGCTGCCGAGGCCGTCCTCGAAGTCGGGGACGAACTCCGTCCCCTCGCCGTCGCTGATCGTCAACACAGCGTTGTCGACCGGGTACGGGCCGTCGTTGGTGACGTCGCCGCGTACGGTGCCGTCCTCGCCGACGTGGAGGTCGCCGGTCACGTTCCCGAAGCCGAACGACTGGGCGTCACTGGCGGGCGCACCCACACGAACCTCTCGGGAGACCTGGTCGACGCCGCGGTCGTCGCGGAACTCGACCGTCACGGAGACGGGATACGTTCTGGCGATGGCGTCGTCGTCGAGTTCCATCGCAGCCGTCACCGTCTCCGTCTCGTCAACGCCCCACTCGCCGACGTACTGTTCGCTGCCGTCGGTCTGGATCTCCGAGTCGTCGACCGTCTCTTCGACCGGGGCGACGTTCTCGTCGGGGGAGTCGAACCGGACCACCGCATCGCTCGCGTTCTCGACGCCGGTATTGGTGAGGTCGATGTCGACGATCCCGCGGTCGCCGACGATCAGGTCGGACTCGACCGCTCCCGCCTCGAACCGTGCCTGCTCCTCGACGACGACCTCGAACGTCACTTCGTCGGTATCAGTCCGCTCGCTCCCGCTCGAGGTCGAGTGTGTGTACGTGTATTCGATCTCGGCGGTCAGCTCGTACCTTCCCGCCTCGGCGTCCTCGTCGACGGCGATCGTGAACGACTCCGAGAGCAACGTCTGGGCGGACATCGTCGGCTGGGGGCTCTCCTCCGTCGTGACGTCGATCGGTGCGTCCCCGGCATCGAGCGTCACGGTCACGTCCCTGGCCTCGGTCCGCGGAATCTCGCCGGCGTCGGTGTCGTCTTCTTCCTCGGCCGACGCCGCGTTTCGGATCTCGAGCTCGAGGTCCGTCTCCTCGCCCGGTTCGACGATGTTCTCCGGGACGTAGACCTCGAAATCCGGCGTGCTGGAGGCGGAAACAACGAGTGGGGAGCCGGCCAGCACCAGTAACACGAGGCCAAGGGCAACGAACTGGAGCCGTCTCATTACGTGTCTGTTCCGATAGCTGACTCATCAACCTTTCTATTACAAACCACAACCTTGTTGTTTCTTCTTTCGGAAGGTGGGGTATGGACGACGAACGAGCCGAGTTGCTGGCCGAACTCGGCCTCTCGAACTACGAGGCGCGAGCGTTCGTGACCCTCACGCGACACGGGGCGATGACGGCCGACGAGGTCGCTGCGGAGTCAAACGTTCCGCGAGGGCGGGTCTACGACGTGTTGAACGCCCTCGTCGACCGCTCGCTCGCCAGAGCCGACGACGGACGACCACGAACCTACACGCACGTCGAGCCGGCCGAAGCGGTCGACCGACTCTTGGCGCGCCGGGTCGACGAACTCGACCAGCAGCGGTCGGCCTACGAGCGAACGGCGTCGGCCGCCGAGGAGTCCCTCTCGTCGGTTCGATCGACCGCGGGTGCCGAGGGGTTTGCCACCAGCGCCCTCCACGACGATGCCGCCCGGGACCTGTTGCTCGAGCGCTTCGCCGCGACCGACGAGTCGATCCGCATCGCCGTCGACACCGTCGACGTCGGGCCGGAGTGGCGGGAGGCGTTCACGACCAGGCTCGCCGAACTGCTCGAGGTCGGCATCTCGATGCGACTGCTCGCGACCGACCTCTCGAACGCGACGGACCGTCTGGAGACCATCGTGGACCAGGGACTCGAGGTGCGACGCGCTCCCCACCTGCCGGCCCAGCGGTTCATCGTCTTCGACGACCGCGAGGTCTGTCTCGAGGTGCTCAATCCCACGGTCGACGACGAACTCCTCGCGGTCGTCAACTTCCGGGACGACGACCTCGCAGCCGGTCTCGCGGCCAGTTTCGACGAACTCTGGGAGGAAGCCGACGACTGGCCGCTCGAGTCCGACGGGTAGAGCTGTCCAGGCGGGTGAAAACGATCGTTGCTCGGGAAACCGCTCAGACGCCGAACGTCGCCCGCAGCATGTCACGGGTTCCGGGCCCGAGGCCGACCGCGACGACGGTGATCATCAGCAACATCGCATAGCGTGGACTGTCCTCGAAGACCGTCTCGTCGAAGATCCAGATAACGACGACCGCCGCGGCGAGTTTGACGAAGAGGAACGGCCAGGCCTGCCCGGTAACGGCGGCGATGTCGGCCGGGAGGATCGATCCGGTGACGTTGACGATCGCCTCGTTGACCGGATGTTTGGGGACCAGATTCTGGTCGTGACCGAACGCGACGGCCCAGTCGAGGCCGATGACGTTCGCGACGCCGTCGACCGCGTGCGCCCAGATGACCACGAGTCCCATGTTACGCGTGCCGCGGTTGATGTCCGGTGCGAACCGTTTGATGGCGACCCACGTGAGCCACGTGGCGACCGTCGCCCCCACGAGTGTCGTGATCAGGAGCCACGGGTAGAAGGTCGCGTACGGTTCGAACGCAGCGATCCAGCCGAGATAGCCGAGCGTCCCCGCGAGCAGCACGGTCCCGATTCCGGCCAGCGGGTACTCATAGCCCGAGACGTGGCCCCTCCGGTCGAGCCAGACCGAGACGACGAGCGCGATCAGCGCGATGAAGAAGACGGTGAAGTAGATCAGCGGGCTGATGAGAAAGCCGGACCACGGGAGTTCGATGGCGAGTTCACCCGTATCGCGGTAGGCCGCGACGTTCGCGTCCTCGACGGTGCGAAGTGCGCCGCCGAACAGCATGAACGGGAACAGGGCGTAAAAGCCCGCACGGTAGCGTTCGATCTCGAACCGCCGGCCGGCGAGGACGATCCCGACCAGCAACAGGATGAGCGTCGGAACGTAGCCCGCATAGGAGACGAACGTGTAGCCAGGTGAGGCGGTCGGACCGGTATCCTCGCCCGCTTGCGCAGCTTCGCTGCACTCCATCTCGGCGCCACCGGCCCAGTCGACGCAGGCCCAGCCGTGGGCGTCGGCGACGACCGGACCCCAGTAGTACTGCCAGATGAGGTCGACGTAGACCCGCTGTGGGAACGCGAGCGCGGCCGCCGTGATCCCGACAACGAGGACGAGGACGGTGACGGCCCAGACCCTCACTGGACCGTACCGCTCGACGTAGTCGTACATATCCGAACTCCATCGGGGCTGACGCTTACCGTTTCCGATTTCTCACGTCAGCCGATAGACGACCGCCTCAGGAACGGATCCGATCGTCCAGCCGGATCTGCGCCTACTGGCCGTCGATCGCTCGAGCCGCAGCGAGCAACTCGTCGTGGATCTCGCCGTTCGACGCGACGATCCCCTCGCTGTCGTGGCGCCATCGATCGCCCTCGAGGTCGGTTACGACGCCGCCGGCCTCGCGGACCAATGCGACGCCCGCGACGCTGTCCCAGGGGTTCATCCGAAGGTCGGTGACGACGCCCTCGAGCGCCCCCGAGGCGACCATCCCGAGCTCGAGCTGGGCGGAGCCGAACCGGCGGATGTCGGCAAAGCGTGTGACCAGTTCACGCGTCGCCGCAGCGTACTGCTCGCGCTGGTCGTAGTCCCACCAGAAGGTCGGGCAGATCGTGGCCGCCTCGGGATCGGCACAGTCGCTGACCGAGATCGGCTGGTCGTTTCGGGAGACGCCGTCCGGTCCGGATCGGTACGTATCGGACAACGCCGGACAGACCGTCGCGGCGGCCACGGGTTCGCCGTCGACGACAGCCGCCACGGCGGTCGCGAACGTCCGGGTACCGACGACGAAGTTGTTCGTCCCGTCGATCGGGTCGACGATCCAGGCGGCACCCGACTCGGGGACGCGCTTGAGCGCCCCCTCCTCCTCGCCGACGACGGGTTCGTCGGGATACGTCTCGCCGACCGAGTCGATCACGGCCGCCTGGGCGTCCCGGTCGGCCTGGGTCACGACGTCCGTCTTTCCGTCCTTCCGTTCGACCTCGAGTGCCGTCCGAAACGCCTCACCCGCGATCGCTGCACCTGCCTCGGCCGCACGACGGGCGACGGTCGCCCGCCGGCCCGGTTCGCGTTTGCTCATTGGTGATCGTCGGCGGTCGTGGTGAAAAGAGGTGGCGATTCGACCGTGCCTATCCACCTACGGCAGGAGTCGCTCGTGTCGGCACCTGCTCGCCGACTCGAGTGCAACGCAGCGATCACGACCCCCTGTACGTCGGTATCCAGCTTCGAGACGCCGGTTCTGCCAGTATCTTTATATCGAAACGGCCGAGCATGTCGAATCATAGTCGAACACTCTCGTATGTGTGCGTACACATCGCTTCGGACACACGGTGGGGGGGATTCCGGACAGCCAGCCGCTGGGACCGACCGCCGGTCGAGCCAGCCCATCTGCCACCGGAGTCGCCAGATAGCGACGACACGCGGACACGATCGGTCGACAGGGGCGCTCGAGTCGACGTTGACAGGGCCGTCCGCGTGCCGGCTCGGCCCCGGAGGGCCGACATGAACGGCGAAAGCGAGAGTGACGAACACCGAGATCCCACGACCGTCGACCCTGCCCGACAGCGGTCGTTTCACGTGCTCTACGTCGACGCAGACCCCGACGCCGGGCGACACGTCAAGTCCGAACTCGCCCCGAGGTATCCGGTGACGACCGCCGGCCCGCTCACCGAGGCCGCCGACGCGACCGACCCGGGCGTCGACTGTGTGGTAGTCGCCACCCCGCTCACCGACAGCAACGGCCTGCGCTTCCTCGAGCAGGTCCGTACCGTCTGGTCGGACCTGCCGGTGATCCTGTTCGGACCCACGCCCGACGCCAGCGTCCTCGAGGGACTGCTCGCGGCGGACACCGCCGCGGTCGTCCCGAGGGTCGACGATGGGTCAGTCCCCTCCGAGCGAGCGCTCGACAGACTCCGATCACAGCTCGACGAACAGTACGAACGGTCGATCTCGGACGTCCGGGAGACGGTCCTCGACATCGCCCGGTCGCTGATGTCCGCGGCGCCGGACGAGATCGATGTCGAGATCGAGTGGGCGCTGAAGCTCATCGGCCGGCGGCTCGACGCCGACCGCTGTCTGGTCTTCGAGTGTCACGAGGAGTCCCTCGAGCGAATCTACGCCTGGACCGACGACGAGAGCCGACCCCTGGGCCCCGAACGGGTGGCCACCGACTCGTTCCCGGGGTTCGAGACGACGATCCAGTCGTTCGACCCGGTCGCTGTCCCGTCGAAATCGACGTCCCCGCTGGAGGTCGACGTCCCCGAGGAGTTCGTCGGCTCCGTCCTTCCGGGCGGCGACTGGTCCGACTCGGTCGACGACGCCAGCGACCACCCCTACCTCAGCGAGCGCGACCTCGAGTCGCTGTTGGCGGTGCCGATCGTCGCCGACTGGGAGCTGGTGGGCGTGCTGGCGATCGAACAGGAGACGCGACGGCCCTGGCCGCGGTCGTTACAACAGCAGCTGAAGACGCTCGGCGAACTCGTCTGGTATACGCTCGAGCGCGAGGAGCGCCGGCGCGAACTCGCCCGACAGAACGAGCGACTCGAGCGCTTTTCCGCCGTCGTCAGTCACGACCTGCGAAATCCGCTGAACGTCCTCTCGGGATACGCGGAACTCGTCGCTGAGACCGGCGACACCGGGTACATCGACGAGGTGCTCACGTCCGTCGATCGCATGGAAACGATGATCGACGACCTCCTGACGCTCGCCCGGGACGGCGAGACCGTCGACGACCCCAGGCGGGTCGACCTCGACGAGCTCGTCACCGCAGCCTGGGACGGCGTCGAAACCGGCGAGGCCACGCTCGAGACCGGAGCGCTCGAGTCGGTCGAGTGCGACCCCGGGCGGCTCAGACAGCTCCTCGAGAACCTGTTTCGAAACGCCATCGAACACGGGTCACCACAGGGAGACGCCGCTGCCAGTGACGGGACGGAGTCCGACGATCCACCCGTAACCGTCCGCGTCGACGGGACCGCCGACGGGTTCGTCGTCGAGGACGACGGCCCCGGGATCCCGCCCGAGAAACGCGATGCCGTCTTCCGTGAGGGCTACACGGGTGGCGGTGGCACCGGACTCGGCCTCTCGATCGTCGAAACCATCGTCGAGGCACACGGCTGGTCGGTCTCGATAGACTCCGGCAGCCTCGGCGGTGCCCGGTTCACGTTCGTCACCGACGAGGACACCTGAGGGGCCTCGTGACGAGCCCTGCTGCGCCTGCGTCTCGAGCGTTCGGACGGCCGTCCGGCTCTCGATCGAGGAGCACCGAAAAGCTTTGCGAGGGAAGATCCCGCGTAGGACCTTCTGCATCTCGTTTGACGCGTTTTGCGTCTCACTGCGATGCGAGGGGAGGGAATCGAACCACGGTCGCAGGAAACCTGCTCCCTGATTCGAGCTCTCCTGCATCTCGTTTGACGCGTTTTGCGTCTCACTGCGATGCGAGGGGAGGGAATCGAACCCACGAACGTCTACACGAGCGGATCTTGAGTCCGCCGCCGTTGGCCGCTTGGCTACCCTCGCACGCACTCCGTCGTAGGCGCGTGGTGTTTGAATACTCTGCGATTTTCCGGCATCGGGCCTGAGCCTCGAGACACGTCTCGGTCGATTCTGCGAGCCCGGGGACACGAGAGCGGATCGACGTTCGTCAGAGGCCGTCTCGGGGAGTTTGCACTTCGTCTCGCAAATCCATACACCGGTGGGTACATCTGAACGATACTGTCGTTCGACTAACGGATCGTGAAACGCCATCTCACACAACGTTTATTGACGGTGCTGTCGTTCAGTGGGGTATGCACGCTGTGAGTTCCAGCGCGTCCCGAATCGGTGGCCAGACGAGCGTTATCGCCGCCTCCGCCTTTAATTTCGGGAAATTTACACGCAAACTCACAGCACGAGGCCCCAATCGGACGAACGGCTGGGACGGCTACGGTTCGCCCCGGTCTGTACGAGATCGTCCACCCTATTCCCCACCGGCCTCGGGTCATGGCCATCGTCGGTAAGCGATGAGCACGTCTCAACACCCGGTTGCCCTCCGCCTCGAGCGACTCGTAGGCGGCGATGCGCGCCTGCTCGCGTTAGTGATGATGCTGCCGCTGATCGACGGCGTCTTCCCGGCGTTGATCCTCGCCGGCGCACTCGACGATCCCCTGGGGGCCGTCCAGGTCGGTCTGCTGATCTTCGGCGGCAGTGCGACGGTCGCGGTGATCCTCGCCGAGATGACGGGGACGCCACGTGAGCAGGCGGCGATCGTCCTGCTCGTGGGGATCCCGCTGATACTGCTTGCGGCCGTCCAGGCGGCGCTCGCTCCGGCGATCGGGAGCGTCATCGACATCGTCATCTTCGAGCGCTTCGCTGCACTGGTGATCGCCGCCATCGCCGCCAAGACCGCCAGCGCGACCGTCGGCGAGTACCTCCCGAGCCCCGCGGTCATCATCGGCCTGGGGCTCGTCGCCAGCATCGACCCGAACGGGGCGGCGTTTATCGTGATGGACGACCTCGCGCTCGTCGCCAACGCCACCCTCGCCGCAGTCGTCGGCGTCGCGTTCGCCCTCGTCGTCGCCCTCGGCGGCCCGTACCTACGCGAGTACATGGATATCGATCGGTTCCGCTTCGGCAGCGCCGTCGCGCTCGGCCTGCTGCCGCTGTCGCTGCTCGGGATGGCCTTCGGGCAAGCCCCACTGGCCGCGCTCGTCGTCGCCGCCATCTTCGCGATCGACGTCCCAGTCGGCTTCGACCGGGACTCGAGCGAGGAGGGTGACGACCCCGACGAGTCGGCCCTCGGCGTCCACGAACTCGGGAGCATCATCGACGGCCGAGAGCCCGACTCGGAGACGATCTTCGGCGGCTGGGTCGCCTCGAGGCCGGAAGTCGACGAGGAGTCGGACGCCGTCGACGGATCGGCGGCTCCAGGAACCGACTCGACGGAGACCGACGGCCGCGCCCCCTGGCTATAACCCGAATCGAAACCGCTTTAGGGCACATCCCCCAACGATGACTCGAGGGGTCGTGGCCAAGCCAGGCATGGCGACTGACTCCAGAGGTCCCGCGCCCGGGACGACACTCCAGACTGATATACTGATCGGACACCTGATCAGTGTCCGTGTGATGACCCTCTGGAGTTC
>LKMK01000102.1 GCA_001563805.1 Natrialbaceae archaeon B1-Br10_E2g2
AGACGTGTCGTCGAAGTCGGACGTGTCCTCGAACTCAGACGTGTCGTCGAAGTCGGACGTGTCCTCGAACTCAGACGCGTCGTCGAAGTCGGTCGTGCCTTCGAAGTCAGAAGTATCGTCGAAGTCGCTCACGCCGTCGAAGTCGGACGAATCGTCGAAGTCAGACGCGTCGTCAAACGACGTCTCGACGTCCGATTCGGGAGCCGACCAGGCGTCGGTGCTGGCGGTGTCGTCGGACGCACTCGCTTCGAATTCCGTCTCGTCGGCGTCGAGCGGTTCCGAATCGACGGAGTCGGCGGACAGTGACGTCGACGCGTCGAGAGCCTCGTCGGCCGGTGTGGCGAACTCGTCCTCGAGCGTCGGCCCACCGGCTGGCGCGTCTGCCGGCTCGTCGTTGGAAACGTCGAGCTCGCGTTCGTCCGGCTCGACGGGGTCGTCGCCCGGGCCGTCGTCGTCGTGTTCCTCGCTGCTCAGATCCTCGACCGCCTCGTCCGTCGGGGTTCGCTCCGTCTCGTCCGCGAGGTCGTCGGAGGAGTGGGGGAGCGATTTCGCGGCCTCGAGCCCTGGGTCGACGTCGTCGGAGTCGACCCACTCGTCGCTTGGCTCGTCCGCGCGTTCGTCGGTCAGATCGTCGGTACTCGAGTCGGCCGCTGTATCCTCGTCGGGGTCGGCGTCGTCGATCGCGATATCGTCGAACGTGAACGCCTCGTCGACGACGGCCGTTTCGTCCGGCCCGGACGTCCCTGTCGACTGGTCGTCCGTCTCCGACTCGACGGTCGACGCCGAGTCGGCCGCCACCGGTTCGCACCACGACGGCCGTTCGGCCGACCCCTCGTCCCACGTCGCTCCGTCGGTCGGGACGCCCTCCCCGAGGTCGGCTTCGAGCCCGTCGGTCGGCGAAACGTCCACACCCGGTGTCTCGGCTGTGGCGTCCGCTGGGTCCTCGAGGTCGGCACTCACGGGCTCGGCTGGGGCGTCGACGCCAGCAACGTCTCCGGGGGCTTCGACCGAGCCGCCGTCGTCGGTCGCGACGTCGACTGACTCGTCGTCCATCGGGTCGTCACCGGCAGTTTCGTCGTCTACGCCGTCTCCGGTCGCTCCGTCGCCTTCGGACGAACCATCCGTCTCGTCTGGCCCACTCTCGAGGGAGGCGTCCCCCTCACTGGCGTCCCTCTCGAGTGACTCCTCCAAGTCGTCGCCGAGGAGCTCGTCCATTCCGATCTCCTCTTCGCCGAACTCGTCGAACTCGAGTTCGGCGAGTTCGTCCTGTAGTTCGTCGAAGCCGACGGGGTCGACTTCTTCTTTGAGTTCGGCAAAGACGGCTTCGGCGTCGTCGACGTCGTCTGCCTCGGCCGCGGCGTCGTCCTCGGGTTCCCGTTCCCCGCCTGCGCGTGTCTCGTCGGCCGACGGCTCCGGCTCGCCGGGGTCGACCTCGGGCTCGACGTCCGCGTCGTCGAAGAGGTCGTCGAACGAACCAGCGTCGCCCATCTCGTCGAACACCTCGAGGTCGTCGTCGCCCTCGACCTCCTTGACCTTCTCGTCGAGGTCGTCGAACTCGTCGAATTCGTCCAGGAGTTCGTCGACCTCGAGATCCCGTGCTTCCTCGGTGCTGATGGCCGCGCCGTCGCGGTCGTCGATCGGGCCGACGTCGCCGCCTTCGGCCGCGGCGTCGAACCGATCCGAGACGTCGACGATCTCGAAGTCGGCGATCTCGTCGATCGGCTCGAGTGCGGCGGCGATCGACGAGTCGCCGACCGCGCCGGTGAAGACGACGTCGAGCTGGCCACCGTAGCGTCCCGCGTCGATCGCATCGCGCGAGGGGTCGGTCCCGAGTACGTCGAAGGCGTCGATCAGGGCCTCGACGACCAGCGTGCCGTTACTGAGGTCACCGTCGGCGGTCTCTTGCACCGCGAACCGAACGAGGTACGCGTCGTGGTCGGCGGCGGTCGGCGGGTCGAGCGACGACACCACCGCATCGATCTCCGGCCCAGAGGGCGGCTCGACCGTCGTGGCACCGGTTTGGCTCTCCCGCTCGAGATACTCCCGGATCGACCGGATCGTTGACTCTGGGTCGGCGGTTAGCTCTCCGGCGGCCTCGATCTCGCGGACCATCGCCTCGAGTTCGTCGACCGCGTCGAAGACGACGTCCATCAGCTCGGGCGTGACGTCGATTCGGCCGGCCCGGGCAGCATCGAGCAGGTCTTCGATCGCGTGTGCGACGTCGCTCGCTGCGTCGAAGCCCGCTGCCCCGCAGTTGCCCTTGAGCGTGTGGGCGATCCGGAAGACGTTTCGCATCGCGTCCTCGTCGTCGGGGTCGCGCTCGAGCGCGAGGAGTTCGTTGTTGAGCTGTGTGATCCGTTCGTTGCTTTCGCGTACGAAGTCCCAGTGATCACTCATCGCGGTCACCCGTGACTGCGGTCGTAATTCGATCGGCGAGTTTCGGTGCTGGTACAACCTCGTCGACGCAGCCGGTCCGGATCGCCTGTGCGGGGATCCCGAAGACCGAACTCGTCGGTTCGTCCTGGGCGATCGTGTGCCCGCCCGCGGCGTCGATGGCCTCGATGCCCGTCGCGCCGTCGGATCCCATTCCGGTCAGGGCGACGCCACAGAGCGGTCCGTCGACACAGTCGGCGAGGGCCGTCATCGTGACGTCGATCGACGGACGGGCGCCGCTTCTGTGCGTGGTTCTCTCGAACCGGACGCGAAGCGTCGCGTCCGCATCGCTCGTGACGCCGAGGTGGGTGCCACCGGGTGCGACCACGGCGGTTCCGGGCCGGACGACGTCGCCGTCGGCCGGCTCTCGGACCGCGTACTCGCTGATCGCGTCGAGTCGCGCCGCGAACCGGGGGGTAAACGGCGCGGGCATGTGCTGGACGACGAACACTCGCGCCTCGAGGTCGATCGGCAGGCGCGCTAACAGTCGTTCGACGATCTTCGGACCGCCAGTGGAGGCACCGACGACGATCGTCGGCGGCTCGGTGGGGGTTCTCGTCCGGACGGTCGGGGTCGTCGTCGGTTCGGCGACTGACTCGAGGTCGGGTTCGCCTGGGGCCTGCACACGGTCGCTCGTCGTCGGTGTGCTCGCTGCCGAGGCCGCCGTCACCGCGTCGGCGCCGGCGGTCGCCCGGGTCGGTCGTGCCGTTCGGATCGAACGGGCCGAGGCCGTGGTCTGGGCGACGGCAAGCGAGGAGATATCGACGTCGGCGAGTTCGTCGATGCGTGACTCGAGGTCCTCGATGAAGGTCGGGAGCGACTCCTCGAGCGTGTCGGGGCGCCGGAGGAATTCGACGGCACCGTGTGCGAGCCCACCGAACGCCGCGTCGACGGCCGGGTCGACGCTCGAGGCGACGACGAGCGTCGGCGTCGGGGCCGTCGAGAGCAGTCGCTCGAGCGACTCCAGTCCGTCCCGATCGATCACGTCGTCGACGACAGTTACGACGTCGGGGTCGGTTCGGGTGACGGCCTCGAGGGGGGCACGGTCGGTCTCCGTCACGACGTCGTCGCCGCGGCGTGCGAGCTCGTTGCCGATGACTGCCGTTAGCCGCGGTGTGTCGGCGACGACGAGTACTCGCCTCATACCGCGGCGACGTCCGTGAGGGCCTTTCTGACGCTCGGTTCTTCGAAGGGCTTCGTCACGTAGCCGTCGGCGCCGGCCTTGACGGCGAGTTTCATCTTTTCGCGCTGGCCGACGCTCGTACACATGATGACCCGAGCGTCGGGGTCGATCTTCTTGATCGCGGCGGTCGCTTTGATCCCGTTGCACTTCGGCATCACGATGTCCATCATGACGAGGTCGGGATCGCGCTCTTTGTACAACTTGACTGCCTCGGCGCCGTTGGTCGCCTCTCCGACGATGCGGTGATCCTGCTCTACGATCTGGCGCAGCAAGTTCCGCATAAAATGAGAGTCGTCCACGATGAGAACCCCTGTCGACATTCAGTAGTACACCAGTTGATAGTACCGAAACCGTTAGTATAAATGCTGTCTCTCGGTTATCAATCGTGATAACCGACGTTCGAGCGCGGTCGACTGGGACGGAGAACTGCACGACAGCGGCCCGCTCGAGCCCGAAATCCCTCCTCGACCGCAGCGGTCGGTAGCAGCCGACTGTCAACGCCTGTTACTCCGTCCTGTCGGTCGGCTGTCGGGAGGTGGAGTCGAACCGTTTCGGTCGGGTCGTTACCGACTCGAGATGCGGCCACCGGAGGCGGCGAGCATCGCCTCGACGTCGACGAGCGGAACGAGTTCGACGACCTGTTCGAGCCCCGTCATCCCGTCGGTCGGCTCGGAGTCGCCGGGTGCGCTCTCGGTCGTCCCCTCTACGGTCGCCGCTGGGGTGGTGGCGTCGGCTTTCGGTCGCGTCCGGCCGGGTCGTTCGACGAGTGCGGTCACGAGCGGGTGCTCGAGTGCCTGGCCCGTGATCGACTCGTCGGTGTCGTCGACGGACGAGATGACGTCACTCTCGGGGACGGCCTCGACCGTGAGGACGTCGTCGACGCGGAGCGCCGCTGGCTGTTGGTCGTCCGGACAGTCGAAGACGAGAAGCTGTTCGCGGCCGGTGCGGTCCTCGTCGATCGGAAAGTAGACCGTCGGGTCGAGGACGGCCGTGATCTCCCCCCGGAGGTCGGTGACGCCGTCGACCGCGTCCGGCGTTCGCGGGACCCACGTCAGTTCCTCCGGGACGTCGGTGATCGAGAGCACGTCGTCGACGGGAACCGCGAGGCGATGCTCGCCGACGCCGAACAGGACGACGCGAACGCGGTCTTCGGGCTCGTCGGCGTCCCCGCTCGAACGCCGACGCTGGTCCTCGTCGGAATCGATATCGATACCCAGGAGCTTCTCGGGGAGGTCCGGTGCCATCTTCGTGTACACCCGTCTCAGCCCAGCGATAAAACGTTGACTCCACGGACAGTCCCGACTCCCGACCGATCGCAATCTGTCGGAGTCGAACCGGGAGGAGCGGCTGTTCGCGCCGACGACCCGTTGCAGTTACTTCAGTCCCGGTGGTGGGCCGCGATCGGAGTCGTCGTCCTCGAGGTCGACGTCCAGTCCCATCTCCTCGCGCTGTTCGCGCAGGCGCTTTACCTGCCGGTAGTAGTAGGCGATGCCGGCCCCACCGAGTACGGAGACGACGCCGACAAGCCCGACGAACAGCGGGATGTCCCTGGTCTGATAGTACCGCAACGAGACCGTACTGTCGACGTGCTCCCACGTCAGCTGCTCCCGGTCGTCGACGATCTCGCGGTCGTAGCCGCCCGGGTTCACGTTGCCGAAGAGGAAGTTCGACGTCCGGTGTTCCTCGGGGAGCGTGACCTCGTAGGAGCCGTGCGTGTAGGCGGGGAGCTGGAAGGTTCGACTGCCCGCGGAACCGGTAAACGCGAGCGTCCCGTTCCCGTCGGGGACTCGCACCTCGGTGCTCGAGCGTCCCTGGTCGACGTCGAGGTCCGAGCCGGTCACTTCGGTCCCGTTCGGGTACCAGTAGCGGACGCTGTGGATGTCGAGTGCCTCGTCGCGGTAGATGTTCGACCGGTACAGCGACAACTCGTCGGTCTCGTTCAGGTCGTAGACCGCACGGAACTCGCCGTCGCTGATGATGCCACCGCCCTCGATGTCGATGACGACGTCCTCGTCGATCTCTCTGAGGTCGTCGTACTCCTGATCGCGATCGAGTTCCTCGTCGGAGATGCCCCCGAAGATCATCGAGCAGCCGGCTAGACCGATCAGGAGGACGACCGCGATCGACGCGAGGACGAGCCGTCGGTTCATATCAGGGGACGACACAGCGCAGTTCCGCCGGGAGGTACTCGCCGACGCTGGCGAGCAGCCCCGGCGGGTCGGTATCCTCGGTGCAGATCACGCTCTGTTCGAGCAACCCGAGTCGTTCGACGGTGACGTAGTCCTGGGCGTGGCCGGCCCGGTTGAGCGTCGCGCGGACCTCGGCTCGCGTCGCGCTGTTGACGTTGAGCCGACCGTCGCCGCGCGTCCAGTCGTAGAGACGGTCGCGTTCCTCATCCGCGAGCCGCGAGGGAGCCTCACTCTCGTCGTCTCCGTCCGAACCGTCGGCGTAGACGAACCGAAGCGGCAGGTGCTGGACGAGGCCGTAGCGCTCGCGGATCTGTTCGGGCGACCCCGGTCCGAGGCCGAGTTCCGCCGCCGGAATCCGCACGGGCTGGCCGGCGTCGAGGACGAAGCCCGCCTCGTCCCACGAGTCGAGCGTCCCGACGTACGTCTCGCCGGCCTCGAGGTCGTCCGGAATCTCGCCGAACTCCTCACGGAGGACGTTGTGTGCGACGGTAGCGTCGTCGCCCTCGAGGTCGACGTCCGGGAAGTCGTCCTCGCGAATCGAGAGGTCGAACGAGACCTCGAGGTCGCCGATCTCGTTGCTGATCAGCGACCGAAGCGAGTCGGTCGCCCGTTGCCGGGCCTCGCCCTCGACGTACAGTTTGGTTGCGAGTACGACCATCAGGCGTCCGCGTCGACGTTGAGTTCGTCTTTGAGCGCGTCGATCCGCTCGTGCATCGCGTTGACGAGCCGCTGGTTGTCCATCGAGTCGAGCGGCGAGCCACATTCGGGACACTCGAAGCCGAAGTCCATCGCCTCGCCGAACTCGAATCGGATCGAGCAGATCTCACAGAGGTAAAATTCGTGGTTGCGCTCGTACTCCTCGCGCTTCTCGAGTGCCTCGTGGAGGCGGTACATCTCGGACTCCAAGTTCTCCGGGATGTTCTCGTACTCGAACGTCCAGAGGTAGGTCAGCCAGCCCGAGTCCTCGTCGCGCAGCCGTCGGTAGCTGGCGAGGTCGTTCTCGTACAGGATAAACAGCGCCCGCCGCACGTCGTTCAACTCGAGATCCAGCTCCTCCGCGAGCTCCTCGTCGGTCACTTCCCCGTCAGGCGGCGCTGCCGCGACGGGCATCCCCTTGGGACCGACCAGCTCGTGTAAGTACTTCTGGATGACCGGATCCTCGAGCAGGTCCTCAAAAGCCATTACCTATCCGTAACGCCATGCCGACATTAAGTCTTTTGAGCCCTCGCCGCGATTCCCGGGCTCCGACAGCCGCCGAGGGAGCCGGAGCGTAACGTTCAGGATCGTCGCCCGCCGTGTAGGTGACGATGGCTCTCGACGCTTCCGACGACTCCGGCCGGCGCGACGACGAGCGTGCGACGGTCCACCGCCTCGAGTTCGACGTTCCGTGGCCGCCGAAACACGTCGCAGCGTACCTCGTCGAGGGGCCGGAACCGATCCTGATCGACGCCGGGGCAGCGGACGCCGCGGCCGAGACGGTGCTCCGCGAGGGACTCGAGCGCCTGGGATACGATCCGGGCGACATCGCCCACGTTCTCCTCACGCACCTCCACAGCGACCACGTCGGACAGGTGTCGACGCTTCGGGAGGCGGGCGCGACGATCCACGCGCCGGCGCCGGCACTCGAGCGACTTCGAACTGACCCGGAGATGGTTCGAGAGCGGATCGCCGCGGCGGCTCGCGAAGCGGGCTACTCCGAGGCGGATCGACCCTCCGTCGTCGAGGATCTCCTCGAGTCGTTCCGACGGGAGCGACGGCTGGTCGACCCCGCGCGCACGCAGCCGATCGACCCGACGTCGACGCTCGTCGTCGGCGGCCGGAAGCTCACGCCGATCCCGACGCCGGGCCACGAGATCGATCACCTGTGTTACGAGACGTCGATCAGCGGAACGCGGGTGCTCTTTTCGGGCGACGCGCTCGTCGAACCGTTCCGTCCCGTGGCGTTTCACGTCGGGCTCGACCGCGGGGCGGACGAGGCGATCGACGCCTACTACGAGGCGATGGCTCGCCTGGAGGGGACGGCCGCGACGCGCGCGTACCCCGGCCACGGGCCCGCGTTCGACGATCCCGGACGCGTCGTCGACCGCACCGTCGACCGCCTCGACGCGTTGTGCGAGGTGACACACGCGTCGCTCGAGGCGATCGAACCGGCGACGGCGCTGGCGGTCGCCAGAGAGCGCACTGGCGAGCTGCGGTACGTCGCACCGGTTCTCGATTCGCTGGGCGCGCTGGGGGCGCTCGAGGCCCGGGGACGGGTCCAACGCGAGTCCGTAGACGGCGCGTGGGTGTATCGCACCTCCTGACAGCCGACCGCCGCGCTCAGTTCTCGGCGTCGTCGATCTCCCACTCGAGGGTTACCGTGATCGCTTCGTGATCCCCGCCGAGCATCGGCGACCGCTCTTCGACCTCGATGCCGTACTCGACGGCCGACGGCGGCGAAAGCGTCAGGACCTTGTTTCCGACACGGACCTCCGTCGTGCCCTCGCTGTGGACTTCTCGAGCCAGCTCCTGAAGGAGTTCCGACGCCTCTTCGCGCGTGACCTCGTCGCTATGAGCAGTCGTTTCTGCCATGTGCGTGTACGCACCGCTCGGACGGATATACGTTGGCGGCGAACTGTCAGGCCGCCCTCGGGCACCGAGAAGCCGCGACGGCAGTCGAGATCTCATACTGCCGGACAGAACTATTGTGAGAATTCGCCGCACCCGTCCGGCGAATTCTCTTCATTGACTTCTGTCCGACAGTATCACTCCTCCTGGCTCGAGTCACCGACGACGGTTTCCCAGACGGCGACGAGCAGGACGACCACGAGCGCCATCGCGAGGCCGTAGAACAGCCCCATCGCGAGCGACTGGACGAGCGTGTGGCCGGTCACGAGCAACACGACGACGTTCACGCCGACGAGGACGGCACCGAACATGTACCACTCGATCGCCGTCCCGGGCAGCGCACCTCCTGAAGCCATACGCACCCTCCGCCCTCGGCCGCCGAAAAACTAGCCCTTCGTGCTCTCGTGTGACCGCGTCGGCGCTCGACCGGTCGACTGGCTACTGCTCGCCATCAGCCGGTTCGACGCGTTTGCCCGTCTCCATGGGGACGACGCGACGGTCGGCGTCTTCCCACTCGCGCTCGAGTTCGCGGCCCTCGAACAGTCGATCGAGGAAGACGGCGAGACCTGCGACCTCTGAGTGGGGCTGGTTGGTGACGCCGACGTTCCAGTCGGCCTCCTCGTAGACGTCGAACGGGACCTTCTCGGAGCCGACGACGACCAGGATCGGCTCGCCGTCGTCCCCGTGGGCCGTGCGGATCTCGGCTTCGACGTCCTGGATACGCTCGCCGTACATCGTGAGGTGGACAATGTGGCCGTCCCAGCCGCGCAGGATCGCCTTCGGCGAGTCGGTGAGTTCGACGTCGAACGGGCCGCCAAAGCGGTCGGTGATGTCCGCGACCGTCTCCTTCGACTGGCCCGCGTTGTCCGGGAACGTGACCCGGTCGGCACCGAGGGCTCTCGCGGTCAGCCCGACGTGGGTCGTCATCCGTTCGTCGCGTCCGGGCCGGTGGCCAAGCCGGAGGACGGCGACCTCGGGGTCTGTCTCCATGCTCGAGTCGAGTCACGGCTGGGGTTAGGGGGTTTCGTTTTCGGGGCGTTCCCCCGGTCGTCCAGGCGGACCGAACGATGCTCCGACGCCCCGACGCCGATAGCCTTTTTCCCCGTCCGTGCGACCTCAGACTATGACTGGGCTCGAGTGTCGGACGGTGATCGAGAGATGAGCGGCGTTCGCGAGTGGGTCGAGAGTGCTCGGGCTGACAAGTGGGGGGTGCTCGTCGACCTCCTCTTCGCAGTCGTCTGGGTGACGATGGTGGATCTGCTCTTTCAAGTCATCGACGGTCCGACGTACGCCTACTGGATGTTGATGCTCGCGGGGATCGTCGCCTACTTCGGCTTCTTCGCGAGCCTCGAGGTAGCGACGTCCGAAAAGGGGTAGCCGGCGGCCGGACATCCGGTCCGTTGTAGTTCGTTACCGGTGACCGCCGACCCCATCCGACCGATCACCGGTAAAACGCTACACCGATCCGTCTTACTCGAACTCGCGGTCGAGCCAGGAACTGGCCCAGCACTCGATCTCGTCGAAGACCGGTTCGAGCGACTCGCCTTTCTCGGTGAGGCTGTAGTAGGTCGCGATCGGCGCGTCCTCCTCGATTCGGCGCTCGACGAAGCCGGTTTCGCCCAGATCGTCGAGCACGCGCGAGAGCGTCCGCGCGTTCGCGCCGGTCGACCGTTTGAGTTCGTTGAATCGCTGTTCGCCGGCCAGCAGTTCGTGCAGGACGGCCAGTCGCCACTGCGAGCCGATCTGCTCGAGGGATTCGATGACGGGACAGGCGTTCGGCGGTTCGACGTCCGGTTCCTGGGATGACATCGATTGCCGACAGTTGGAGGCCCACCGGCATAGAGGTTCGGTATCGAACCAGCTAACACGACGTTAGGTGCTCGCGAGTAGTTCGATCAAATGGGGTCGCCGTCCTCGAGTATGGCTTCGATCCGCTCGAGCGCCTCGAAACAGATCGGGACGGCGCCGGCGTGCTGTGGTGGCAGTTCGAACGCGACGCGACAGCGGTCGGAGCCGAGGTCGTCGACGCGGTGGGTGGCACCCGCCAGGCGCGCCACGCGCCAGG
>LKMK01000103.1 GCA_001563805.1 Natrialbaceae archaeon B1-Br10_E2g2
GGACCAGTCAGCACCACGTGCTCTCGGGCACGGAATACACCTCGGTCTCTTGCGTCCCATACTTGTTTCACGCTCTCATGGGCTATAGCAGAATTTCCATCGAGTCAGCACGGCTACTGAAACGTATCATCAGTAAAGGATTTCAACAGAACCGGCGGAACCCACCACCGCGGACGACACCGTTTTCGGCGTGCCCACCGTTGCCCCTCCAATGAGCGTACGAGCCCCCGAGGAGGAACGATGACCGACGACGAGCCGCCCGGTTCCCGACCGGAGTGGGACGAGTTGCTCGCGGATGCAGAAACGATCGCCGACGGCTACCGCGAGGCGGGGTGGGACACCGTCGTCTGCGAACCGATCGCGGTCTCGCCGGCGACCGCCGAGGACCGGGTCGGCATCGACGTGATCGTCTCCGACGCCGAGTACGACCTGCTCGCGTCGCTCGTCGACGGCGACGTGGTGATCGACGACGCCGAGGTGTACTACCGCCCGGCGGAGGGCGCGGACCGACGGTTCGCCCTCGTCGTCGAGCGCGCCTCCGCGAGCGAGACGGCCGTCTGCGTCCCGCTGACCTACTCGTTCGAGACAGCCCGTCCCGTCCTCGAGACGGCGCTCCTCGAGGGTGAACTGCTGGTGTACGTCCAGCCTGCCGACGACACAGAGCCGGGGGCTGCGCGGTCGGCAACCGACGAGTGGATCACGTTCTCACACGGCGATCCGTCGCTGTTTCTCGACGAGAGCGACGTTCGCGCGTGAGGAGATCGGTTACGCGAGAAGCAGTGGGACGACCGCGGACTACTCGTCGACCTCGGCGTCGCGGAGTTCCTTACTCGCCTCGCGGACCTCGCGCATCACACTCGAGATGCGCTCTTCGGCCTCGAGTTCGTCTTCGACGGAGAGGTCGACGCCCTCGACCTCGAGGAGGAATTTGGCGACCTCGGTGACCTCGTACATCACGTCGTCGAGTTCCTCGGCGGTGTAAAAGTCACACATCGCCCCGTAGAGAAAGGTCGCCCCGGCTTTGCGGACCTTCTCGTCGAACGACGAGCGGGCCTGGTTGACCGCCTGCGGGGTGTAGGTGTCGGTCATGAACGGGACGAGTTCGGGCAGGTTCTCGCCGATTTTGGTCATCTCGACGCCGGTCTCGGTCCGAAAGTCAGAGCAGAGGCGGGCGATGGCCCACTCGCGGGCCGTGACGTAGGTCCGATCGCGCAAGAACTCGTTGACCCGGTCGTACTGCGCGCCGTCCATCTTCTTGAAGCGGGCGTACTTCCGAACGTCTTCTGGTACGGCAGAATCGTCCGGCTCTGGCGCGGGAACGTCCGGCATGGGGGTCTCTCCGTCGTCGGCATTGTCGGGTTCGGCCCCGCCGTCGTCGGCGCTATCGGGTTCGACCGCCGTCGGCACCGCTGGACCTGAGGAGTCGGCCTCGCGTCCGTCGGGGCCGTCGTCCGCTCCAGCCTGGCCGTCCCGGACGTCTCCGTCGCGGTCGTCGTCCTCGAGCGACGGGGCTCGAGCGTCGGCGTCGCGTTCTGGGGGCTCCAGTCCGTCGTCTGTCATGGCCGCCTATTCCGAGAGCCGCGAAATAAGGGTTGTTCTCGCGTACCGTTCTACTGCGTCGATGCGAGGGGACGCGGGGAGAACATAAACTCCGTCTGCATCCCCGAGAGTTCGACCGGATTTAAGTCCGTGAGGAATGTTCGTTATTGTATGTCACAGACACCAGTCGTTGTGAAGGCGGTACGGACGCCACAGGGGAAAGAAGACGGCGTGTACGCCGACCTTCGCAGCGAGGACCTCTCGGTGCCGTTGATCGACGAAATTCTGGCCGAGACCGGCCTCACGGGCGATGACGTCGACGACCTGATGTGGGGCTGTGCCCAGCAGCGTGGCGAACAGGACAACAACCTGGCGCGGGTCATCGCCTTGTTGTCGGAACTGGGCGAGCACGTCCCGGCGACGACGATCAACCGCTGGTGTGCGTCCTCGATGCAGGCCGTCATCTCCGCGGCGGACGCGATCGCTGCGGGCAACCGCGACGCGATCATCGCCGGCGGCGTCGAGAGCATGTCCCGCGTCCCGATGGGCGAGAGCACCGCGAAGGTCCACCCACGACTCGCCGACCTGTACAACGTCGGCGAGCTCCAGATGGGTATGACCGCCGAGAAGGTCGCCGAGGAGTACGGTATCAGCCGCGAGGAACAGGACGAGTACGCCGCCAGGAGCCAGCAACGCGCCACCGAGGCGACCGAGGAGGGCCGGTTCGACGACGAGATCGTCCCGATCGAAACCGAAGACGGCACCGTCGACGAAGACGAGGGAATCCGTCCCGGCACGACCGCCGAAAAGCTCGCCGGCCTCCCGACCGTCTTCAAATCCGACGGCACCGTCACGCCCGGCAACGCCTCGCAGATCTCCGACGGGGCCTCCGCCCTGCTCGTCACCAGCGAGGCCTTCGCCGAGGAACACGACCTCGAGATCGTCGCCGAGATCGGCATGAACAATGTCGCCGGCGTCGATCCGACCGTCATGGGCATCGGCCCGGTCCCCGCGACCCGCGGCCTGCTCGAGCGCAACGGCCGCGATATCGACGAGTACGACCTGGTGGAACTCAACGAGGCGTTCGCCAGCCAGGCGGTCTACTCCCGCGACGAACTCGGGATCGATCCCGAGATCTTCAACGTCAACGGCGGCGCGATCGCCATCGGTCACCCGCTGGGCGCCTCGGGGGCCCGCCTGCCCGTGACGCTGCTCCACGAACTCGAAAAGCGCGGCGGCGGACTCGGCCTGGCGACGCTCTGTGTTGGCTTCGGCCAGGGTGCGGCGATCGAGTTCGAGGTCTACTGATACGGATCGGTGTCCGGGTCGCCGGTATTCGCCGTCCCGGTCGACCGATCGGCGGTGCCGGATCACGACGGACTGCCTAAGACGATCGCTCTGGGCCTTTTGGTCCAAATTCTGCGAGGGGAGGGGAGTTCGAGCGGACGAAGTGAGCGAGAGCCGTGGCAGCGAACGACGATCGGAGAGAACGGACGCGAAGCGCGAATGTCGCGACCGAGACGAGTTGGTCGCGCCAGGATGTGGTGATCGCCCCACCGATCGAGCGAGCGGGTGCCGAGTCGTTCGGCCCGGCCGTCGATCCGCTCGGACGATACGGGAGGCGTCGTAGTCGCCTGGCTAGAACTGGCCTAGAACACGTCGGGGACGTCGACGTCGATCGCGTCGTCGATCGTCTCGTCGAAGTCGTCTCCGAGCGGATCATCGACGATGTCCGTCACCTCGTCGTCGATCGGATCGATATCGTCGACGTCGGTCTCCGTATCATCGCTCGTCACGACCGTCTCGATGGTTTCTTCTTCCGATTCGGTCACCTCCTCCTGGACGAGTTGCTCCTCACTCGATTCCTCGACGGAGTCGACGACTTCGACGCCGTCGTCGCCGTCTTCCGCCATCGCGAGCCCGGCGAACGCGGTCGCGAGGACGACGAGCGCGAGCGTCAGCGCGATCGACCGTCGGTACCGTATCAGACAATTCGTTCCCGTTCCTGTCATTCGTATCTCACCCTCGACGGGCAGTGACGGATCGATGCTGTGACCAATAAAGCAGGGAGACTGTACGTCGAACGAACGGCGACTTTCGATCCTGTAACGGCGTGCTAAAGCCACGAACGGGCGTTTTGGTGCCTGGAACGTCACCTCGTGCGGACTCCCGAACGCTGCGACCGGGACGACGGCGCCGACAAGCCACCCCCGTGCCATCGGCCGTTCGGCTAGGCCGAGCGTACGACCCTCGAGCGGGGTCTTCGCCAGAGCGGAGGTCGACCGCCGGCCGACAGTTTAGTAGCCCCGAGCCGTAGGACCCGTATGAGCAGACTACTGCTGGCGGCGATCGTGGGGATACCGCTCGCCTGGCATCTCGGGCTCACGGCCGTCGCCTACTACGATGCAGGTCGCGTGGGCCTCGAGCCACCGATCAAGTGGGCGGCGATCACCTTTTGCATCCCGCTGTTTGGCTTTTTCATCTACCTGTTCGAGCGCAGCGAGCTCTCCTACGAGGAAGAAAGCGACCCGTACAAGGGACACAACTTCAACATTCACCCCTCTCGTGCCGACGACGCACCGCTGCGCTCGCGGGGCGACGATCGGCTGTCGCCGGACGACGAGAACGGAGCCGACGAGAACTCGGAGTGAGACGGGTCGGTGTAGCGTGTTATCGGTGATCGCTCCAGCGGGGGCGGCGATCACCGGTAACGAACTCCAACGGACCGTATGACCCAGTATCAGTCGTCGGCAGGGGCCCCATTCGAGCCCCCCAACCGCTCGGCGGGAACCGTGCCGTCGTCGTTCCAGTCGCGTTCGTCGTAGTACGCCTCGAGGCCGTCCTCGAAGCCGGGAATCTCGTAGGGAAGCGTGTCGTCCGCGCGGTCGAAGCCGCGCTGGTTGTTGAAGTGACGCTCGAGCGAGACGACCTCGCCGCCGAGTGCGAGCAGATCCTCGTAGTCGGCGTCGAGCAGCGTCTCGAGACGGTCCGCGTCGACGAAGTCCCGCGAGAACTTACAGAGGACGGCGCTGTCTTTGATCACGTTCAGGTTCTCGAGTTCGACGATCTTCGGCGGTTTGTCCTCGAGGCCCGCCTTCTCGAACGCGTCGTCTTTGTCGACGAGCGGGTACTCGTAGGGGTAGAACTCGGCGTACATGTGGTCGGCGCCGCGGTTGGAGGTGGCGAACGCCAGTCCCTGGCCGTTCAGCGTGCGGCCGTCGTGGGCGGGGAACTCGAGTCCCTTGACGGTCCAGTTGTCGACGCCGAGGTCGTCGTGGATGCGCTCGACGCCCTCCGCGAGCGTGTCGCCGATCCCCTCGCGGTAGGCGATCCGCTCGACGAGTTCGTGGATCAGCTCGACGTTGCCAAACTCGTCTTCGCTCGCGAGGTAGGCCGCGACGACGTCGCCCGCGGAGATCGTATCGAGGCCGAGTTCGTCACACAGCTTGTTCGATTTCATCACGTCGACGATGTCGTCGACGCCCGAGTTCGAGCCGAACGCCATCACGGTCTCGTACTCCGGGCCTTCCGTCTCGAGACCCGACTCCTCGTCTCTGGTCGGGAGTTTGCAGGCGAACGCACAGGCCGAACAGGTCCCTTTCTTGTACTTTTTCTCCTCGACGCGGTCGCCGCTGATCCCCTCGGCGCCGTCGAACGACAGGTCCGAGAAGTAGTGGGTCGGCAGGGCCTCGACCATGTTCGCGAACTCCGTCATCGAGGAGGTCCCCTGGCGTTTCATGATGTGGTCGGACTGAGCGGCCTCGCCGTGGATTTCCATCTGGAGCGGCGGAATCTCGACCTCGTGGGCCGAGTCGCCGTCGAACGTGATCGCCTTGACGTTCTTCGAACCCAGAACGGCCCCGAGACCGCCGCGGCCGAACGCCCGCTCTTCGGAGGTCATGATCGAGGCGAAGCGAACCCCATTCTCGCCACCCGGGCCGATGACGACGGTGTGTTCGGCGTCGAGACCGTGTTCGTCCTCGATGTACTCGCAAGTCTCGGGAACGGTTGCCTCCTCGAGTCCCGGCACCGACTCGAACGCGACGCCGTCGTCGGTGACGTGGACGATCACGAGGTCGTCGCTCTCGCCGGTGATCTCGACGGCGCTGTAGCCCGTGCCGGTGAAGTTTCGTGAGAGGAAGCCGCCGGCGTTCGACGAGAGCAAGCCGTCGGTCAGCGGCGAGACACCTGTCGCCGACATCCGACCGGTGAAACTCATCGTCGAGTGCTGGAGCGGTCCCGTCGCGAAGAAGACGCTGTTGTCCGGTCCGAGCGGATCGACGTCGAACGGGATCCGGTCGTGGGCGAGTTTCGTTCCGAGTGCACGCCCGCCGAGGTACGTCTCGACGAGGTCGTCGACCGGTACCGATTCGGCCGTCTGCTCCCCGACGTCGACCGAACACAGCGGTCCTCGTACGTGTTTCATGTTCACCTAGATCTAGTCGCCGTCAGCAAAATGGTACCGATTCACTACCACTGTCGGCCGACTCGAGTGTCGGTCGGACCGGAGACCGGATCCTCGAGAACGCCCTCGAAGCAACTACCCTTCGGCGTACATCCGTTCGACGCGGTCGTCGAACTCGTCTAAGATGACGCGACGTTTCTTCTTCATCGTCGGGGTCAGCATCTCGTTTTCCTCGGTGAACTCGAGCGGGACGAGTTCGAACCGTTTGATCGTCTCGTGTTTCTCGAACGACTCGTTGATCCGGTCGACCTCGTCGCCGACGTACTCGCGAACGCGGTCGTCGTCACACAGCTCCTGTGGATCGTCGGGGAGGTCGATCCCTTCCTCCGCGGCCCACTCGCGGATGTGGGCTACGTTGGGAACGAGCAACGCACCGATGAACTTCTCGCCGTCGCCGGTGACCATCGCCTGCTCGACGATCTCGCTCGCCGCGAACTTGTCCTCGATCGGTCCGGGGGCGACGTTCTTCCCCGTCGAGAGGACGATAATCTGCTTGAGGCGGTCGCGGAACTCGAGGTAGCCGTCCGGCCGCAGGTGGACGATGTCGCCGGTTCGGAACCAGCCGTCGTCGGTAAAGGCGCTCCGGGTCGCGCCGGGTTTGTTCCAGTAGCCCTGCGTGACGTTCGGTCCCTGGACGAGCAGTTCGCCGACCTCGCCGGGGTCGTCGAACGCGTCCTGGTCGGCGGCCTGTTGTTCGATCCGTAACTCGACGCCGGGCAGCGCCGGGCCGATCGTGCCGATCTTGACCTCCTCGGGTGGGTTGGTCGTCACGACCGGCGCAGTCTCGGTCAGCCCGTAGCCCTCGTAGATCGGCAGCCCCATCGCGTGATAGAGTCGACAGAGCTCCGGCGAGAGGCTCCCGCCGCCGCTGATCAGGAGTTCGATCTCGCCGCCCAGCGCCTCGCGAACCGTCGAGAAGACCAGTTTGTCCGCCAGCGACTGCTTGAGCGAGAGCACCGCGCCGGGATCGTCGGCGCGCTGGTACTCGACGCCGACGTCGGTCGCCCACTCGAAGATGCGGCGTTTCACTCCGGACTCGCTGGCCTGCTCGCGGATGGCGTCGTAGATCTTCTCGTAGACGCGCGGGACGCTCGTGGCCGTCGTCGGCCCGACCAACCCGAAGTCCTCCTGAAGCGTGTCCGGATCCTCGGCGTAGGCCACACAGCCCCCGCTGGCGAACATCACGAAGTGGCCGGCCGTCCGCTCGAAGACGTGTGCCAGCGGCAGGTACGAGACCGCCTGCGTCTCCTCGTCGAGCGTCGGCACGTCGTCTGACTTGTCGGGACGCGGGCCGAATCGCTTGCGAATCGCGTTGACGTTCGACCGGAAGTTCCAGTGGGTAAGCTGGACGCCCTTTGGCTGGCCGGTCGTCCCGCTCGTGTAGATCAGACTCGCCAGATCGTCCAGGTCGGGGTCGTCGACCCACTCCTGGTAGGCCTCGAGGTCGAACGTCTCCTCGCCGCGGTGGTAGATTTCGTCGAGCGTGAAGATATCGTCGCGGTCGTCGTAGCCATCGAGGTCGTCCATCGAGACGATGAATTCGAGGTCGAGGTCGGCTTCGACCTCGAGGACGCGCTCGAGTAAGGCCTGGTTCTCGACGACGACGGCCGACGCGTTGGGGTCGTCGAGCAAGTACCGGACCTGCTCGGCCGAGGAACTCTCGTAGACCGTCGTGATGACGGCGCCGGCCGAGAGGAGGGCGAAATCGGACTGGGCCCACTCCATCCGGGTGGTCGCGAAGATACCGACGCGATCGCCGGTCTCGACGCCCAGGTCACGGAAGCCGGCCGCCAGGTTGCGGACGACGTCGCGCATCTCGGCGTAGGAGATCGCCCGGAATTCACCGGGTGTCGCCGACGGCAGGACGGAGTCCGTCAACGAACGATCGTAGACGCCGCCCTTGTACTTCTGGGCCGGCCGGTTCGCGTTCCGTTCAGCCGACTCCTCGAACAGCCGGCCGAGCGTCGTCTCCCCGATTACCTCGTCGTCGTACTCTCGTTCAGCCTCCCGCCAGTTCATACGTACTAGAGAGGGTCTTCCCCGCGATAAAACATGATGAAACTGATTTCACCGGGACCGGCGTTTATCGAACCTGAAAACCCGATGAACGGCGGCTCTGTGGAGGAATGCGAGCTGCAGCGTAAATCCCTCGAGCGTTGCTTTCAACTTTCGAGCGTCCGGACTCCGGATAGAACGGACCAGTGCGAAACGCGACGGGGGCCGCCGCGAGTCCCGGTTACTCCTCGAGGGAGTCGAGGACGCCACGGGTGTTCAACTCGGCCTCGGTGCGGACTTTTCGTTCGTTCCACGCCCCGGGAAGGTCGGCCGTCGAGCCGAAGTGGTCGATCACGGCCTCGTCGTCCCCGAGTTCCTCGCGCTTCTCGGCGACGGCCTCGGCCCACTCGGTGAGCACGGCAGCGTACTCGTCGAGCGCCTCGTCGAGGTCGTCGCTGACGTCGCGTGGGCCGAAGTGGGTGTAACAGATGACGTTCGGGTCGAGCCCCCGGATCGTTTCGAGGTCATCGAGACACTCCCCGAGGTCGAAATCAGAGGGCGGCGTGGTCTCCCTGATCGTCTCAAGGTTTGGGATCCAGATGCCGGCGGCGTCGCCCGCGAAGACGGTTTCGTTCACGGGATCGTCGAAGATGACCTGGTGGAAGGCGTGACCCGGCGCGGCGTGGACGTGCAGTTCGTGGTCGCCGAGGTCGATCACGTCGCCGTCGTCGATCTCGACGATCCGGTCCTCGGGGATCGGCTCCGGTTCGACGTAATAGCGCCACTGGTCGCCGACGGCGGCTTTGGTTCCGGCGACGAGTCGCGACGGCTCGGCGAGCAGCCCTGCCCCCACCGCGGGGACGTAGACGTCGGCGTTCGGGCACTTCTCGACCAGAAAGCCGGCTCCGCCGGCGTGATCGAGGTGGATGTGGGTCACGGCGACGACCTCCAGGGCGTCACGGTCGATCCCGATCTCGTCGAGTGCCTCGAGGAGATACTCGTAGTTCGTTCCGATGCCGGCTTCGACGATCGCCGGCCGCTCGGCATCCAGCACGTACGCGGCGCCGTAGCCGGCCGTGCCGAACATGCCGGTATCGACGTAGTAGAGGTCCGAACAGCCGTCGATCGTGACTTCGCTGACGTCACCAGGTTCCATACAGAGAGGGTGCGACCGGACGGGTTAAAAACTGTGCGACCGAACCGCACGACTGGAGCGTCGTGCCCGCCTCGAGCGCTCGGTTGGACGGCGAGATCAGTGCTCGTCGGGCCGGTCTTTCCACTCGCCGATCCCCGATGGGTCGAGGTGGACGTGCGCGTCGCCGACGGATTCGACCGAGCGCAGTCGACTGACGAGCGCAGACTCGACGTCGTGAGCCCGCCGGAACGGCATCTCGCCGTCGACCTCCACGTGAACCTCGACCTCGAGGACGGTACCGTCGTAGAAGACGGTCAGGTCGTGGACGCCGACGACCTCGGGGTGGTCGTAGAGCGTTCGGGTGATCTCCGCACGTTTCTGGGGCGAGGCCGCGGCGCCGGTGAGGTAGTCGACGTTCTCGCGAGCGATCTCGACGCCCTGGTAGACGACCAGGACGCTGACGAGGCCACCGGCGATCGGATCGAGAAGCGGCTGGTTCAACAGGACGCCGACGATCCCGACGGCAGCCGCGATCGACGTGTAGATGTCGTTCAGACAGTCGGTAGCGAGCGCCTCGAGTGCCGTCGACTCGAGATCGACGTTGACGTACTCGGTGTATCGGTAGACGAGGTACATATCGACGATCGCGAACGCCAGGGCGGCGAGCAAGAGTGGACTCGCCTCGGGAGGATCGAGGACGAGCAAGCCCTGAACGGATTCGTAGAGGAGAGACAGGCCGAGCAACGCGAGGACGGCACCGACGAACAGCGCCGTCAGGGGTTCGATACGGGTGTGGCCGTGGGGGTGGGTGTCGTCGGGCGCTTCGAACGAACTGCGTCCCCAGACGAGGACGACGAGACTCCCGACCAGGTCGGCGACCGAGTGTGCTGCGTCAGCGAGCAAGGCGACGCTGCCGAACGCGAGCCCGACGGCTCCCTCGACGACGATCTTCGCCGCGTTGCCGACGACGTTCGCCGCCGCCGCCATGGAGAACCTGCGTCGAGCGTCGGCCACCTCCGCCATGCGTTGGTTTAGATCCAGTCTAAACTTGGCTCTTTTCCTTCACTCGTCCGTGAGGCGGATCGGTCACCTCGCTGCCGTCGGCGGCCGAACGGGCAAACGCGCATCCGTCCGAGTCAGCTGTCGACGGCGGCCGAGCAGGGAACGGCGTGGCCGTCCGGGACAGCTACCGATCGGCGTCGGCCAGAACGATCTCGTCGTCGCCGTTGGGCACGGCACAGAGGAACGCGCCCGGTTCGTCGCCGTCGTTGTGATACCAGTGAACCGTCTCGGCGGGGATCAGCACCGAGTCGCCC
>LKMK01000104.1 GCA_001563805.1 Natrialbaceae archaeon B1-Br10_E2g2
CGTTCGCGGTCGGCGACGACAGCCTCGTCTTCGCCACCGGTCGGAGCGCGACCGCCGACATGGGCGGACTCGTCCACGGCGTCCACGGGCCGGGTGAGGTACACGTGATTCTCCTGGAGGATCGGTGACGATGGCCGACCGAACGGACGCCCGGAGCCGGACGGCCGCCAGACTCCGCCACCTGCTGTCGACCGAGGGCGATGCCATCCACGCGAACGCGAGCGCCCTCAACGAGCGCCGAGCGGCGACGTACGCGGCCACGGACACCCTCGAGGACCGCAGAGCGGAGGCCAGGGCGATCAAAGCGGATGCGATCGACCGCCTCCCCGACCTGCTCGAGACGGTGCGCGAGGCCGTCGAGAAAAACGGCGGGACCGTCTACCTCGCCGACGACGCGGCGGACGCGAACAGGTACGTGGCCGAGGTCGTCTCCGACAGCACCACTGGCGAGCCTGCCGACGACGCTGCCGCCGAGGACACCCCGTCGGTCGTCAAGTCGAAGTCGATGACGACCGAAGAGATCGACCTCAACGACGCCCTCGAGCGCGAGGGGATCACGGTCACCGAGACGGACCTCGGCGAGTGGGTGCTCCAGATCGCCGAGGAATCGCCGTCGCACATCGTCGGCCCGGCGATGCACCTCTCGCGTGCGGAGATCGCCGACCTCCTGACCGAGGCGTTCGACCCCGACGAGCGCTTCGAGACGCCGGAAGCGCTGACCCGGTTCGCCCGCGACCACCTCGGCGAGCGCATCCGCGAGGCCGACGTCGGCATCACCGGCGCGAACTTCGTCGTCGCCGAGACGGGGACGATCGCGCTCGTGACGAACGAGGGCAACGCCCGCAAGTGTGCGGTCACGCCCGACACGCACGTCGCCATCGCCGGCGTCGAGAAGCTCGTTCCCTCGATCGGCGACCTCGAGCCGTTCGTCGACCTCATCGCCAAGAGCGCGACCGGCCAGTCGATCGCCCAGTACGTGACGATGCTCTCGCCGCCGACCGACTCACCGACGATCGACTTCGACCGCCCGGACGAGCCGATCGTGGCGGGCTCGAGCGACGGCGCCGGGGTCGACCCGGGGCAGGGAGCCGGAGAGACCGACCGCGACTTTCACCTCGTGTTGCTCGACAACGGCCGCATGGCGATGCGCGAGGACGATCAGCTTCGCGAGACGCTCTACTGCATCCGCTGTGGGGCGTGTTCGAACTCGTGTGCGAACTTCCAGGCTGTCGGCGGCCACGGCTTCGGCGGGGAGACCTACTCCGGCGGTATCGCCACCGGCTGGGAGGCCGGCGTCCACGGCGGGGAATCGGCCGCCGAGTTCAACGACCTCTGTACCGGCTGTAGCCGCTGTGTCGAGGCCTGTCCCGTGAAGATCGACATCCCCTGGATCAACACCGTCGTCCGCGACCGGCGCAACCGCGACGCCGACCCGGCGGCCGCCGACTTCCTCGTCGACGGTCTGACGCCCGACGCCGAAGCCGGCGGACTCGACCTCGGGAAGCGCTTCTTCGGCAACGTCGGGACGGTGGCGAGACTCGCCAGCGCGGCCGCGCCCCTCTCGAACTGGCTCGCCGGAACCGACCCCGTCCGCGCCGTGCTCGAGCGCACCCTCGGGATCGACGGCCGGCGCGACCTCCCGACGTTTCAGCGCGAGACGCTGGTCGACTGGTTCGAGAAGCGGGGCGGCGTCGACGCCTCGAAAGAGCGGGCGACGGAGTCTCGAGCGCGGCGCGGCGGACAGGCGGCATCGAGACGCCGTGTGGACCGAACGGGGCGCGACGGCGCCGACCCGATCGACAGGGAGGCCGTCCTCTATCCCGACGTCTACACCAACTACGTCGACGTCGAGCGCGGGAAAGCCGCCGTACGGACGCTCGAGGCACTCGGGGTCCCCGTCAGGGTTCCCGACCTCCCCGAGAGCGGTCGCGCGCCGCTCTCCCAGGGGATGGTCGCGACGGCGGATCGCCAGGCGAGTCGGCTCTACGCCGCGGTCGTCGAGGACCTCGACGCCGGCCGTGACCTCGTCGTCATCGAGCCCTCCGATCTCGCTGCGTTCCACCGGGAGTACGAACGGTTGCTCCCCGAACGGTCGTTCGAACGGCTCCGCGACGGGAGCGACGAGCTCTGTGCGTACGTCGACGACCTGCTCGAGAACGGCGCCGATCCCGCGCCGTTGCGAACGGGATCGGGCGACGACCCGGTCACCTACCACTCCCACTGTCAGCAGCGCACGCTCGGCCTCGAGGCCCCCACGACTGCGCTGCTCGAGCGCTGTGGGTACGACCCGCAGACGACGAGCGTCGAGTGCTGTGGGATGGCCGGCAGCTTCGGCTACAAACGCGAGTACTACGAGGTGAGCGTCGACGTCGGGAGCCGGCTGGCCGACGAAATCGGGACCGCGGAGCCGGTCGTCGCCAGCGGCACCTCCTGTGGCGACCAGCTCGAGACGCTGCTCGAGCGACCGGTTCCCCACCCCATCGAGCTGCTGGCGCCCGACGGCTATCGCCGGTGCTGAGAATCCTCCATTAGACACCTGTTGTTACCACCGGTTACCGGGTAACACCATCACGTGGCAGCCGCTGTCTGCTGTAGGTTTCCGTCGCGAAAACCGATCCCGGCTCGAGCCGGGTCAGGCCTCGAACAGGTCGTCGACCGCTTCGCGTGCGGCGAGTGCGGCGTCGTCGGCGACCCGTTCCGGCTCCGAGTCGTCTTCGGCGTCGGGGACGTTGAGGTAGACGTCGACCTCGAGGACGCCCTCCTCGAACGTGACCGTCACGTCGAGGTCACGGACGGCTGATTGTTTGTACCGCGAGAAGACCAGTCCTTCGGCGGCCTCGGCGGCCACCCGGACGACCTTCTCGTCGGACGGATCGGCCTGGCTCATCTACGCGCCGCCCGGACCACCGGGGCCGGCCGGGCCGCCCATGCCGCCTGCACCGCCGAGCAGGCCTTCGAGGTCCTCCTGGAGGCTCTCGAACTGCTGCTGGACGCGGTCTTCCTGTTTTTCGAGGGTTTCGAGGCGGATCTCGAGGGAGTTGACTTTGTCTTCGAGGTCCTCCTGGGCCGTCTCGTAGTCGGTCTCGACGAGGAGTTCGCCGACGTTGCGGTACATCGTGGTCTCCTCGTCGATGTTCTCGAGTTCGTCGAGGGCGTTCTGGGACTCGGTGAGGCTCGATTCGGCCTCCTGTTTCTGGATGGCGACCGTCTGGGCGGTCTCCTGAAGGTCCTGAAGCTGCTCGATTTTCTCCTGTGCTTCCGGCGGCAGGTTTCCTTGCATGTCTCGACGGTCGCCCTCCGGACGGAAAAAGACACGCTTTCGTTCGGGTCAGAGCCGACGCCGGTTAGCAGGTCTCTACGGCGCCCTCGCCGACGCTCGCGGTTCGTTCGGCGACGTCGACCAGCGTGAACCAGGTGTTGAGCGCGGCCCGCAACGCGACGACGTCCGCGGCCCGGACGCCGATCCGGACGCGGGTGCCCTCATGCTCGACGGTCGTTTCCGAGCGATCGTCGTCGATCTCGCCCACCTCGAGGCCGACGCTCTCGGCGACGAGGCGGGCACGCGACTCGCGTTCGTACTCGAACTCGAGGGTCGCGTCGTGAAAAGACACGCTCGTCAGTTGACGTCGACTTCCTTGACGTCGCGACTGCGCTCTTTCAACAGCACGCGGTGACCGCAGTACGGACAGCGGACGCCACCGTACTCGTCGATCTGGACGTCGCGTTTACAGCGGGAGCACTTGTAGCTCATACGTGACAGTGTGCGGTAGGGTTACTCGTCGTCCTCGGCGAGCGCCGTCCGGATCGAGCGTTCGACGGCAGCACCGGCGGGCGTCTCCGGGCGGTAGGAGCCGCCGGCGAACACCTCACCGGTCTCCTCGTTCTTCCAGATACCGGTGCCGACGCGAGTGACGTCCTCGCCGTCGACCTGTGCGTTGTTCATCGCGTCCTCGATCTCCGAGACGCGTCGTCGTGCGACCCGACCGTAGCGTGCGCCGAAGCGGCCCGCGCTACCGACTGTTCCTTTCTTGGCCATAGTACTGCGTTCTATCCGTAGCTGATTCTTAAACCTGTTGAGTCGCAGCCGTCACGCCCCCTCGCTTGCCCGCTCGGGGACCGGACCAGCGAGCAGTTCCCAGCCGATCACCGAGAGCGCGGCGACCCACCCGAGCGTCGCGAGCGGAGCCGCGAGCAGGCCGGTGGCGATTCCAGTCGCAGCGATCGCTGTCCGCAGGACGATTCCACTCGCCGCGAGCAGCGGAATCACAGCCAGGACGGCGTCGGGGCGCTCGAGCATAGCTAATTATATCTCATTACTCCGCGCCGGAAAAGGGCCGGACAACCAGCAGGCAGTGTCACCTCCATCGCGGCGTGATTACGTCAGGTCCGAACCGGTCGCCTCAGTTGAATTCGGCCTCGGCGAGCACGTCGTTCAGATCCTCGCGAATGTGCTCGCCCATCTCCCGGTCGGGGGCGGTGGTGACGACGCGGTTCTCCTGGACGCTCGAGCCGTCTCGCAGGAGCATCCGGACGTTGCCACCGTCGTCGGCGCGGGTCACCTTCGCGCGAAGCCCCGACTGCGAGCCCGTGCCACCGGCGTCGATGGGGCCGGGGATGACCTTCTTGACGTGAGGGTGGTCGGCGACGGTTCGGATGGCTCGCATGCCGGTTCGGCCGCCGATGAGCGTCGAGTGGCTGCCGCCGATCTTCTCGGCCGGCGGCGTTTCGACCACGTCGAGTGCGGGTCTGTGTCGGCGCTCGAGCACGGCCTCGACGGGATCGTCGTCGGCGACGCGGTAGAACTGGTGGTGGATGTCCTCGCGGACGGCCCGGATCACCTCGCGCGAGCCGCCGGCGTAGACCTCTTCGGGCCGCTTGCGCCGGATCTCGTCGCCGATCAGCCCCGCGAAGTTTCGCAGTTCGACGACGCCTTTCTCGCCGCCGGCTTCGGGCGTCGTCGTGATCGTCGTTTGCCCGAGGACCGGGTCGACGTCTTCGCGCTCGTCGTCGTCCGCGAGCATCGTGAGCGTCGCCCGATCGCGCGCCGCCTCGAGAACGACCGCCGCCGCGTTTCGCTCCCGACAGACCAGACAGAAGTCTCCCGGTTTCTCGAGCGGCGACGCGCAGTGGCGACACTCCATCGCTCGTCTCTACGTGCGAGCGTGGATAAACCTGTTTTCGATCTCTTCGAGCGGGTCGCTCGAGAGTACGGAGACGGTACAGCCCCTGTGGTGGTGTGCCTACACCGATCACCGATCACTGTAGTGTTCCGGTACCGGCCCGCGGGATCGTGAACGGGGCCGGTAACTAACACGCGAGGCCGACGTGGCACAGACCGTACATGGTCGGGGACGGAGCGACGACGGTGGGAATCCTCACTGAACCGTTTCTCTACGAGTGGCAGGTGCGTGCGATCGAACGGCTTCGGGCGGCACCCGGTGTCGAGATCCCGCTCGTCGTTCACAACGCCAGCGGTGGCGAGCGCGAGGCCGAATCGTGGAACGAAAAGAACCGACTCGCTCTCGCGGATCTGACGCAGTTCCTCGAGGTCTTCCGGACGGAACGCGCCTGGACGTTCGTCCTCGCAGCGCGTACCGTCGGGCGACTGCTCGGCGACGAACCGACGCTCTGGCACCGCCACTCCGTCGAGAACGTCGACGCGCTGGCCGACGCCGAGCACGTCCGGTGTACGCCTCGGACCGACGGGAACTGGAACGAACTCCCCGACGACGTCGTCGCCACGCTCGCCGCCCGCTGTGACGTCGGCCTCCGCTTCGGCTTCGGGCTCGTCCGCGGGACCGTGCTGACGGCGCCGGAACACGGCGTCCTCAGCTTCCACCCGGCGGACATCCGCCAGTACCGCGGGATGGGACCGCCGGTGATCTTCCACGACGGCCGCGAGCACGCCGGGGCGACGCTCCAGCGGCTAAACGAGTCGATCGACGGCGGCGAAATCGTCGCCTACGACGAGGTCTCGCTCGAGGACTGTGCGACCCTCTGGGACGTCTTCGATCGACTGGCGACGCTCCAGATTCGGTTGCTAACCGACGGGATCGAGAACCTGCAGGATCCGACCTTCGAACCTCGCGCGGTTCCCGACGAACGGCTCGGGGAGTTCTATCCCCGCGACCGACGGCGGACGCTCGCCTTTTCGGGGCGCGTGCTCGGGAAGAACCTCTCCGGGCGACTTCGCCGTCGTTTCGGGCGTCTCCGTGCTTCGGGAGGCCCCGACTCGGGGTCGGCGTCAGTCGATCCCGAGCATCCGCCCGAGTAAGCGCTCGACGGCGTCCGACTCGACGACCTCGTAGGGGGCCGACATCGGAGAGATCGAGACCGCTCCCTCGAGGAGGGCGTGGCGGTCGGTCCCCGGTGGGTCGGGGATGTCGCGGTTGGCCATCTGTTGCCAGAGGCGGTTGGTCAGTTTGAAGCGGCCGTCGACGCAGGCGGCGTCCATCTCGTAGACCTCGGTGGGTCGGGTGAGTTCGATCGCGTCGCCGTCGACGTCGGGCCGCGGGACGTTCACGTTCAGGTAGTCGATCCGGTCGAAGAGGCCGCTCTTCGGCGCGTCGGCGACCAGCGAGGCGGTGAGTTCGCCGGCCCGGGCGAAGTCGGCGGGTTCGGGGCTGTCGTAGCCGAGGGTGTCCATCGAGACGGCGACCGCGGGCGTGCCGAGAAACGCCGCCTCCATGGCGGCGCTGACGGTGCCAGACCGGGAGAAGACGTAGGCGCCGAGGTTCGCCCCCTCGTTGCAGCCCGAGACGACGAGGTCGGGTTCGGGCTCGAGGGCGTTGACGCCGACGATGGCACAGTCACAGGGGGTCCCGTCGATGGCGTAGCCGAGTTCGTGGTCGGCGTGTGGAACCGGGACGGTGAATCTGGCCTCCGCCATGTCCGTCGCCAGCTGGTCGCCGTCGCTCGCCGAACTCGTGCGGCCGTACGAGAGTGATCGGCCGACTGCGCTCTGGTTGCGGTCGGGCGCGACGACGGTGACCGAGGCGACGTCGGTGAGGGCGTCGTACAGTGCCCGAATGCCGGGCGCGTCGATCCCGTCGTCGTTGGTCAGGAGCACGTGGGGATCCGCGTCTACGTCCATACGCTTCGTTCGGGTTCGGGATGGATACGCGTACCTGTTGTGGCCCGTTCGACGCCCCTCGAACGGGCGGGCGTCGACCTCGCGGCCACTCGTCCAGAACCCTCAAGACACGTCCCCCCAAACTGAGAGCCGATGCACCGCCGAGCGTTCCTCGCGCTCTCGCTGTCGGTCCCGTTCGCGGGCTGTCTCGAGTATTTCAGGGACGAAGACGGCGAGGAGATCACCGAACCCGGCGACGTCGAGATCGTCTGGCACGACCTCGTCCGGGACGATCCGGGGACCGAGGACGAACGGGTCGCGGTCTGGGGAGCCGTGCGGAACGTCGGCGAACGAACGTTGAGCTACATCGAGGTCCGGGCCACGTTCTTCGACGAGGAGGGCGAGGAACTCGAGAGCGTCATCGAGAACGTCGACGAAGACGTGAGTTCGGGCGCCGAGTGGGCCTTCGAGGTCGAGTTTCCCCACTTCGGCGAGCGAGCCGCAGAGGTCGAAACGTACGAACTCGAGCCGGCGACGGGGCTGTAATGGCTCGCCGTCCGACGCGACCGAAAACGGCGGAGGACCATGACTGAGCACGACGAAGGCGTCTCGACGCTCGCGAGACAGGGCAGTATCACCTTCCTCGGCAACGTCGTCAACGGCATCCTCGGCTTCGCCATCGTCATGTTGATGACGCGGTTCGTCAGTCCCTCGGTCTACGGGCTGTTCGTGCTGGCGACGTCGGTTATCCTCTTCATGCAGGTGTTCGCGAACCTCGGACTGCCGCTGGCGATCGACTACTTCGTCCCGCAGTACTTAGACGAGGGCGAACTGGGCAAGGCGAAAGGCGTCGTCGTTCAGGTGACTGCGACCGTCCTCGTCACGTCGTCGCTCGTCGCACTCGCGCTCGCGCTCAGCGCCACGTACATCGCCGACCTCTTCGCGGAACCAGCACTCGGCGTGGGCCTCCTCTTGCTGTCGATCACGATCCCGATGCTCGCGATCTACAACGTCCTGCTCACCTCCTTCTACAGCATCAAGAAACTCCAGTACCGGGTCGTCATGCGCGACCTCGTGCGCCCGATCGTCAGGTTCGTCGCCACGGCCGCCCTGTTGGTGCTCGGCTTCGGGCTGCTCGGGCTCATCGGGGGCTACGTCGTCGGCCTGTTCGTCGCGATCACCGTCGGCGCAGCGATTTTCACCTACAAGGCCTGGCACCTCTTCTCGGCGGACCTCGAACTCGTCGCGCCGACGCCACTGCTCACCTACTCGCTGCCGCTCGCGATGACCAGCGTCGTCTTCGTCCTGATGGGGCACGTCGATTACTTCGTGCTCGGATACTTCCTCGAGTCGGACGACGTAGGGATCTACCGGGTCGGCTACATGCTCGGATCGGGACTGATGATCGTCTTCAACTCGCTGTCGCCGGTGTTCAAACCGCTGATCGCCGAGACGAGAGACGACCTCGAACTGGTCGAACGCCGCTTCCGGGTGATGGCCCGCTGGATCGTCGGGGTCACGCTCCCGATCACCATCATCCTCTCTCTCGGTGCAAGTTCGTACCTCGCGGTGTTGTACACGCCCCAGTACGCCGAGGCCAACGCCGTCGTCGTCTTGCTCGCAAGCGCGTTCCTGTTCAACGTCACGTTCGGCGGGCCCGACGGCTCGTTGCTCCAGGGGCTTGGCTACTCTCGGATCGTCTTCGCAAACACGCTCGTGCTCTTCGGCGTGAACTTCCTCGGCTCGATGGCGCTCGTCCCGATACTCGGCATCGAAGGCGCCGCGGTCGGCTCGGCCATCGCGCTCTTTCTCGTCGGCGGCCTCACGTTGGCCGAACTCTACTACCTCGACCGACTCCACCCTTTCAGCCGGGACTTCGCGAAAGTCGTCGCCGCCGGCGTCCCGGCGACCCTCGCGGGCGTCCCGGTCGTCCTCTTCGTCCCCTCGGATCTCGTCATCGTCGTCGGTCTCCCGGTCGTCGTGGTCGGGACGTACGCACTCACCCTGATCGCGACCGACGCGTTTACCGACGCCGACGCCCAGATGGCCGCCGAGTTCAGTCCGGCGCTCGAGAAGTGGCTGTCGGTCGGCTTCTTTAGCCGGTGACACGCGGCCGACGCTCCGGCCACCGACTCGCGTCGACCACCGACGGACCGCGCCGACGGACTGCACCGACGACTGCTCCTCGACCATCGACGCCTTCGAAGTGATGGATTGCAAACGTGTCTTGGCCGTCTCCCGTGGGCCGAAAGGTTGAATTACCTATCATAATTCTATGGCCACACGGCAAGGTATGTCCGACGATTCGGTGGCCGGGAGCAGGTGCCCTGTGGACGACGCGCAACCGCCGGTTTCGATACTCGTCGTCGCAGCCGACACCGAGTGGGCGGCGTCGGTGGCGTCGACGCTCGAGTCGACGGCCGAACCGCTGGCCGTCGAGGTCGAACCCGACGTCGAACGTGCGTCCGAGCGAGTCGAGAGCGACGCGGCAGACTGTCTCGTCTGCCAGTCCGGGTGGCTCCGGCGGCTCCGGAACGCCCTCGAGGAAGCCCTTCCCCGAGCGGCTTCGCCGCCGCTCGTCTGCTGGGGACTCGGTCCGGACGACCCGGCCGCGGCGCTCGACGCCGGTGCGGCCGACATCGTCGAACCGCCGCTCGAGAAAGAGCGGGGTCGCCTCGTCGCCCGACGGGTTCGGACGGTCGCGGAGCGATTTCGCGCGGAGCGATCGGCAGCAACGTACCGATCGATCTTCGAGACGTTGCCGGACGCGGTCGTCGTCCACGACGAGACCGGCGAGTACCTGGCGATGAACCACGAGGTCTCCGAACTGCTGGGCTACGACCGGGAGACGCTCTCCGAGCTGAGCGTCGCCGAGGTCGACTCGACGCTCACCGCGGACGACCTCGAGCAGCTGTTTCGGGAGCTGGACCCAGGAGAGACGAAGACGGTCGAGAGCCGAAACGAGCGGGTCGACGGCACCGAACTCCCCGTTCGGGTCAGCCTGCGACGGATCGACGACGGGACCGATCCCAGAATCATCGCGTCGGTTCGGGACCTGACGGAACTGAACGCACGCGAACGAGAACTCGAGCGCAGCCTCGACTTGCTCGAGAAGACCGAACGGATCGCCAACGCGGGCGGGTGGGAACTCGACCTGCGACGCGACGAGCTGCGCTGGACCGACGGCACGCGACGGATCCACGGCGTCGAGGACGGGTACGAGCCGACGGTCGACGACGCCCTCGAGTTCTATCACCCGTCCGACCGGGATCGCATCGACGACGCCATCCAGCGGACGATCGAGACGGGGACGCCCTACGACGAAACGGCTCGCCTCGAGACCGCAGACGGCGTCGTCCGGGACGTCCGCAC
>LKMK01000105.1 GCA_001563805.1 Natrialbaceae archaeon B1-Br10_E2g2
CGGCGTCGTCCGGGACGTCCGCACTCGAGGCGAGCCCTACCGGGAAGACGGCGAGACGGTCCGACTCCGCGGGGCGATCTGGGACGTCACCGACCGCAAGGAAGCCGAGGCGGAGTTACGCCGGCGGGAGGCCCACCTCTCGCAAGCTCAGCGGGTCGCGGATCTCGGGAGCTGGCAGAAGGACATCCCCTCCGACGAGATTCGCTGGTCCGACGAAGTCTACGAGATTTACGAACTCGAGCGACGCGACGAGCCGATCGACCACGAGCGGTTCATAGAACACGTCCACCCGGAGGACCGGACGGCCGTCGATACGGCGTGGGAGAAAGCCAAACGCGGCGCTCCCTACGACCTCGAACACCGGATCGTCACCGGGGAGGGCACCACGAAGTGGGTCCGACAGAAAGCCGAACTGACGTTCACCGAGGACGGACCGAGCAGCGCGATCGGCGTCGTCCAGGACGTCACCGACCGCAAGGAGTACGAACGTCGCCTCGAGACCCAGACCGAACAGCTCGAGATCCTGAACCGGATCGTTCGCCACGACATGCGAAATCAGATGACCGTCATCGACGGCTACGCGGCCCTCCTCGAGGAGCGACTCGAGGAGGACCGACCGCTCGCGACCAGCATCCGGGCCGTCGCCGAGGAGCTGGTCTCGATCAGCGAAGAGATCCGGACGGCGAACCGGCTGGTCGCTGCGGACGCGGACATCGTTCCCCTGCCGATCGAGGTGCTCGTCGACGACGCGCTCGCGGCCGTCCGCGACGAGTTCGGCGGGTTCGAGTGTGACCGATCGATCGAGCGCTGCCTGTGGATCTGGGGGACGGACGCGGTCCGGATCGCCCTCGAGAACGTCCTCGAGAACGCGGTCGAACACAACGACGCGCCGACCCCGCGGGTCGAGATCACCGCCGAGGAACGGACCGAAGACGACGTCGTCGTCGTTCGAATCGCCGACAACGGTCCCGGCATTCCGCGATCGGAGCGAGAACTCCTCTGTGGCGACCGGGAACGCTCACAGCTCGAGCACTCGAGCGGGCTCGGTCTCTGGATCGTCAACTGGATCGTCTCGAGCGTCGACGGCGACCTCGCGTTCGAGGAGCGCGACGACGGCGGCACTGTGGTGACCCTTCGGTTCCCCCGCGTGGAGCCGACGGACGTGGATCTCCCGTTGAACGCCTCCTGAGCGTCTGCAGTTCCGCCGGTCTCGGGCTGACCGGTCAGCCAGGGCGGCGCCACGCGAGCGCGTCCCTCCCGACCGCACGCACACCCGCGCTGTCGGTCGGTTTTGGCGAAAGCGTTATCAGATACTCAGGCGTACCGCCCGACGATGTGCGACACTCGCTCGCTGCTGGGACCGGGGCCAACCGTGCCGGGGGGTGATCCGCGGTGGAGTTGATCATCACCGAGAAGGATAACGCCGCCAGACGGATCGCCGACATCCTGAGCGGTGGGACCTACGACTCGAGTCGCGAGAACGGCGTGAACGTCTACGCGTGGGGTGGCAAACGCTGCGTGGGGCTGTCGGGCCACGTCGTCGGCGTCGACTTCCCGTCGGAGTACTCCGACTGGCGGGACGTCGAACCCGTCGAACTGATCGACGCCGCCGTCGAGAAGACGGCGACGAAAGAGAACATCGTCGCGACGCTGCGGATCCTCTCGCGGAAGGCCAATCGCGTGACGATCGCGACCGACTACGACCGCGAGGGTGAACTCATCGGGAAGGAAGCCTACGATATCGTCCGCGAGGTGGACGAAGAGGTCCCGATCCGCCGCGTTCGGTTCTCCTCGATCACGGAAAACGAGGTGCAGAACGCCTTCGACGAGCCCGACGATCTCGACTTCGATCTGGCGGCCGCCGGCGAGGCCCGCCAGATCATCGACCTCGTCTGGGGGGCGGCGCTCACCCGATTCCTCTCGCTGTCGGCCGGCCAGCTCGGCAACGACTTCATCTCCGTTGGCCGGGTGCAGTCGCCGACGCTGAAGCTGATCGTCGACCGCGAACGCGAGATCGAGGCGTTCGATCCCGAAACGTACTGGGAGCTGTTCGCGGACCTCTCGAAAGCCGACGAGTCCTTCGAGGCCCAGTACTTCTACCGCGACGACGAGGACAACGAGGCCGAACGCGTCTGGGAGGAGGCCGTCGCCGAGGAGGTCTACGAGACGCTCTCGAGTCACGACGCGGCGACCGTCGTCGACGTGAACCGGCGTACCCGGACCGACACGCCGCCGACGCCGTTCAACACGACCCAGTTCATCCGCGCGGCCAGCGCGCTCGGCTACTCCGCCCAGCGGGCGATGTCGATCGCCGAGGACCTCTACACCGCCGGCTACATCACCTACCCGCGGACGGACAACACCGTCTATCCAGACGACCTGGTCCCCGAGGACTTACTCGACGAGTTCGTCGGCCACCCGACGCTCGGCGACGCCGCCGAGGACTTACTCGAGGCCGACGAGATCGTCCCCACGGAGGGCGACGAGGAGACGACCGACCACCCGCCGATCCACCCGACGGGCGAGATTCCTGCCCGCGGCGGCGACGTCAGCGACGACGAGTGGGAGATCTACGAACTCGTCGTCCGCCGGTTCTACGCGACGGTCGCCGACGCCGCCGTCTGGGAACACCTCAAGGTCGTCGCCGAGGTCGCCGACTGCCGGCTCAAGGCCAACGGCAAACGGCTCGTCGAACCCGGTTACCACGAGGTATACCCGTACTTCAGCACCGCGGAGAACCACGTCCCAGCCGTCGAGGAAGGCGAGCAACTCGGACTCTCCGAGGTCGACCTCGAGGAGAAAGAGACCCAGCCGCCGCGACGCTACGGTCAGTCGCGGCTCATCGAGACGATGGAGAAGATGGGCATCGGGACGAAAGCCACCCGCCACGACATCCTCGAGAAACTGTACGACCGCGGTTACGTCGAGAGCGATCCGCCGCGGCCGACGAAGCTCGCGATGGCCGTCGTCGAGGCCGCCGAGAACTACGCCGACCGGGTCGTCAGCGAGGAGATGACCGCCCAGCTCGAGGCCGACATGGACGCCATCGCCTCCGGCGAGGCCACCCTCGAGGAGGTCACCGACGAGTCCCGGGAGATGCTCGAGGCGATCTTCGAGAACCTCGGGGACTCCCGCGAGGAGATCGGCGACCACCTGCGGAAGTCGCTCAAAGACGACAAGCGTCTCGGCCCCTGTCCGGACTGTGGCGAGGACCTGCTCGTTCGACGCAGTCGCCACGGCTCGTATTTCGTCGGCTGTGACGGCTACCCCGACTGTGAGTTCACGCTCCCGCTGCCCTCGACGGGCAAGCCGCTGATCATGGAACGCGAGTGTGAAGATCACGACCTGAACGAGGTCAAGATGCTCGCGGGCCGTCAGACGTTCGTCCACGGCTGCCCGCTCTGTAAGGCCGAAGACGCCGGCGAGGGTCCGATCCTCGGGGAGTGTCCGGACTGTAATTCGGAGGAGGGCGGCGAACTCGCGATCAAGACCCTCCAGAGCGGCTCCCGGCTCGTCGGCTGTACGCGCTATCCCGACTGTGAGTACTCGCTGCCGCTCCCGCGTCGCGGCGAGATCGAAGTCACCGAGATGCGCTGTGACGAACACGAGCTGCCCGAACTCGTCGTCCACAGCGGCGACGAGCCCTGGGAACTGGGCTGTCCGATCTGTAACTATCGGGAGTTCCAGGCTCGAGAATCCGAGAGCGGCTCCGACCTCGAGTCGATCGACGGCATCGGCGCGAAGACGGTCGAAAAGCTCGCCGACGCGGGAATCGAGAGCCTCGAGGACCTCACCGAGGCCGACCCCGACGCGGTCGCCGAAGATGTCGACGGCGTCAGCGCCGACCGGGTTCGGACCTGGCAGGCGGAAGCCTGAGTACGCTTCCGCGACCGTTTTGACGGCTAGTCCCCCTCACGTCACGTCACGCCGTGGAACGTCCTCGAGATGCCGTCGCAGCCGGACGAGGTGGAGCCGTCCGAGGAACCCATAGATGGCGAGGCTCGAGCCGAACGCGATGGTCCCCAACTTTCCGCCGGAGCCACCGAGATACGGCGTCGTGTACACGACGACGATCCCCACCATGGCTCCCGTGAGGAGGATCCATCGCTCGTCCGGAATCCGTTCTCGAGTCGTCATGCCGGCGAACGAGGCGGCGAAGACGCCCGCTGCCGCGAGGTCGCCGGGGTGGCCGTACAGCGTGGGTAACCCGACTCCGCCGACGACGCCGACGATCCCCGACGCGAGGACAGGGTCGGAGAGCAGGCGCGTGTGGAGCGAAAACGTCACGACCGCTCCGACGGCCGAGTAGCCGACGACGATGAGGATCGTATCCCCGCCAGGGAGTGGGTCACTGTGAAACGTGCCGGTGGTCAAAACGACCGTTATCGCCGCCCCGACGAACGCCGTCGTGCCGAGTTTGCCCCCGATCCCGTGGAAGACCGGCTGGACGAAGAGATAGACGGCGCTTGCGACCCCACCAGCGAGCACGGCGTGCCAGTACGTCGTGAAGAGCTCGGGAGAGGTCATGCCCACGAAGGCACCACAGTAGGCGGGAACGGCGACGGTCGGCGCCACGAGGGCGGCGGCGATCCCAACGATCCCCGCTGCGACCACCGGCGAGAGGCCGAGTTCGATAGTCAGGGCGAGTGTTAGTATCGTCCCGCCGAGAATCGACCCCACGATCCGTCCGGATTCTCCGGCCTCTCTGGCCGCGACGGCCGTCGTCCGCAGCACCCGCCTCGATTCGAACAGGATCCCGAACAGCACGCCACCCACGACCACTACCAGAAGCGCCCCGACCAGCAGCGACTCGGCGTGGACGACGGCACCGCCGGCGCTCAGCAGAATCAGGCCGAGCGCAGGGACACCGAGGACGAGACAGCCCAGCATCAACCTCGAGTGTAACCGTTCCCGGGACCAGTCGTTCACGACGGGTGATACGGTTGCGCGCTATCTTAAGCAATCTGTCGCCGACCCGAACCGCCAACGTAGAACCGTGACTCGAGTCTCCATTACGTGGCCGTCTCCTCCGCAGGCTCGTCGTCCGGGTCGTCGTCAGCGAATTCGTCGTCCGGGTCGTCGTCAGTGTTGTCGCCGTCCGCGTCGTCGCCCACTGCCTGGCTGTCGTCCTCGTTGTCGGCCGCGTCTATCGTGTCGGTGGCCTCGAGAGCCTCCTCGAGGATCGGCTCGAGGTTGCGGACGATAACGTTGGTCTCGACGACGCCGTCGTCGTCCCAGCGCAGCTCGCCGTCGGAATCGATCGCGGCGAGGACGGGGTAGCCGGTGATTCGATACCGGGTGCTGAGCCGACCTCTGGGGTCGGAGCCGAGCGACCAGTCGGCGTCGTGTTCGGCCCACCACTCCCGGAGGTCGTCCTCCGAGAACGGAGCCGTCACCGAGACGACGGTGAGGACGTCCGCGTACGACTCGTTCAGCGTCGCGACCGCGTCCTCGAGGTGGGGCATCAGTCGCTGGCAGGTGCCACAGGACGGCGAGGTGAAATTGAGGAGGAGCACGCCGTCGGTGGGGACCGGGATCGTTCCGGCCTCGCTCTCGCCGGCGTCGATCGTCTCGAGTTCGAACTGGGGCTCGTCCGACGCGTCGTCGTCGTCCGTCTCTTCGGTCGCGTCGGATGGCTCCGGCGTGACCGACGTGCTCCGCCAGAGCGCGACGCCGCCACCGAGAAGGCCGACGCTCGCCAGTCCAGCGACGGCCTCGCGGCGTTTCATCGGGCCCACACCTCCGGCCGCGTCGCTCGTGGCCGTCGCCGCCGCGCTCGTCTCCCGTGAGCGCCGCACTCGCAGTAGCCGTCCCGTGGGTCTGGACGGTCACGGGCCCCGTCGTTGCCTGGGCGCTCGAGCATGGACACCCCTAGGGGCTTCGACATAAAACGTTCACTGGTTCGGTGTCCGAACCGGACGAACGAGACGGACGAACGAGACGGACGAACGAGACGGGCGAACCAGACGAGCGAACGTGACGGGCGAGTGAACACGTACAAGAGCGCTCGAGCCGTGGGTCGAGCCGTGACGTCCGACCGCGACCGCTGGAACGACCGCTACCGGGACCCGACGTTCGACCTCCCCGACGAGCCGATCCCCGAACTCGAGCGCCGCATCGAGACGCTGCCGGAGGGCCGCGCGCTCGACGTCGCGACCGGGACCGGCCGAAACGCTCGCTTTCTGGCCGCCCACGGCTACGACGTCGAGGCGATCGACGTCTCCGACGTCGCCCTCGAAGAGGCCCGAGAGCGCGCCGACCGGGACGGCGTCGAGGTCGACTGGCGACGCGCCGACCTCGCCGAAACCGACCTCGAACCGGATCGCTACGACGTGATCACGGTGAGCTTTTTCTCGGCGCTCGAGCACCTCCCGGCGCTGAAGGAGGCGCTGGCTCCCGGCGGCGTGCTCGTCTACGAACACCACCTCCGCTCGAGCGACCCGATCGAGGTGGGTCCCTCGAGCGACCGCCACCGCTACCGGTCGAACGACCTGCTGCGGGCGTGTCTCGACCTGACGATCCTCTCGTACGACGAGCGCCGCCGGTCGGTGATCGACGGGACGGCCGCCGTCGCGACGCTCGTCGCGCGCAACTCCTACGGCGGCGCCCAGTCGTACCCGATAGTGCCCGAGCGAGAGGGCTGAACGCGTCGTCCGGGCTGGCCCGCCTGGCGAGTCAGCTATCAGTCCTCGAGCGCGTCGGCAACGCCGTCGACGATCGTATCGGTCGACGTTGCGTCCGTTTCGCGCCAGCGGGTCTCGCCGTCGGCGTCGATCACGACGAGCACGGGGAAACCGCCCACGTCGTAGTGGTCGGTGAGTGCGCCGTCCTCGTCGACGGCGAGCGGCCAGTCACCCTCGTGGGCGGTCCACCAGTCGGCGAGTTCGTCGGTCGACTCGTCGCTTCCGAAGGTGGCGTCGACCACCGAGATAACGGCGAGGCCGTCGCCCGACTCGAGGTCGCGGGCAGCGGCCAGCCGGTCGGCCGCCTCGTCGACGTTCTCGAGCAGGCCCTCGCTGGTCGGACAGCCGGTCCGGGTGAAGTTGACGAGCAGCGGACGATTGCTCGCAGGGACGGTCGCCGATTCAGCCTCGCTGCCGGGTGCGTCGACGGTGGCGAGTTCGAACGGCGGGTCGGTTGGCTCGTCGCTCCCGGCTGTCGACTCGCCGCTCGCATCGTCCTCGAGACAGCCCGCGGTCGCCACCAGGCCGGCCCCGATGAGGAGCCGCCGTCGGGTCGGCGAGTGACCGAGTCGGGCGATCCGTCCGCAGTCCATAGCGCCAGCTACGGGATCGTGTGCCAAAGGCCTGGGCCGGCAGACGACGGGTGTCGGCGGTCGACCTGCCGGTGGATGACGGCCGGCCGCTGGTCAGCGCCGCGCGACGCAGACGTAGGTCTCGTGGCGGTCGACGGCGTGAGTGATGGTAAAGCCGGCGTCTGTGAAGTGTGAGACGGCGTCGCCGAGGGCGTAGCGTTCCTCGAGCGGCGGCCCCGCGACGCGGTCGCCGGTCGCCGACCAGTCGACGGTGACGACGCGGCCGCCCGGGCGAAGGACGCGCGCCAGTTCGGCCAGACTCTCCTCGCTTTCGTACTCGTGGTAGGTGTCGACCGAGAAGGCAGCGTCGAGGCTGTCGTCGGCCAGCGGGAGGTCGTCGACGGGCGTCTGGATCAGGTCGACGTTCTCCGGGACGCCTTTCTCGCGGTAGAACTCGTGCATCTCCGTCTGGAGGTCGATGGCGTAGACGCTCCCGACGTACCGGGCGACGTCGTCGGCGTAAAAGCCCGTCCCGCTGCCGAGGTCGGCGACGACCTGTTCGCCGTGGGCCTCGAGCCAGGTCAACAGTTCCTCCTGGGAACACCACCGGTAACGGGTGACGTCCTCGAGGTCCGGGGCACGGTCGGGATCGAAGGTGTGAAAGCCCATACACCAGGTTACGGCCCTCGCGTAATGTAGGTCGGTGTTTGTGGACCGGTCGCCGTCGATGGGATGGGGTTCAGTTCGACCGACTTGATCCGACACGCTGGTACGAATCGCCTCAACACCCGACGATGTTGTACACTGAGAGTGGGATAATTCAGCTGATGGAGCGGGCCAGTCGCTGTGTTTTTCACGGCCTGGCACCGACTCGAGACCGTGCTCACGACGCTGGTTACGCTCCTCGCGGGGGCCGTCTTCGGCCTCGCGCTCGCGGCCCCGCCGGGACCGATGAACGCCATCATCGCCGAGGAGAGCGTCCTCCGCGGCTGGACGGCGGGCTTCCGGGCTGGCCTGGGAGCGATGACCGCGGACGTGCTCTTTTTCGTCCTCACGCTCGGCGGCGTCGTCGCGATCGTCGACGGCGTCCCGACCGTCCGGCCCGTCCTCTATCTGGTCGGTGGTCTGCTGATGTGTTACTTCGCGGTCGGCGCAATCGAGGAGGCCCGCAACGCTGCTTCGTTCACCGATGGCGGCCAGCCCGCTTCGACAGGCTTTCGCAAGACGTTCGCGCTCTCGTTGACCAACCCCTACCAGATCGGCTTCTGGCTCACCGTCGGCGTCGGCCTACTCGAGGCCGGTCGGCTCGACGTCTTCGCGCACGTCCCCGCCGTCGGCGACCTCCTCGCCGGCACGCTGGTGGTCCAGACCGGCTCCGCGACGCTCCTGGTCGGCTTCTTCGCCGGCATCGCGATCTGGATCGTCGTCTATCCCGCCGCGCTCGTCTCGGCAGGGCGGCGCGTCGACGCTCTCGCCCCCGTCGTCGCCGCCCTCAGTGCCGCGGTGCTGGCCGGCTTCGGCGCGCTCTTCCTCGCGATGGGTGCGGTTCGCCTGCTCTGAGCCCCGGTAGCTGGCGCTCGAGTCTCCTCAGCTGGAGTCGTCGGTGTCCTCGTCCGCTGAGTCGTCGGCTCCACCGTCGCTCGAGCCATCGTTGCCGTCGGCAGGCTCGTCGGCCCGTTCCAACGGCTCGCTCGCGTCGTCGGTCTGCTCCGACGCCGGCTCGTCATCGTCGTCGGTCCGGGACGCCGCCGGCAGGTCCCAGACGCTTTCGTCTTCCCAGACGGGATCGTCGAACGCTCGGTCGGCGGGCTCACCGGGTGCGTCTCCCGTCGCAGGTTCGACTCCCGGACCCTCGACGTCCGTCGGCCGGTCGGGGCGCTCGAGATCTGACGTCGGTCGCATCGGTCCCGGATCGGCACCCGACCGGGTTCCGGCGGCGATCGCGGCCCGGCGGTCGGCGACCAGGTCGAGCGAGTCGTCGGTCGCGCCGAGGATCCCGATCGCATAGTACCGGACGTAACTCCGGACGGGCGACTCGAGGAGCGCTACCGCGTACTGGTAGGCGAGATAGCCGACCAGCAGTCCGGCGACCGCGACGAGCACGAGTGAGTCGTGGACCGCCGTCAGGAGGGCAGCGAGGAGCACCCAGAGGAGCAGGCCGGCGAACGCCGCGAAGAAACCGACGACGAGAAAGAACGCCCAGAGGGCGGCGCCGAGCGTCCAGGCGACGAGCAGGAACGCGAGGACGCCGGCCCAGTTCGCGCCGATCACGGGAACGAACCGCCGCCAGGCGCCGAACGGTCCTCGGCCGTCGTGGAGCATGATCGGGACGACGAAGCCGTTCGTGAGGGTGTTCACGGCGAACCAGCAGAGCACCACGAGCAGCGCGTAGCCGACGAAGGCGGCGACGACCCCGTCCGACAGCTCGTTCGGATCGGAGACGTCACCCAGGACGACGGCGGCCGCGATCGGGGCGGCGATCGCGACGACGGCGCCCACCCCGACCGCGAACCGGAACACCAGCAGCCACAGCCCCCGGCGCAGGTTCGTCCGGAGGTATCGCCGAACGTACATCGCTTCCGACCGGAGCGATTCGACGAAGACGAACTCGAGCAGCGCCGCGAGGTACCTGAACGCGGCGTAGATCGCGAGGACGACCACAGCGCCGACGGCCACGAGGGGGAGGAGTTCGTCTCCCTCCTCGAGGGCCTGCACACCCAGTTCCGCGGGGACGTTGAGCAACTGGAGGGCCAGACCGAACCCGCCGAGAAACACGAGGACGGCTCCGAGTTTCACCCAGCCGCGGAGCCAGAGGGCCGAGAGGTACCGGTTCGTCAGATGGAAGGCGTCGGTGAGACTGTCGGCGGCAAACATCCTACCGCACTAATGAATTTCGGGTGACAAGTGTGTTCTGATCGGACGACTCTCCGGAAAACTACCCGATCGGCGGCCGACCGCGAAACGCTGCCGGACGTGGCTCGGACGGGGCGTGTGCGGACGGTGCTACACGCCCGTCGGAACCGCTACAGGCCGGCGATTTCGTCCTCGAGCCACTCGCCGAACCACTTCGCGCGCTTGAGTCGCTGGTAGGCGATGCCCTCTGCAGTGTCGCTTTCGACCCGTCCGGCGGCGTCATAACCGC
>LKMK01000106.1 GCA_001563805.1 Natrialbaceae archaeon B1-Br10_E2g2
ACGACCGTTCCCGGCGCCTCGAGCGGCATCGAGTCGTCGGTGTACCAGTCGTCGACGGTTTCGTCGATCACGTCCGCCTCGAGTTCGTCGTACGTGTCGTGCCACGTGGCCCTGGCGACGGCCTCGATCGCCTCGAAGTCGTCGTGATCGGCTGCTCGGATGTGCATGCGCGTACTTGTCAGAGTATCATTAAAATGACTTCGACCGGGCCACTGGTTCCCACGAGTGGCTCACCGGTTCTCACGGGTGACTCACACAGTGGAGCCCCGCCAGCGAGCGCTCGCCCGGGCGCTCACTCACGAACGTCGAACCCACGCTCGCGAAGCAGATCGGGCACTCGATCACGGTGGTCGCCCTGGAGTTCGATTCGGCCGTCGTCGACCGTCCCGCCCGTCCCCAGCGCCCGTTTCAACTCGGAGGCGGTCGACTCGACTTCAGCGGGCTCGAGGTCGAACCCCTCGACGATCGTCACCGGTTTACCGTAGCGTCGACTCTCCATCCGGATCGAGAGGAGCTGCTGGGACGTCTCGAGGTCGCCGCCGCTGTCGAGTTCCTCGAGCAGGTCCTCGAGTTCGTCGTCGTCTGCCATACCGTACCAGCGTGGGCGCTGTAAAATAGCCCTGCCCTTGCACTCACAACGGGGTCAGGCCCCTTCGCGCTGGATGAGGATCACGCCGACGACGACGAGGGTGCCGCCGACGATTGTGACGGCCGTGACGGGTTCGCCTAGCACGAGCGCGCCGAGGGCGACCGTCACACCCGGCTCGGCGGTGCTGATGATACTCGCGCGGCTCGCGCCGATCCTGGCGATGCCGGCGAAGAAGGTGAGCACGGGGACGACCGTCGCGAGGATCGCGATCGCCAGCGCGACGGCCCACGCACTCGCGCCGTCCGGCATCGCGAGCGTCCCCGTCCCGAGGCCGAAGACGACGAAACTCACGGCTGCTGCAGGGAGGACGAAGGCGGTCAGTATCTCGGCGTCGACGGTGAGCAGCGCCCGCTGGCTCACCACGATGTACAGCGAGTACGCGAGTGCCGCGCCGAGGACGACGAAGACGCCCACTGGATCGGCGCCCGCCGGATCGGCGCCGGTGATGAGCGCGACGCCGCCGATCGACAGCCCGAGTGCGACCACCAGCACCGTCGTCACCCGACTCGGGTTGACGATCGCGACGAGACAGACGACGAACGCAGGATAGGTGTAGAGGACGATGGCGACCATCCCGGCGGTCATGAACTCGAGGCCGAGGAAGTACAGCCCGCTCTGGGTCGCGTAGCCGACGGCGCCGAGCGCGAACGCGATCGCTAGCATTCGACCCCTGAGCAGTCGAAATCGGCCCTGGAACCAGAGGACGGCCCAGACGACGACCGCTGCGAGGGCAAAGCGAAGCGCCAGCACCGTCGGGATCGACAGCCCCTCGTCGGCTGCCAGCACGCCGAAGATTCCCAGCGTCCCGAAGCCGACTGCGGAGATCAATACGAGGGCGATCCCGACTGTCTCGTCGTCCATAGACCGAGGCTCGCCGCACGGAGCAAAAGTTCGTCGGCTCACGGCCGATTGCTCGAGAAGCCATCCCCCTGTTTCGGTGCCCCGCCCCGCTCACTCTTCGGGGCCGACCTCGAGGGGGCCGTTCGGATTCGCTGGCCGACTCGAGCGAGTCACACCCGGAACTCGTGTGCCGTCACAGTCGCGACTTGATCGTCTCCGCCGTCTTTGGCCCGACGCCCGGCACGCTCCGGAGGTCCTCGAGGCTCGCCTCGCGGACGTTCTCGACGCTGCCGAACCGGCCGAGCAGGCGCGTTCGCGTCTCTGGACCGACGCCCGGAACGTCGTCTAAGACGGTCGTGACCTCGTCGCGGACGGTCTGGTGGTACTGCACGGCGAAGCGGTGGGCCTCGTCGCGCACCCGCTGGCAGAGGTGGAGGTGTGGGGCGTCGTCGGGCCACCGGAAGTCGCGGTCAGGGGTGATCACGCGCTCTTCGGCTTTGGCCAGCGCGATGGCGGGCACGTCCCAGCCGACGGCGGCGAGCGCGTCGCGGGCGGCCCCGAGCTGGCCCTCGCCGCCGTCGATCACGAGCAGGTCGGGATCCGGCCGGTCGTCACGACCCTCGACGGCGCGGCCCGCCCGCCACTCGAGCAAGGCCCGCATGTTGTCGTAGTCGTCGTTCTGGTCGGTGAGCTTCTTTCGGCGATAGTGGGCTTTCTCGGCGCTGCCGTCGACGAACGTGACGTTACTGCCGACGGCGGCGGTGCCCTGGGCGTGGCTGACGTCGAAGCCCTCGATTCGCCGCGCCGAGTCGAGCCCCAGCGCGTCGGCGAGCATGCCACACTCGTCGCGGCGGCCGACGTTCCGGCGGGCGTTCTTCAGCGCGAGTTCGACCAGTTTGGCCTCTCGACCCGCGCCGGGGACCCGAACCGAGACGCCCTCGGCCTCGAGCCAGGCGGCGACCTCGTCGTCGCCGTGGCGTTCGGGCAACAACAGGGCGTCGGGGAGGTCGCGTTCGGCGTAGTACTGGACGAGGAAGGCCGCGAGGACGGCGGGGACGCCGCCCGTCTCGCCGACGCCCTCGTCGCCGGTCGGCCCCGGGGCTGGGTCGCTCGCCCCGGGCGCCTCGAGCGAGTGGCGTTCCCGGTCGACGAGTTTGCCGTGTTCGGCGCGCAGTCGGGCGACGGTGGCGTCTTCGCCCTCGATGGCGACGCCGAGGACGTCGACGGCGCGTTCGTCGCCGACCGACTGGACCGCCTCGCCGCCCTCGCCGTGGAAGACCTCGACCGTCTCGAGGCGATCCCGGAGGTTCGCCGCCCGTTCGAAGTTGCGTTCCTCGGCGGCGGTCTCCATCTCCCGGCGCAGCGGGTCCGCGAGAACCCCGGTCTCGCCCTCGAAGAAGCGTTCGACGGCGGTGACGTCCTCGCGGTAGTCCTCGAGGTCGATCTCGCGGGTACAGGGGGCCGTACAGAGCCCCATCTCGTAGTCGAGACAGGGCCGGTCGCGGCCCGCGTACTTGTGGTCCGAACAGCCCCGGACACCGTAGGTCTCGCGCAGGGCCTTCACGACGGTCTCGACGCGGCCCTTGTTGGTGTAGGGGCCGAAGACGGTCGCCGACTCCGCCGGGTCGCGGGTGACCTCGATCCGCGGCGCCTCGTGAGCGGTCAGCTGGACCATCGGATACGATTTGTCGTCTTTGAGCCGGACGTTGTAGCGGGGCTGGTGGCGCTTGATCAGGTTCGCCTCGAGCAACAGCGCCTGCGTCTCGGTGTCGGTGACCGCGATCTCGACGTCGTCGGCACGGTCGACCATCCGCCGGATGCGGGCACTGCGCGGGTCGGCGTACGACCGGACGCGGCTCCGGAGGTCGACGGCCTTTCCGACGTAGAGGGTCGTCTCGCCCTCCCGGAACTGGTAGACGCCAGGCTCGCGCGGTAGCGATCCGGCGCGGTCGCGAACCCCCTCGGCGTTCATCGGCGGCCCTAGGTCGTCGGCGGCTTTCAGCCTGACGTCACGCGCTGCCGTCGTCGTCACCCGACGGCTCCTCGTCCACTGCGGCTGCGTCCGCCTCGGCGACTGCCTCGTCCCCGGGCGCTCTCCGTTCGGGACCGTTCTCCCGGGTCCGGTCGCCGAAGACGAACGCGCCCGTCTCTCCGGCGTCCTCATCCGTCGACCGCTCGGACTCGAGGGGATCCGGTTCGGTGCCGTGATCCTCGCCTGGGCCCTCGAGGGGGTCGTCTCCGTTCCCGCCGAATCGATCTTCGCGCTCTCCGAACGCTGGATCCCGCTCGCTCCCGCGTGCCGGCGCAGCCTCGTGGTCGGCTCCGACGTCGCCGCGGACGTCGAGGGGGCCGGACTCCGTCGGCGGTTCCCGGGTGGGCTCGAACGATTCGTCCTCTGGCGTCGGTTTCGGCCCGACCGCGGTCCGGAGGTCGACCACGGCCGTGCCGACGGCGCCAGTGGGAAGCGGGATTTCGAGGTTCTCGTCGCCGTGGACCTCGATCACGACGCGACGGGACCGAGAACGGACGTACCGCAACAGAAAGCCAGCCGCGACGAGCGCCGAGAGGAGGGCGACCGCGACGACGGCCAGGTCGAGCGCGGCGAGCGTCGTCTCGAGGAGCCCGAACGGCTCATCCGCGAGGTCGTCGCCCGGCGTTCCCTCGCCGTCGTCGACGCCGAGGTCGGGCACCAGATCGGCGAAGCTGAACAGCACCGCCAGGGCGCCACTCGAGAGGGCGACGAGCGCGAACAGGGCGCTCCAGGCGACCGCTCGAGTGCGGCCGGTCGAGTCGACCGTGACCTGACCGACGTTCGGCCGGTCGACGGCCCGATAGCGGGGCCCCTCCCCGGGCGTGAACGCGAGCACGCGGTGGCTCGTGATGACGATCGTCGCGTCGCCGACGGCCACCCGGCAGCTCTCCGTCTCGGCGTCGTACAACAGCTGCTCGACGCGCTCGGTCCACTCCATCGATTCGACCACTACGCCGTCGAGCGCCAAGAACGTTCACGCCCGCTGATCGATCGTGGGGTGGAGCCCACCTTCAGCGGCTCGAGTCGGCGATCGACACGCTCACCGGCTCGAGTCGGCGATCGGCAACCGAACGACGAAAACCGCTCCTCGCGGCTCGTTGTCTTCGACCCACACCTCGCCGCCGTAGTTCTCGACGAGCGTGTTGACGAGGTAGAGTCCGATCCCGCTGCCGCCGCTCTCGAGGCCCTTTTCACCTTCGCCGAAGATCTCCGTTTTCTGTGCGTCACGGATCCCGGGGCCGTTGTCCGCGATCCGTACCTCCACTCGTCCGTCGCGGACGGCCGATCCGACCGTGACTTCCGGAACCGGCGCGTCGTTGTGCTGGATCGCGTTCTTCAGGAGGTTTCGAAAGACCGCTCCGAGGAGGTCCGTCCCCTCGACGACGACGCTCGGGATCGATCCCTCGACCGTCACGACGGCGTCGGGATAGCCGGAGTCGACCTCCTCGAGTTGCTGGTCGAGCGTCGGTTCGAGCGGGATCGACCGCGTGTCGCTTTCCTCCTCGAGCATCACCGCGGCGAGGTTGCGAGCCGTCGCCGTGAGATCGATCGCGTCCTCGGCGGCCTCCAGGACGACCCCGAGGGCCTCTCGACCGTCCTCGTCGACGTGGGGCTCGAGCGAGCCGGCGTAGGCCTGGACGAGCTGGAGGTCGTTGCGGATGTCGTGGCGGACGACCTGGTTGAGCAACTCGAGGTTGTCCCGCTGGTTCTCGAGTCGCCGCTCGTAGGCTTTGAGTTCGCTGACGTCGTGTCCCTCGGCGACGAGCGTCGTGACCTCGCCGCGGTCGTCGGTGATCGGCCGGACCGAAAAGTCGATGCTCGCCGCTCGATCGGCGCCTTCGATGCGAACGTCCGTCTGGTACATCTCGCCAGCGCGCGCTCGACCGATCGCCTCGCGGGCGACGCGTCGCGTCTCGTCGTCCGTCCCGAACCAGGGGGTTTCCCACAGCGGGACGCCGACGACGTCAGATCGCTCGAGGCCGCCGAACGAGAGCGCCGTCTCGTTCGCTTCGATCACCGTCCCGTCCGGCTTGAGCAATCCGGTGAACTGGTACGTGTTGTTGAAGATCGCCTCGAACCGCCGGTCCGGCGTTCGCCGCCCGTCGACGCTGTCGGCCCGGAGCGCAGCGACCTCTTCGCGGAGTCGTACCGCTACCTGATCGGCCGACCACCCTGGCGCCGTCTCCGAGACCAGCCGCTCGAGGCGCTCGAGGAGCGTCGCCGGCCACCGGATGGTGGCCGCTCGCTCGACGTAGTCCGACGCCCCGTTCGCCAGTGCACAGACCGTCTCGAGGACGTCCCCGTCGGCCAGGTACACGATCGGGACCGTCGAGTCGAGTCCTCGAATCTGCCTGACGACGTCGACGCCGCGTTCGTCCGATGGCGTCCCCACGACAACGCCCGCCTGTCTTGAGGACCCGACTCGGTCACGTGCCTCCGCGACCGAGACGAACTCGAGTGAGAGCTCGCTCGCTCGACGCTCGAGGTGGTCGGTTATCGCCCGTTCGAGCCGCTCGCTCCCGTCCACACAAAGTACGAGTGGGTCCCCCATTTCCCGTCCGGATCCTCGAGCGCAACCGCTCTTAAAGATTTCTGCCAGCAGTTCATGGGCTCGGTGCGATCGGTCACGAGCTCGCGGTCGAAACCTCCACGGTCCGCACATTTGCTCGCGGTCGACCCACCTTTGCCCGCACATTGGCTCGTGATCGACCCACCTTTACCCGCACATTGGCTCGTGATCGACCCACCTTTACCCGCACATTGGCTCGTGACTCGAGACGGCCTCTCGAGCCAGTTTGTGCTCGGTAGACGGATTTATTCTCTACTGGCCAGGTGTAGATTATCGACCTGGAAAAACAAACCTTATCGGATACGCGCGTGTGAATCCAGCCATGTCTGCTATTCGAGTCGACGGCTTGACCAAATCTTACGGGCAACTGCTCGCGCTCTCCGACCTCTCGTTCGAGGTCGAAGAGGGCGAGGTGTTCGGATTTCTGGGGCCAAACGGTGCCGGCAAGTCGACGACGATCAACGTCCTCCTCGATTTCATCCGGCCGACCGCCGGCCGCGTCGAGGTCCTCGGCCTCGACGCCCAGGCCCACAGTCGGACGATCCGTTCACGGACCGGCGTCCTCCCCGAGGGCGTCGAGACCTACGACCGCCTGACGGCCCGCCAGCACCTCGAGTTCGCCATCGAGTCGAAAGGCGCCGACGACGACCCGCTGGCGCTCCTCGAGCGCGTCGGCCTCGAGGACGCGATCGACAAAAAAGCCGGCGGCTTCTCGAAGGGGATGTCCCAGCGGCTCATGCTCGCGATGGCGCTCGTGGGCGAACCCGACCTCCTGATCCTCGACGAGCCCTCCACCGGGCTCGACCCCAACGGCGCCCGTGAGATGCGCGAGATCGTCCGCGAGGAGAACGCCCGCGGCGCGACCGTCTTCTTCTCGAGTCACATCATGGAGCAGGTCGAAGCGGTCTGTGACCGCGTCGGCATCCTCCGCGAGGGCGAGATGGTCGCTATCGACACCGTCGCCGGCCTCCGCGAGTCCGTCGGCGACGGGACGACCCTGCGCGTGACCGTCGATCGGATCGACGACGACGCCCTCGAGGCCGTCCGCTCGCTGCCCGACGTCTCGAGCGCTACCGCCGAGGACGGTGACCCCCCGACGCTTGTCGTCGGCGTCGATGGCTCGAAGACCGCCGTACTCAGCGAACTCGAAGAGCACGGGGTCGAGGTACGGGACTTCTCGACCCGTGAGGCGTCGCTCGAGGACGTCTTCCAGTCGTACACGGCCGACGGGGGAACGGAGGTGCACGCCCGATGAGTGCGGACACCGGCACCGAAACGGACGCCGCCGCGGCCGGCGAAACCACGGCACCCTCGAGTTCGATCAATCCAGACAGCGTCCGGGCGGTCGCGAGAAAAGACTTCCAGGACGCCGTCCGCTCGTGGCTGTTCTGGGGACTGAGCGTCTTCTTTTTCACGCTACTGGTCACGATTACCGGCGTCGTCTCCTACTTCGGCGAGGACATCGCCCAGGCCGGCGCGACAACGGAGGCGCTCGTGGTCTTCGTCAGCGAGATCACCCGACTCGTGATCCCGCTGATTGCCCTGATTCTGGGCTGGAAGGCGATCGCCGGCGAGCGCGAACGTGGGAGCATCAAGATCTTGCTCTCGTTGCCGCACTCCCGAAAGGACGTGCTACTCGGCAAACTCATCGGTCGCTCTGCCGTGCTGTCGATCTCGCTGGTCGTCGGCTTCGTCCTCGCGGCGATCGTGGTGGCGGCCTTGCTCGGCACGTTCGACGTCACCGACTACGTCGGCCTGCTCGCGATGTCGATCCTCTACGGCGTCGCCTACACGAGTATCGCCGTCGCGCTCTCCTCGCTCACTCGCTCGACGACGATCGCCGGCGCGGCGATGGTCGGCGTCTTCGTCCTCTTTTACATCGTCTGGAACGCCATCATGCAGGCGATCGGACTGCTGATGAACTTCGGCTACCTCTCCGGCGAGGAGTACGAGTTCGAACTCGACGGCGAGACCATGACGAACGAACGGCTCCCCGACTGGGCGTACTTCATCGAGTCGATCGATCCCGGTTACGCCTACAACAACGCGCTCTCGATCGTCACGGGTGCCGCCGAGACCGAACTCGGCGTCGCACTCGAGGAGGCCATGTTCGACGGCTCGATCCCGTTCTACCTCCAGGACTGGTTCTCGTTCGTCGTCCTCCTGTTCTGGATCGTCACCCCGATCGCGGTCGCGCTCTATCGCTTCGACCGCGTCGATCTCTGAGCGGCCGTTCGATACCCCGTCGGACCGATCGCCGTTCTCGCTCGGTTCGTCGTTTCATCCCGCTGCCCGTCGGCACTGGCGTTGACGTCCGGCACGAGACTTAGGTGCCTCCCCGGGGTAGCCGCGTTCGAATGCCCGACTGCATCTTCTACGGCGGCAAAGGCGGCGTCGGCAAGACGACCTGTGCGGCCGCGACCGCGTTTCGACTGGCCGACGCCGGCCGCGAGACGCTCGTCGTCTCGACGGACCCCGCACACTCGCTGTCGGACTCGCTCGAGGTCGACCTCGGCCCGGAGCCGACCGAACTCGAGGGAGCCACCCGCGATGGCGACGCCGGGCTGTGGGCCGTCGAGATCGACGCCGAGACCCAGAAAGAACGCTACGAGCGCATCGCGACGGCCCTCGCCGCGGATCTCCGGAGCGCCGGCATCCGACTCGACGAGGAGGAGGTCGAACGGGTCTTCGCGTCGGGCGCGCCCGCCGGCAGCGACGAACTCGCGGCGCTGGATCTGCTCGTCGAGTACGTCGACGACGGGCGCTGGGACGTCGTCGTCTTCGACACCGCACCGACCGGTCACACGCTCCGGCTGTTCGACACCCCCGAAGTGGTCGGTCTCGCTCTGGAGACCACCCGCTCGCTGCGCGGGCAGGTTCGCCGGATCGGCACCGCCGCTCGCAGCGCCGTCCTGGGCCCGATGGCGGCGATGACCGGCTCGAGCGGCGACCAGGACGACCTCGTCGCGTTTCAGTCGCGACTCGAACGGGCCCGCGAGTTGCTCACCGACACCGAAACGACGGAGTTTCGCGTGGTCTTGCTCCCCGAGCGAATGGCGATCGCCGAATCTGAGCGATTGGTCGACCGGCTTCGGGAGGCCGACGTCTCGGTCGGCCGTCTGGTGGTGAACCAGGTGCTCGAGGAGCCGGATCCGGACTGCTCGCGCTGTCACGCCCGCTACGAGCGCCACGAAACGCGGGTTCGAGAGATCCGCGAGACGTTCGACGATCTCGAGGTCGTCACGCTGCCGGAACGCGAGGGAGAGGTCCAGGGACTCGAGGCGGTGCGGGCGCTCGCAAAACGACTGCCGAGCGAGGAGTAGCTACGAGTCCTCTCGAGTGCCTCGTTCAGAACAACCGGGCGAGTACGCGGTCGACCAGCCCCGACGGCTGTGGCGGCTGGCCGTCGCCGTACTCCTCGGAGAGGTACGCGACGATGTCGTCGCTTTCGGCCAGCCCCTCGACGCCGTTCGTCCGATCGACGAGCACCGGGACGCCGTACTGCCCGCTCGCCTCGTAGACGGCCGTCCGCTCGCTCCGGGCGCGAGGGACGGATCGCGATTCGTACTCGAGGTCGAGGGCCTCGAGCACGCGACGAACCTTCGCACAGTAAGGACAGCCGGCGAGTTCGAAGACGATGAGATCGGGGTCTGAATCAGCCATACGAGAACCAGCGAGCCCACGCGGAAAACCCTCTCGGGGGCTCGACCGTCCCACCTCGGCGACTCAGCCGGAACCGAGACCCTCGAACCGTCGACGGTCGCTGGCCGTCACTCGAGGTCGATGCCCTGCTCGGCCAGCAACGCCCGGAACTCGTCCTCGTCGACGATCGGCACGTCGTTGGCCTCGGCGTCGTCGCGCTTCGTCTGGCCGGGGTTCTCGCCGACGACGAGGTAGTCGGTGTTGCCCGAGACGCTGCCCGTCGCGTTCGCGCCGTGGGCCTCGACGGTCTCGGCGGCCTCGCTGCGCGTGACGCCGGACAGCGAGCCCGTGAAGACGAACGTCAGCCCCTCGAGTTCGTCGCCGCCGGACTCGAGGTCCGATTCCTGGGGTGAGACGTGCTCGAGGATATCGTCGACGGCCTCGGCGTTCGCCTCGCTGGTGAAGAAGTCGTGGATCTGTGCGGCGACGGTCTCGCCCACGTCGTCGACGCCCTCGAGTCGGTCGGGGTCGGTTTCGGCGACCTCGCGGAACCGCTCGAACGAGCCGA
>LKMK01000107.1 GCA_001563805.1 Natrialbaceae archaeon B1-Br10_E2g2
GCCAGCAGCTCGTGCGCCTCGTTTTCGGGCAGCACCTCGAGTCGGGCCTTGCCCTGGTCGACGAGGTCGCGGGCCATCTCGTTCGCGTACTCGATCGAGCCCGCCGCCTCGAGTTCGGCGACGGCCTCCTCGATCTCGGCGTCCGTCACGGCGTCGACGTCGTCCGTGTCGACCAGCGACTCGACGTCGACGCCCTGGTCGCGGGCGTGGACCGTGATGAGCGTCTGTTTGTTCTCGACGAGGTCGCTCCCCCGTTGCTTGCCGAGTTTCTCGCTCGGGACGGTCAGGTCGAGCACGTCGTCGTGGATCTGGAACGCGCGGCCGACGTCGAGCCCGTAGCCGTACAGGGCGTCGATGGTTTCCTGGTCCGCGCCCAGCAAGATCGCGGGGAGGCAGGCGGAGGCGGCGTACAGCACCGCCGTCTTCTGTTCGACCATCTCGAGGTACTCTTCGGGCGTGACGCCGTCGCGTTCCTCGAAGGTGACGTCGAGCGACTGCCCTTCACAGATCTTCGTACAGGTCGTCGCGAGGACCTCGAGCGCCTCGACGGTCCGGGACGGCGGGGCGCCCGTCTCGAGCATGATCTCGAACGCCTTCGAGTAGAGCGTGTCGCCGGCGAGGATCGCCGTCTCGAGGTCGTAGGCCTTGTGGACCGCCGGCACCCCGCGACGGAGGTCGTCGTCGTCCATGATGTCGTCGTGGATCAGCGTAAACGACTGGATGACTTCGACGCTGACGGCGGCGTCCATCACGTCGACGGTCTCCGGGACCTGCGTCGCGTCGTCCGCGTCGCGTTCGTAGCCGTTCTCGTCGAGCGTGGGGAACGTTCGGTAGGACTCGCTCAGCGGCTCGACGTCGGCGAGGGCTTCCGCCGTCGTAAGCAGGACGGTTGGACGCAGCCGTTTGCCACCCGCATCGAGCAGGTACCGTGAGGCCTCGTAGAGCCGCTCCGGCTTCTGAATCGGCAACTCGTCGGGGATCGCCTCGTTGACCAGTTCGCGTCGCTCGCGGACGGCCTCGAGTACCGCCTTCTCTCGTGCCTCTGGACTGGTCATATCAGTCGACGAGCTGGATGAGGTTCCCGTTGCGCGACACGTGGACGTCCCGCCCCATCCTGTACCCCTCGCTCTCACAGAGGTTGACGTAGCCCGACAGGCCTTTCAGGTCCTGGTGGGCGGGGATGATGTGCTGGGGCTGGAGGGCGTCTAACATCTCGTAGTGGCCCTCCTGGTTGAGGTGGCCGGAGACGTGGATGTCGTCGTAGACGCGAGCGCCCTGCATCCCGAGCAGTTTCTCGGCCTGGTAGCGCTGGCCCTCGTTGGTCGGCTCCGGGATGACCCGGGCGGAGAAGACGACCTTGTCGCCGTCGTCCAGTTCGTACGGCGTCTCGCCACGTGCCATCCGGGTGAGCATCGCGCGGGGCTCGCCCTGGTGACCGGTGACGACGGGCAGGTAGTCCTCCTTGCCCTCGTTCATGATGCGTTTGAACGTTCGGTCGACGGACTTGCGGTGGCCGAACATTCCCAGATCGGAGGGGAAGTCGACGAAGTCGAGTCGCTCGGCGGTGCCGGAGTACTTCTCCATCGAGCGGCCGAGCAAGACGGGCTGACGGCCGATGTCCTCGGCGAACTCGACGAGGCTCGTCACGCGGGCGATGTGACTCGAGAAGGTCGTCGCGACGATGCCGCCGTCGTAGTCCTCCATGCTGTAAAGGACGTCACGGAGGTGTTCGCGGGCGACGTTTTCGCTGGGCGTCCGCCCCTTCTTGTTCGCGTTGGTACAGTCCTCGATGTAACAGAGGACGCCTTCACCCTCGCGACCGATCTCGCGGAACCGCTTCATGTCGATCGGGTCACCGATGACCGGCGTGTGGTCCATCCGTTTGTCCAGTCCGTAGACGATGGCGCCTTCGGGCGTGTGGAGGACGGGGTTGATCGCGTCGATGATCGAGTGCGTGACGTTGACGAACTCGAGTTCGACGCCGTGGTCGCCGATCGTCATCGAGTCGCCGGCGTCCATCTTGATCAGGTCGTTCTCGACGCCGAACTTCTGTTCGCCCTCGATCTGCTGTTTGACGAGTTCGATCGTAAACGGCGTCGCGACGACCGGTGCGTTGTACCGGTGGGCCAGTTTCGAGATGGCGCCGATGTGATCTAAGTGGCCGTGGGTTGGGACGATCGCCTGGACGTCGCCCTCGAGGTCGGACATGACGCGGTCGTCGGGGATCGCGCCCATGTCGATCAGGTCGAGACTGTGCATTCGCTCGGTTTCGACGTTGTCGTGGATCAGCACCTGCGAGAGGTTCAGACCCATGTCGAAGATGACCACGTCGTTACCGGCGCGGACGGCAGTCATCTGCCGCCCGACTTCTTCGTAGCCGCCAATTGTTGCGATTTCGATTTCCATGGTTCGTTGTACTGAAAGCCGTGGGGTGGACTCTCATCGAAACGGTCCGCGGACTCCCGGTCGTGCGGCCCCGGCGTCTTTCAGCGCGTCGGCCATCCCGCTATGCGTTCCCGGAGGAGAACTCCTCCGAACTGGCCGTAACAGCCGTCACGGCCTCGAACGCACTTGCCCGCGGGTTTCGGTAGTCTCCACTACACGCCCGGGTGTTAAAAACACCGTGGGTTGGGCCGTCTCGCCGCCCGCCCCTGGAACGACGGGAGTGAACCCTCACCGAGCCGACTCGGCGATCGGTCTCCCTGGAGCGATCTCGAGCCGACGTCACTCGAGGCCGTACTGGCCGCGCTGCATTCGACGATCCGACAAAATTGATCATTCGTAGTCGGATATCGGTTTTTATGTCCGTGATTGTTATTTGGTTTGGGTAGATATCACACTCGGTTCTGAAATGCGAAGGTTTCTTACCTTCCGTTTGAAACGGGAAGTCGATGACGAAGGATCTCGAGCGCGACCTGGGACTGTTCGCCGTAATCGCGATCAGCATGGGCGCGATGATCGGTAGCGGGATCTTCATTCTCCCCGGGATCGCCATGGCGGAGGCAGGTCCAGCCGTAATCCTCGCGTTCGTGATCGCGGCGATTCTGGTCGTTCCGGCGGCGTTGAGCATCGCCGAACTCGGAACGGCGATGCCCGAAGCTGGCGGTGACTACGTCTTCATCGAGCGGGGCCTGGGCCCGTCGTTCGGGACGATCGCCGGCCTCGGCACCTGGCTGATGCTGATGCTCAAAGGCTCGCTCGCGCTCTACGGCGGCATGTTCTACATCAACTTCATCTACACGCTCCCGACCTGGGATCTGGCGGTTCCCGGTCTCGGCATGGCCCTCGAGATTCCGGGCGTCCGCGCGCTCGGGATCACGTTCGCGATCATCTTCATCGCCATCAACCTGATCGGTGTCAAGCAGACCGGTGGCATCCAGCTGGTGATGGTGATCGTGATGCTCGTGATACTCTCGGTGTTCGTCGCGGCGACGATCATCCAGGTCGACGGCGCGAACTACGATCCGTTCTTCAGCGAGGGGCTCGACGGCGTGCTCACCGCAACGGCACTCGTGCTCGTCTCCTACGCAGGCGTCACGAAAGTCGCTGCGGTCGCCGAGGAGATCGAGAACCCGGGCCGGAACCTCCCGCTCGGGCTGCTCGTCTCGCTCGTCGTTACGGCGTTTCTCTACGCACTGCTCGTGTTCGTCCTCGTCGGCGTGATGGAAGCCGAAGACCTGGCCGCCTCCGAGGAACCCATGGCGCTGGCGACCGAACTCCTGTTCGGTGAGTCGATCCTCTTCGGCGTCCCCGTCGGGACGCTTGCGGTCGTCGGTATCATCCTGGCGGCCGTGCTCGCGCTCGTCAGCACCGCCAACGCCGGCATCCTGACCGCCTCCCGGTATCCGCTCGCGCTCAGCCGCGACGACCTCTTCCTGAAGAAGTTCGAGTACATCCACCCGCGATTCAACACGCCGACGGTCGCCATCCTGACCACCGGCGCGATCATCATCTTCATCGTCGCGACCCTCGAGGTCGACGAAATCGCGAAGATGGCCGGCGCCTTCCAGATCCTCGTCTACATCCTCGTCTGTGGCGCGCTGATCGCGTTCCGAGAACGCGACCTCGAGTGGTACGATCCGGACTTCACTACGCCCGGCTACCCCTGGGTGCAGCTGTTCGGCATCGTTTCGGGCGTGTTCATCATCACGCAGATGGAGGTCCAGGAAATCGTCGGCTCGATCGCCATCGTGATCTTCGGGTTCCTCTGGTTCAAATTCTACGCGTCTGAAAAGATCGACCGCGAGGGCGTCGCGAAAGGCCTCGCACGACGCCGAGCGGGTAAACAGTTCGTCGAGGACACAGAGGCCCAGCTCGAGCGCAGCGACGAGTACGAGGTCCTGATCCCGATTCGCCGGGACCTCACCCGCGAGCAGGAAGACGCCCTGATCATGACGGCGGCACCGATCGTCCAGCGACGTGGCGGCCACATCCGCGTCGTCCGCTTCGACGAGGTGCCCGACCAGGTCCCACTCGATACCGCCGCCGAGGAGCTCACCGAGGCGGACGTCGAGTTCGAGAACCGGACGGACGAACTGACCCGGTACCTCGAGGTGCCGGTCGAGGTTGGTGAGATCGTCAGCCACGACACCCGTCACGCGGTCGTCAACTTCGCCGAACGGACCGGCGCGGACCTCATCCTCGCCCGCCAGAAGGCGACGAGCCGGCTCGATACGCTGTTCGGCCGGGACAGCGACTGGATCTTAGAGCACGCGCCGTGTGACGTCGTCTTCGTCCAGAACGAACAGCGAACGACGGTCGACGAGATCGCCATCGTCACGGACCAGAGCCCGTTCAACGATCCGCTGAAGGTCGAACTCGCCGACGCGATCGCCGAGACGCTCGGGGCTCGCGTCCGGTTCCTGTATGCGATGTCGACCGACGCCCCCGACGAACTCGTCGAGACGATCGAGGCGTACCACGCCGAACTCGACGAGATCTGTACCGTCCCGGTCGAGTCCACGATCGTCCGCACGGACGACGACGTCGAGGGCCTCTCCGCCGAACTCGAGTCGGCCGACCTCGTGATGCTGAGTACGGTCACCCACCACCGGCTCCCCGACCTGGTCGTCGAGCAGCGGGCGGACCGCATCGCCGCGGCGATCGAACAGCCGGTGTTGCTGGTCCACTCGAAACAGACGCGACGGGGCTCGTTCCTCCGGCCGATTCTCGAGCGGGTCCTGTTCGACTGATCGGCCGTCGTCGCCAGTCGGTCTTTCTCGTTCGGTTGCCGTCGTCGCCGATCGGTGTCTCTCTCCCGTGGTCGTCGGCTACGCCTCGAGGTCGTCGTCCGGATCGACGGTGGCCGATCCCGAGCCGACGAACTGGCCGAGGTTCGCCTGGATCCCGCTCTCGAGTTCGTACTGGAAGCCGACGACGACGTCTCCCGGGAGGCCACGGACGTTGAACCGATCGCCAGGTTCGAACTCCCCGTCCTCGAACTGGACTCCCTCACCAGTCTGGCCGTCGACGGTGATTATGAGCCGCGATCGCTCGAGCGCGTCGCCGGCGCGGTTCGTGACCGTCGCGGTCTGCTCGTCCTCGTCGTACTCGAACGCCAGCGTCGTCCGCGGTGGGGCGGCCGTCGAGATGTCTCCGATCGGGTCGTCCGTGACGGGGACGACGCCCTCGAGTCCAGACCGATCGGCGTAGACAGTCGCCTCCCCTCCCCAGGCGTCCTCGAGGTGGGTCGCGAAGGCGTCTTCGAACTCGTCGGTCCCGTCGTCGTCCATCTCGCGGTCGTCCGGCAGCGCGACCGACGCCCGCCGGACGGCCCCGTCGTCGGTCGCATCGAGGGTCGTCCCCCACGACGCGTCTTCCGGCAGCCACTCCAGGGGCTCGAGTGGGACTGTCGTCCTGATCCCGCGGCCGAGCCGTTCGGTCAGACGGTCGAACGCCGGTTCGGACTCGTGGCGTCGGTCTCGGTCGCCCGCGTGGGCATCCACCAGCGACTCGATGCGCACCCGACCGCGCTCGATCGACTCGTCGGACGCGTCCGCGAGTTCCGTCTGAACGACCCCCGAGGAGGTGACGCCGACGAGCCGTGGCTGATCGCGCCGGACGAACAGCTCCGCCGGCCCGTCCGGCTCGAGCGGGTCGTAGCCCGACCCCTCGAGTCCGTTTGCGGCCTCGGTGGTGTCAACCTCACCGGCGTAGGCGACCGTTAACGGTCCCGCACCGATAACAAGAACCCCATCGAGATCGGCGAGGTCGTGGCCGAACCAGTCGCCGAACGCCCAGAACTCGAAGAGGCTGCCGGCGAGTCCCGCAGACACCGCGTCGCCGCGCTCGAGCGCACGGTCGACGTCGACGTATCGGATCGCGGTCGAACCGACGTCGTCCGGATCCGCGGCTCCCGCAGGCGCCGGCAGCCACGTCCTGTAGACCGGATCGCCGGGCTCGGGAACCCCGATGTCCCGAAGCCGGCTCGCTGTCTCCGCTCGTGGCGCCGCACAGCCGGCGACGGTCGCGAGTCCCACCACTGTTCCCATACCGAGCATCGCTCTCCTCGAGTACATCTATGGGCCCTTCTCAGGGGTCGATAAAACCGTTCTCGCTTCGCGCTCGTCGGTGACCGACACCGTCCCGCACCCATCACCCATATATCTACGCGCGAGCGCCGTTACGACTCGTCGGCGGTCCGGGACGCGATCGTCGTCCCCGGCTCCTCGCCCGCCAGGAACGCCTCGAGGTCCTCGAGGCCGAAGATCGACGCCTCACCCTCGAGGTCGAGGAGCGCGCGGACCTTCGCGGCCATCCCCCCGGTGACGTCCGTCGCGTCGCTCTCGCCGAGGACCGCCGCGACGTCCTCGTACGTCGTGATCTCGTCGATCACCTCGTCCGCCTCGTCGAGGACGCCGGGGACCGTCGAACAGAGCCCGATTCGGTCGGCGGCGAGGTCACGGGCGAGCGCCGCGACGAGTTCGTCGCCGCTGACGACCGTCGCACCCGCTCCGGTGTGGGCGACGAGGTCTCCGTGCAAGACGGGGACAAATCCCTCCTCGACCAGCGTTTCGACCTGCCCGGTCGGGAGCTCGAGCCGACCGTCGGCGTCGCGTGCGGCCGTCGAAAACGGGTGGACGGGGACCGCCTGGACGTCGCGCTCGAGCAGCCGCTGGAGGACGAACCCGTTCAACGTCTTCATCGCGCCGTGGACGTCGAGCGCCGCGGCCGCGTTGTGCGTCCCCTCGGTCGTCGTTACGCCGTGTTCGCTCGCGTTGTGGTGGCCGAAGCTCCCGCCGCCGTGGACGATCACGAGCCCGTCGGCTCCCTCGGTTCGCTCGAGCGCCGCGGCGACGGCGTCGGCCGCCCGGTCCAGCGCCCGGCCGTCTAAGGTCTCGGGGCGGTCCTTCTCGGTGATAGCGCTGCCGCCGAGTTTGAGGACGATCATTCGAGCTGTCGCACCCCCTCCTCGGCGAGTTCGGCGCGGAAGGCGTCCTCACAGCCCGGCGTGAACGACAGCGCGGTCTCGGTCTCCGGCGTGGGATCGAGGGCGACGGTGCAGCCACCGCCGCCAGCGCCGGTCAGTTTCGCGCCGAGTGCACCCGCATCGCGGGCCGCCCAGACCATCGTATCCAGCGACCGCGAGGAGACGCCCAGCGCCGAGAGCAGTCCGTGGTTGAAGTCCATCAGCTGGCCGAGTTCCTCGAGATCGCCGTCGGCGAGGACCTCCTCGCCCGTTCTGACGAGGTCGCCGATCGTCTCGACCGTGTCCTCGGCGAAGTCGTACTCCTCGCGTAAGCTCCGAACGCCCCCGACGAGCTGGCCGGTGTCCCCGGCGCCGCCGTCGAACCCGATCACGAACGGCAGATCCGGCGCGTCGATCGCTCGACAATCGTCACCCTCGACGCGGACCGCGCCCCCGGTCGCCGAGCAGAAGGTGTCGGCCCGGGAGGCCTGTCCATCCTGAACCTCGTACTCGGTTCGGTAGGCACGTTCGGCGAGCTCTGCGGTCTCGAGCGTCGTCCCTAGTTCCCGTGTGGCCGCGTCGATGGCGGCGACGACGACCGCTGCGGACGAGCCCAGCCCGGCCCCGAGCGGGATGTCGCTCTCGATCGTGACGTCGAAACCGACGTCGTCCTCACCGGTGACTTCCCGAACCTGTTCGATGGCCTCGTCGACGTACGCCGTCGCCGCGCTCAACAGCGACTCGGAGACGTTGACGTCGGGTCGGTCGTCGGTCGTCCCGCTGTACTCGACCGTGAAGCCGTCGAGACTGAGGTCCTCGGCGTTGACCCGTAGCTTTCCGTCATCACGGCGGTTCACCTCGACTCGTGCCCGTAACTCGATCGCACACGGGACGGCTGGCTCGCCGTACACGACCGCGTGCTCCCCGAACAGATAGACCTTGCCGGGAGCGCTCGAGACAGTCATGCCCGGGCGTTCGCACGACGACGCTTAATAGCTATCTTCTCGCGATTTCGTCGTTTCGGTGGAAGGTCTCGAGGCCGAGTCGTCGACCGCGGCGGACACCCTGATCGTGCTCGCGGTCGAGTCGCCCGGCTCGAACGGGAACCCGATCCGTTCTACTCGCTGATCTGGGGGGACACACGCGCAGAAAACCACGTGGCGCTATCTGTTCTCGCACTGTTCGACCTTGTTCAGATAGACAATATCCAATGTGCGAACAGATGAAACACTGGTGGTCGTACCATCAATTCCCTACTGGTGGTAAGATTCTTTTTCTATGGCACCATAGCCGCATCTATGTCAGCAGAAACGGACGGGCAGGGGAGGCTGTACATCCCCAAGGACGTACGAGAAAAATACGGCGAGAAGTACCACATCGTCACGTACGAGGACAGAATCGAACTCGTTCCGGTTGCGGACGACCCCCTCGCTGCAGTCCGCGAAGCGGCAGGCGAGTTACGTGACGGGTCCGTCGATGATATTCGTGCAGACATCGAAGCAGAAGCGAAAGCTGAGGCCCGTAAGAAAGGGAACGATAGATGACGGTCTACGTCGAAACCGACTTTCTACTCGCGCTCGCCAAAGACTCGGACTGGTTGCAGCAATCAGCAGAAGAAGCACTCGACGAGTACGACGTAGCAACGTCGGCCTTCTCCTATCTCGAACTCTTTCTTGCCCGAGAGCGGTACGAGTTCGATTACGTCCCACTCGTGGCAAATCTGCTCGAGCTCGTCCCTGTCCGAGACGAGGAAGAGCGACAAATCGTTCTGAAGGCCGTCAACTACTACGACGAGGGAATGACGGCCTTCGATGCGTTCCACGCTGCGACTGCAGAAACACGGACGCTAAACGTGCTCTCATCGGAGAAAGACTACGAAGACATCGAAGTGAAACGAGTCCCGCTAGAACCGGCCGATGAATGACGTATAAACACCTCCGCCCCGTGCTAGCGATTCTCCCGCTGCTCTACCTTGTTCAGGTCTTAGACTGATGGTACAGATTTCGCCTACTTTACCGGTTTCTGGTAGATCTACTCAGTCGTCGTCAGCGGTATACGCGCCTCCACGACGTTTGATTCGAGCAACGACCATTCGGTACTCGTCTTGATCGAACGTGACCGCGAGACGGAACTCACCAATACGTACCTTACGGCGTGGACTGTTCTGGAGCGGTTCGCCATAGTCCGGTGGGTCTCGCCACGGAGAATCGACGATTTCGTCGAGTTTGTCGATGATGCGCTGTTGCTCAGTTGGGTTGAGCGCAGCGAGGTCGTCCTGTGCTTTCGATGCAAGTTCCCACGCCCACCCGTCGTCACTCATTCGTGTCGCTAGCGCCGAATCGTTCGCGTGCTTCTTCGGCGCTCATCGTCCGTTCTTCACGAACGTCCTCTTCAGCTTTGAGGAGCGCAACGAGTTCATCGCGGTCGAACGTAGGGTGTTCGACGGCATCGCGTAAAGTATACCGAATAAATTCGCTCCGACTGTTGAATCCTCGTCCTTGCCACGTGTCCTCGATCTCGTTGAGAAACGACCGTGTGACTTTGAAGTTTACCGTGACGATCTCGTCGTCGCCGTTGTTTGTGCCCGCTTCGGACATACGTTTGTATTACCTGCGTGTTACTGTAGGTGTTTCGGCGTCCGAACGCTGAAGCTATTGGCGAGGAGAAACAGTAGTAGATCCGTAAATTAGTGTCGTTTGCTACCGATTTTCACGCTGCTCTACTTTGTACAGATAGATAAAATCCATGGTGCGAATCACAGAAAATATTAACTGTGGGTAATAGTGGGCAACACTTATTCAGCAATAGGTCCAAGTCGGTACCATGACGAAAGTAGATGCTCGGGACCTCCGAACGAACGAGACCGATGACCGAGGTCGA
>LKMK01000108.1 GCA_001563805.1 Natrialbaceae archaeon B1-Br10_E2g2
GAACACGCCTGTGAACAGTGCTCGATGGAGATCGGTCGCCACCCGGGACCCAACGGACAGGCTCACTACGACGAGCCCGAGGAGTTGTTCGACGAGGACCGACCGGCGATGTTCTGTGCGTCGACGTGTGCGTACGTCTGGACGTTCGAACGCGAAGACGAGGGCCACGAACCGACCGCCTTCTATCTGACCGATTACTCGAGCGTCGACGAGGAGGTCGAGGATGACGACGGGATCGTCGAGATCAGCAGCCACCTCGATGAGGAGACCTTCGCTCCGGTCGCGGATCTCACGCTCGTCGTCGACAGCGACGTCGAAGGTGCGATGGGGCCGTCGATGATCGGCTTTAGCGACGCCGACGAAGCCGAGGCGTTCCAGGCCGAGTGGGGCGGTGATCTCTACGATCACGACGACGTCACGCCCGATCTCGTGATGTCGTTGATGTAACTCGGCGTCGGTTCGATCACATCGCGATCACGATACGCTATCTTTCTCACTCGTCGTCCGGGTGGGCGACCTCGAGTTCGACGTCGTCCTCAGCCGAGACGACACAGGTCGGGTCTCAGCCCTTTTCGAGCGGGTAGTCCTCGAGAGGTTCGGTTCCATCGTAGCGTACGATCTAGTCACATCACCGTCGAAGCGGGCCGTATACTGGCCACGGACACCCAGTAAAACGACTCGAGAGGCGTGGCGAACGCTAAACCCGGTGGGATCGGTGGAGTGACCGCGGTCAGCGGCCGACGCCCCAGACGGCGACCGCGAGCGAGCCGAGGCCCCAGACGGCGAGCCCGATCAGGCTGGCGATCGGTGAGGCAACCTGCGGGCCGGTACCACCCGCGACGACGACGGTCGTCTCGAGGACGAGCCCGCGATACGCGCTCAGGGGACTCACGGCCAGTGCGTTGAGCAGGTCGGCGTCGCCGATCAGCCCCTCTGCGAGGCCGTAGACGAGCGCGAGGTCGAGGCCGACGAGCAGGACGACGAGGGCGACGACCGAGAGGGCGAGCGCGCCGCGCGCGCCGCTGACGACCGACGAGATGGCGATGGCGACGGCGAGGACGACGAGCGCGAACAGCAGCGTCAACACGACGAACCGGCCGAACAGGATCGGTGAGTCCGCACCCTCGTGTGTGGCGTAGACGCCGACGGTGGTGTCGCCGGTGAGCGCGATCGCCGCAGCGACGACCGCGAGCGGGATCGCGATCGCCACGGCCAGCCCGATCGCTCGGCCGGCGTAGACGCCGAGGACGATCTCACGGGGCGAGACCGGGTACGTCGCGAGGACGTCGAGTTCGCCCCGCCGCTCGTCGTCGAGGATCGCCCGGTAGCCGAACGCGACGGCGACGATCGGGACGAGCAACTCGAGCGGCGTGAGCAGGTCGACGGTCGTCGGGAGGTAGCCCGCCTGGTAGCCGCCTCCGACCCAGGTGATCCCGAGGACGATCGCCGTGAGCGCCAGCCCGAGGAGGAAGACGGTTCGCGTGCGGGCGACGGTGCGGAGTTCACGGCCGACGATCGTCCGGAACGTCCGGGACGCGTTGGGCCGCTCGTGAGCCATCGCCCCGTCCGTTCGTTCCGCCGTGTCGACCCCTGCGGACTCGCTGCTGGTTGATTCGCCGGCCATATCAGGGACTCACCCCCTGGACGCGGACGGTTCCGGCCTCGCCGGCGGTTGCCACCTCGTAGACGTCCCGCAGCGAGTCGACCGACAGTCGGTCACGCAGCATCGCTGGCTCACCCGTCTCGAGCACCTGTCCGTCCTCGATAACGACGACGTCGTCGGCGGTTCGCTCGACGAGCTCGAGGTCGTGTGAGCTCAGGATGACGGCCGTGCCGTCGGCGGCGAGTTCCGTGGCGACCTCGAAGACGTGGCGTCGCATCCCGGGATCGAGTCCGCTGCCCGGTTCGTCGAGGACGACGACGGGCGGATCGCCGATCGTCGCCTGCGCGATGCCAACGAGACGCGTCATCCCGCCGGAGAGCGCCTCGACCGGCCGTTCGGTGGCGTCCTCGAGCCCGACGAGACGGAGCCGGTCGAGCGCGTCGGCCTCGGTCTCGCCGACGAGCGACGAGTAAAACCGCAACGTCTCGAGGACCGTAAAGCCAGGCCGGAACGCCGGCTGCTGTGGCAGGTAGCCGATCTGACGGACCGAGCCGGCACCGTGGAACTCGACCGTGCCGTCGGTCGGCTCGAGCAGGCCGGCGAGGACGCGAAGGAGCGTCGTCTTGCCTGAGCCGTTCGGCCCGATCAGTGCGGTTACGGCGTCGCTGTCGATGGTCAGTGAGACCTCCTCCAGCACGGAGACGGTCCCGAAGTCACGGTCAACTCTCGTTGCCTCAAGTATCGGTGTTCGCGTCGGTGAGTGTTCGCTCATGTCTCTGGGGTAGGCGTCGTTCGATCGCACGACCACGCTCGGTCGTTCCACTCCGTTTGCTCGAGGAGGTCGGGGTTGTGCGGCTCACAGCTCGGCTGGAGATCCGTGACGCTGCCCGTTCGCATCCCGGGGACCGATCCCTGGAAGCCGAGGATCGCGTCGAGCGCCGGCGCTCGCGAGAGCGTCGGTGCGCCGTCGGTCCGGTGGAGTCGCTGATCGACCGGTGACGTCGGCGAGTACGCCCGGTCGACGGTTCCGTCCGACTCGAGGCTCATCGCACCCTGCCAGTAGTTACCCGAGCCGCCGTGGGTCCAGATTCGAAGCGGCCCGGAGCCAGCGTCCGCGTGGACGTCGTTCCCGACGAAGTCGTTTCGAACGACGCGATTCGTCGGCAGCATCTCGCGTTCGTTCGCGCCGACCTCGTTGCCGGCCACGACGTTGTGTTCGATGAGCGAGTTCGTCGAGTCGATCTGCAAGCCGGTTCCGCCGTCGAGGATGCTGTTGTTCGCGACGTACGCATTGTCGCCGCTCGGGATCAGGCCGACCTCGGCGTCGCGGATCTCGTTGTCCACGAGCGCGTTTCGTTCGGGCCCCGTCATGACGAAGATGCCCGCGATGGTCTGTGATCGGATGTCGTTACCCGCGAGCAACGCGTCTGACGTGTGCATCAGGTGGATGCCGAGCCGGTTCCCTTCGACGTGTGAGTCGCGGACGATCAGTCCGTGTGACCGGTGCGAGTAGATCGCGTCCCGTCCGTCGGACACCGTCGCCCCCTCGACGACGCCGGGTGCGTGGAACAGGAGGATGCCAGCCTGATCGTCTTCTGCCCGTTCGGGACTGTGGACGGTCGTGTTCCTGATGACTGGCGCGTCGCTCCGCCGGACGATGATCCCGCTCGCCGACGAGTGGACGGTCACGTCTTCGACGAGCACTTCGTCGGCGGTGTGCAGGCCGATGCCGGCGTCGCCGCCGGCGTAGTTCACCTCGAACTCCTGATCCCAGTCGTCCTCGTCGTCGTCGCCGGGCAGCGGCTCCTCGCCCGTTCGCTCCGATCCGGAGCCGGTGACCTCGAGGCCGAGCAGCGCCGTTCGGTCCGCGGTGCCGGTGATCACGGTGCCGTTGCCGTCACCACTGATCGTCACGTTACCGTCGCCGCGAATCGTCAGGGGGCGGTCGATCTCGAGGGTTTCGTTGTACTCGCCGTCGGGAACCTCGATCGTCGTGTTCGACGGTGCCTCGTCGATCGCCGCCTGAATCGTGTCGGCGTCCTCGCCGACGACGGTCGAGACGGGTCTGTCGCGGAGGGCGTCGCTGTCTGCGACGTACTGGTCGGCGACGCGGTGTTGGTCGTCGACCCGGTCGCGGACGGCCGTCGAATCGTCGGACTCGAAGGACTGCTCGAGCAGGTCGGTCCACGCGAGGAGTTCGCCACCGTGGGCGTCGGCGAACGCTTCGGCGGCGTCGCGGTCGGAGAACGGAACGACGGTGTCGCCGCTCGGGGTGCTGGCGTCGCTCCCGTAGACGAACCAGGCGTCTTCGGCATCGGCCCAGCCAGGGTCGCCGTCGGCGCGCGGATAGTCGTCCGCGTCGAGGTCGACGTCGGTTCCGGCGTAGTCGGTGACGTACACCGACAGCGGATAGCCGAACTGCTGTTGGTGGCCGGCCGTCTCCCGTGCCTCGAGGAACGTCTCGACGCCGTAGTAGCCCACGACGTACTGATACTGCGAGTAAAACACCTGCGCCCTCGGCAGGTCGACGGCCTCGTCGAGTCCGATCTCGTCTTCCATCGCGAGTCCCATCGAAACGGTGTCGTCGAACGGTGCGGGCTCTGCTGTCGTATCGACGTCGACGACGAACAGCCCGATGGCTGCGGCCACCACGACTGCGGCGGCCGCTACCAGAAGAACACTACTGACTCGACGCTGGGACACGCGCTGTGCTAGGTCCGGCCCACACGTATACCGTTTGGTTTGCCCCTCGAACTGACGCTACAGGCCCGAGAACGCCCGTTTTGCCCTCAAAGCGCTTCGATTTCGCGGCGACCGACGGTGGGGTGGGCGGCTCACTCGAGTTCGAGTCGCGTTCGGCGGTGGCGATCGCGAAACATCGCTTCGAAGCCGACGCTCGAAAACGGCGTGCCAAGTCGTCCGATCGGGCCGAGCGGGAGCGTGTAGTCGACGCGGTCACGGACGATCGTCTCGTCGCCGTCGGCGAAAAACGAGTGGGTGTGAATCCACCGGTCGAACGGCCCGTGGACCATCTCGTCCCGGAAGACGGCGCTTCCGTCCTCGCGCTCGCGGTCGACGATTACGGACGTCCAGTACTGTCGCGGTCCGACGTCGAACGGCCTGATCGAGACGTCGAGTTCGGAACCGACCTCGAGCACGTCGGGATCGCACTCGCCGTCGGGGCCGATGACCGACTCGACCCGGAGCCCCATCCAGTCGGCCGTCAGCGCCTCGAGCCCAGAGGCTCGCGAGTGAAACTCCCAGACGTCTTCGAACGGGGCGCGAACGCGCGTCTGGCGTTCGTACGTAGGCATGACTGGTGATACGACGACCGCACTGATAGGTTCGTGGCCTCCGAGTGGAGCTTCTCACGCGCGACAAGTGATACCGATGGGCAAGATCGGAACAACCGAGCAGCCAGCAGGCGACGGGCGGTCGGCGACTTACTTCAGTCGTTCCTGCAAAAACGACGGGTGGGCCGCGGTGATGCCGTCGATCTCGAGCAGTTCGTCTTTGATGATCTCGCCGAGCGAATCGCCGTCCTCGGCGCGGACCTCGGCCATCAGCATGTGATCGCCGCTGGAACTGTAGAGCGCTTCGACCTCGTCGAGTTCCTTGATCGCGCTCGTCGCCTCGACGTACCGCTCGCTGGCCACGTCGAAGCCGACCAGTGCGATGGTCTTGCTCGAGAGCTTCTTCGGATCGACGTCCGCCGAGTAGCCGACGATGACGCCCTCGTCCTCGAGTTTCCGGATGTACTTTCGGACCGTCGGTTTCGAGACGTTCGCTCGCTCTGCGATCTCGGCGTAGGAGGCCTGTGCATCTTCCTCCAGCACGTCGAGGATACGATCTTCCGTCGCCTGCGTACTCATACGACTAGGTTTTGCTCCGACAGGAAAATATCTTTTGTATACGAAAACGTCGGATCACGTGAGTGATAGTCCCCTCGGGGACGCCGTGTGAGTTCGATCGGCGGATTTATTCGCCCGCCTCACAGAGTCTCGCCGATGGCTGACGCCAACGTCTGGCTCGGGCTCTTCTGGATCGTCCTGGGGATCATTATTCTGGCCCCCGCGTTCCTGATCGCGTTTCGTGGCCGGGCTGACCTGCACGTCCACTACGACGAGGACGTCGATCCCGCGTACGTCTCACGGCGGGCCGGGACGACCGCGCTGCTCATGGGGATCGCGGTCATCGGTTTCGGCGCGTACCAGGTACTGTACGGGTTCTCCTATCCCCTGTTCGGGGGACTCATGGTCGCGTTGCTCGTCTTGAGCCAGCTCACGAAGCGGTTCGCCCAGGGCTGGGGCGCGAGCTAGGCCCTCGAGCGTCCAGTCGCTGGCGGTGGAGTGCAGCGACCGTCAAAAATGGTCAGTGGCGATGGGGCCCGACTACGTGTGTCGCTCGAGGAGGTCGTAGCTGCGCTCCCACTCGGCGTCGTCGTCGAAGTAGCGTTCGGCGAGTGGGTCTTCGGGCAGTTCGCCGACCGCTTTCTTCTCCTGGGTGTACGACGGACGATCCTCGTCGACGTAGTACCGGCCGGTGAGGACGGTGCCCTCGTTGAGGACGTCCTCGGTCTCACGCATCATCTCGGCGGCTTCGGCACGATCGGTGATGTCGAAGTCGTAGTCGTCGGACTCCTGGACGTCGATGTACGGGACGTACTGGCGAGCGTCCTTGTTCCAGGTCGGACACTGGGTGAGGAAGTCGACGTGGGCGAAGCCGTCGTGTTCGATGGCCTCTTTGATGATCTCTTTGGCCTGGTTCGGATTGACCGCGGCCGTCCGAGCGATGTAGCTCGCACCCGAGGTCAGCGACAGCGACAGCGGTCGCAGCGGCGTCTTCGCGCTGCCCGAGGGCTGGGTCTTCGACTTGTGGCCCTTGGGGCTCGTAGGCGAGGTCTGGCCTTTCGTCAGCCCGAAGATCTCGTTGTTGAACACGATGTAGGTCATATCGTGGTTCTCGCGGGCCGAGTGGATGAAGTGGTTCCCACCGATCCCGTAGCCGTCACCGTCGCCGCCGGCGGCGATGACCTCGAGTTCGGGGTTCGCCAGCTTCGCCGCGCGGGCGACGGGCAGCGAACGGCCGTGGATGGTGTGGAAGCCGTACGTGTCGAGATAGCTGTTCAGTTTGCCGGAACAGCCGATCCCGGTGACGGTCAGGACTTCCTCGGGCGTCTTACCGACCTCCGGCAGGGCCTGTTTCAGCGACTTCAGGACGCCGAAGTCCCCACATCCCGGACACCAGGTCGGCTGCGGTTCGACACCGGGGGTGAACTCGTCCCGGTCGATCTCTCGTTCCTCTCCGATGGCGTTGAATGCACTCATAGGTTAGTCACCTGCGGCAGGCTCGATTCGTACCTGTGCGGTCGGTTCGCGGTCTTCGTCGGCGACGTTGACCTCGTAGCCTTCGACGATCTCCGCCGGCTCGAACGGGTTGCCGTTGAACTTGAGCAGGCTGGTCAGTTTCTCGCCGTACGCACCGAGTTCCTTCTGGAGCAAGCCGCGGAACTGGCCGGTGGCGTTCATCTCGACGACCATCGCCTCGTCGACGCCCTCGAGGAACTCCGTGAGCTCCTGTTCGGGGAACGGCATCATGTCGGAGACGCTGACGCCCTTGACCGAGTGGCCGGCGTCGTTCAGCCGTTCGACGGCTTCCACGACGGCACCCTGAGAGGAGCCCCAGGTGATGATCCCGTACTCGGCGTCCTCCTCGCCGAAGTAGGTCTGGTTCGACTCGCGTTCGTCGTCGAGTTCGGTACGGATGGCCTCGAGCTTCTCGAGGCGCCGCTCCATCTGGAAGACGCGGTTGTCGGGGTCCTCCTCGATGTGACCGACCGGGCTGTGTTCGTTCCCGGTCGCGAGGTAGCGGCCACCTTTCTGGCCGGGGAGTGACCGCGAGGCAACGCCGTCTTCGGCGTTCTCGTAGTCGAAGCGCTTGAACTTCCCGGAGGCGTCGTGGGCCGCCTCTTTCAGTTCCTCTTCGGTGAGCGTCGAACCGAGATCCGGCGCTGGCTCGCGGTCGAAGAACTCGACGTCGACGTTCTTGTTCTCACCCGAGAGCTTCTGGTCGTAGATGATGATCGACGGGATCTGGTAGTCCCAGGCGATCTCGAAGGCCAGTCGGGTCTGTTCGTACGCTTCCTCGATGTTCCCGGGCGCGAAGACGACGCGCTGGGAGTCGCCCTGACTCGTATAGAGGACGAACTCGAGGTCGGACTGTTCCGGCTTCGTCGGCATCCCAGTCGAGGGGCCGGCGCGCATCGATTCGACGAGCACGATCGGCGTCTCGGTCATCTCGGCGAGGCCGAGCGGTTCGCTCATCAGCGCGAAGCCGCCGCCCGACGAGCCGGACATGGCTTTCACGCCGGCGTGGCTCGCACCGACTGCGAGTGCGGCTGCGGCGACCTCGTCTTCGACTTGCTCGGAGATGCCGCCCATGTCGGGGAAGTTCTGGGTCAGGATCGTAAAGACGTCCGTCCACGGCGTCATCGGGTAGCCGGCGATGAACCGACAGCCGGCGTCGATCGCGCCGTAGGCGATCGCGTTCGAACCGGAGAGCAACGCCTGCTCGCTCTCGTGTTCGCCCGTCGGAGCACGGAGGTCGTGTTCGAACTCGTACTCCTCCTGGGTCGTCTCGTAGGCTTCGTGGAGAATCTCGAGGTTCGCCTCGAGAACGTCGCCGGACATGGCGTCCGCCATCAGGTCCTCGATGTGCTCGAGTTCCATCTCGAGCAGCGCCGCGGTGACGCCGACGCCGGCGGTGTTGCGCATCACCTCACGGCCGTGCTCCTTGGCGAGGCCGCGGAGATCCATCGGGAAGACGTGCCAGTTGTTCTCCTCGGCACGTTCCTCGAGGTTGATCGCCTCGACGTCCTCCTCGCTGACGAGGCCCTCGTCGTAGACGATGATCCCACCTTCGCGCAGTTCGTCTAAGTTCTCTGAGAGGGGTTTGATCTCTTCGTTGCCGTAGTAGGCCTCTTCCTGCGGGTTGCGGGCGAACGAGTCACCCAGCGAGAGCAGGAAGTTGTAGCCGTCCCCCCGTGACTGTACCTCCCGTTCTGCGGCCCGGATCTCGACGTAGGTGTGGCCACCACGGATCCGAGACGGATAGTGGCGGTGTGTGAATACGTGAAGCCCGGAGCGCATCAGCGCCTTCGCGAAGTTCTGGCTCGTCGAGTCGATTCCGTCTCCGGAACCGCCCGCGATTCGCCAGATGAGTTCGTCATCGCTCATAGGTAAATCAGTGGCCGGTGGGCCAACCGTGCCCTGAATTTGGACCAGTGAACCTAAAGCCTTTGCTATACATTGGCATGCATCTATCGTGAAGAATGAACAACCATCCAATTTACCGAGAGTAGGGCGGGCGTCCGTGTGGATATAATATGGTAAATCATTACAGAATGGACGTCTGAACACGACCCGGAACTGTTCGCCAGTGGCAAACTGGGTCCCTCGTTCGAGCACTACGCTTTATTCTGTGCACGTGGTACACCCCGTCGTGCCATACATTGTCAAGATGCCGAAGCTCGGGCTCGAGATGGACCGTGGGGAACTCCTCTCGTGGGAGATCGACGAAGGAGCGACCGTCGAGGAGGGTGAAGTGATCGCGGAAGTCGAATCCGAAAAGAGCGTTGCGGAGGTCGAAGCCCGGGAGAACGGCGTCATCAGGCGGACGTTCCTCGAGGAAGGCGGGACGGTGCCGCCGGGGACGCCGATCGGGATCGTCGCGTCCGCCGACGCGGACATCGGCGACCTCGAGGCGGAGGTCGAGGCCGAACTGGCGGACGTCGGCGACGACGCGGGCACGGCCGAGCCGGACCCACAGGCGACAGGCGGCGACGAGGTCGGAGCGACTGCCACTCGAGCCGACGACGACGGAGACGTTCAAGCGTCTCCGCGTGCACGTAGACGTGCCGACGAGCTCGGTGTCGACCTCGCGACCGTCGAGGGGACCGGCTATCAGGGAGCGGTCACGGAATCGGACGTCGAAGCAGTCGCGGAGTCCGGGACGCGGATCGACGACGCCGACGTCGACGTCTCGCCACGGGCCCGGAAGCGAGCCGAGGAACTCGGCGTCGACCTGACGGGTATCGACGGGAGCGGATACCAGGGAGCCATCACGGAAGCCGACGTCGAGGACGCAGCGACGGCGGCGACCGCGGATGGCCGCACCCGACGGGAGACGCGAACGCTCGACGGGATGCGCCGCACCATCGCCAGCCGACTCGGTGAGAGCTACCGCGAGGCCGTCCACGTCACCGTCCACCGCGAGGCCGACGCCGAGGACCTGTTCGCCGCCACCGACGCCGCCGCCGAGACCCTCGAGACGGACGTCTCCGTCCAGGACGTTCTCGTCCTCGCCGTTTCGGCGACGCTCGAGGACCACCCCGCGTTCAACGCGACCTTCGAGGACGACGAACACGTCCTCTGGGCGGAGCACAACCTTGGCCTCGCCGTCGACGTCGAACACGGCCTGATTACGCCGGTCCTGTCGGATGCTGGGAGCAAATCCCTCGAAACGCTCGCCACGGAGCGTCGCGAGGTCGTCCAGTCGGCCCTCGACGGCACCTACACCATGGACGACCTTCGCGGCGGGACGTTCACGATCACGAACCTCGGCGTACTGGGCGTGGAGGTCGTCCATGGTGTA
>LKMK01000109.1 GCA_001563805.1 Natrialbaceae archaeon B1-Br10_E2g2
GGTCGAGGTCGTCGACCGCCTCTCGGATCAGGGTCTCGAGGTGCTCGCCGTCGTCCGCGCGGGCGTCTTCCATCCCGGCCTCGCGGTACTGGTTGGCGAGTTCCTCGAGTTCGGACAGCTCGTCGTACGTCCCCGCGTTTCGCATCACGGGCGTCAGGTAGTCGACGATGGCCGCGTAGGACCGGCGCTTGGCCTGGGTCCCCTCGCCGGGATTGTTGACGATGTAGGGGTAGACGTTCGGGAGGTCGTCGACCAGCTGGTCGGGCGCGCTCTCCCCGTTCAGCCCGACGGTCTTACCGGGGAGCCACTCGAGGCTGCCGTGCGTGCCGAGGTGGACGACGGCGTCGGCGTCGAACTCGTTTCGGAGCCAGCCGTAGAAGGCATAATAGTCGTGTGGCGGCTGCAGATCCGAGTCGTGGTAGACCTTCGAGGGGTCCATCCCGAACCCACGCGGGGGCTGGACGGTAACGAGCACGTTGCCGAACTCGACGCCGGGGATCGCAAAGGGTCGCTCCGGAACCTCGCCCCACTCCTCGACGATGTGTTCCTGGAACCGGTCGTCGGCGTCGGCGAACCACGCCTCGTAGGTGTCGGGCGAGACCACGTCGACCGAGAGATCACGAACGTCCTCGGGAGCCACCCAGCGGTCCTCGAGCGTCAGTTGCGCGGTCAGTTTTTCGACGAGGGTCTGGCCGTCCTCGGGCAGTTCGTCGCCGAGATCGTAGCTTCGCGCTGCGAGTTCCTCGAGCAGGTTGACCGTCGACTCCGGCGAGTCGAGGCCGAAGGCCGTCCCGATCCCGTCGTCGCTCGGCGGATAATTGTGCAGGACGACGGCCACGTTCTTCTCCTCGTTCGGGGTGTGACGCAGTCGTGCCCAGTTGACCGCCAGTCGCGTGGCGTGGTCGATCCGGTCGTCGATCGGGAAGTGGTGTTTCGGCGCGCTGCCGATGCCGGCCTCGTCGTCGGTGCGCTCTTTGCCCGAGATCGGATGGGTGATGACGTTCCCGTCGAACTCCGGCAGCGCGACGGAGAGGGCGAGCTCGAACCCCATCACACCCGTATCGCTCGACTCGTACCGGGAGCGCGAGCGCATCGTCGTGATCGTCTGGATGACGGGGACGCCGAGTCGATCGAGGAAGACGTCCTCTGCGCTCTGGCCTTCGTCACTCGCCGAGCGGCCGCGCTCGTCCATCGAAAGCGAGAACATGAACGAGGAGAGCACGGCGTCGATGACGGGCTCACCTCCGGCGGTTTCACCGCCTTCTCGAGGCGTCTCCGACGCCTCGCCGTCCAGCAGCCAGTTGTCGGTCACCCACTCGGCGTCCTCCTGTTCTTCGGTATCCGTCGCCGGATTACAGAAGATCGGGAGCGCGTTCGCACCCTGTTCTTCGAGCGCACGAACCTGCGCGTCGACGTACCGCGTATTCTCGTGGGTCCAGTGGGATTCGTAGAACCAGACTGCGACCGTCGGCCTGTCGGGGTCGTGCGTCTCGAGCAGTTCCTCGTAGCCGATCCCCGGGTAGTCGGGGTGGTAGACGCCCTCGGTAGGGAGTGCGGTGGGCTCGTCGTACTCGAGGTTGCGACCGCCGTACTCGCTCGCGAGGAACCGGCACAGATTCTCGACGTTGATCGTCCCGCCTCGCTCGAGATACTCGTAGGCCCGATCGCGGTGGGCGTCGCTGACCGTCGTGTCCTCGAGCGCGAACGCATCACCGGTCGCGTTGACGATCAGTGGGACGTTTGCCTCAGCGAGTGCACCCGTGGCGTACTCGTAGCCCGGCATGCTGTCCTCGGCGCCGTGCAGCCAGAAGAGGGCGGCCGTGGCGTCGCGCAGTTCCTCGACGAACGCCTCGACGTCGGCTTCGTCGTCCAGGTCGCTCTCCGACCGGACGACCAGTTCGACCTCGGGGAGGCGGTCGGCCGCCTCGCCGATCGAGCCGAGTTCGTTCTCCGTCGCCGTGTAGATGCCGATCCGTGTCATTCCGTTTTTTAAACCCTCCTTGTATTATCTCAAGCATGGTTGCAGAGCGTGGAGACAAAAACCTGTCGTCACTCCCCTTTCCGGCGGTCGTCGGCCAGGACGAGCTCAAACGCGTCCTGCTTTCCGTCGCGGTGAACGACGACTTAGACGGTGCACTCGTCGTCGGCGAGAAGGGGACGGCGAAGTCGACCGCCGTTCGGGGGCTGGTCGAGTTGTTGCCGACCCAGCGCGTCGTTGCTGACTGCCCCTACTGCTGTGCACCCGACGACCCCGCCTCGCAGTGTGCGACGTGTCGCGACCGAACTCCCGAGGACCTACCCGTCGAGACCCGTCGAGTGCCGCTGGTCACCCTCCCGCTGGGAGCGACTCGAGACCGCGTCGTCGGGACGCTCTCGGTCGAGGACGCTCTCGCGGGCGAGGCCGAGTTCGATCCCGGCCTGCTCGCCCGGGCCAACCGTGGCATCCTCTACGTCGACGAGGTGAACCTGCTCGACGATCACCTGGTCGACGTGATCCTCGATGCGGCCGCGAGCGGCGTCAACACGGTCGAGCGCGACGGGATCAGCGTCTCCCATCCCGCCGAGTTCACCCTGATCGGGACGATGAACCCCGAGGAGGGCGACCTCCGACCGCAGTTGCGCGACCGGTTCGCCCTCCAGGCCACCGTCGAAGGCTGTCGCGACGTCGACGACCGCGTCGAGATCATCGACCGCGCGCTCGCCGGCGACGCAGCCGACGCCGACCCATCCGAGACGTACGCCGACGAAGTCGAACGGCTTCGAACGGATCTGCTCGAGGCCCGCGACCGCCTCTCGAGCGTCGACCTCCCCGACGAGTTCAAACCGGAGATAGCCGAGCTCTGCCTGTCGGCTGGCGTCGACGGCCACCGCGGGGACGTTGCGATCGCCCGCACCGCGATGACGCTGGCCGCACTCGAGGGGCGGACGACAGTGATCGAACCCGACCTCGAAGAAGCCGCCAGCTACGCGCTTCCCCACCGCCTTCGCAGTCAGCCGTTCGAGGACGAACCCGACCTCGAGGAGGTCCTCGAAGACCGGTTCGATGGGGAGTCGGGCGACGAGTCCGAGAGCGACGACGCGGACGGCGAGGAAGCGGCCGACGATGCCGGCGATGCCGACACGGATGGGGACGACTCCGACCCGGACGTCGGGGACGATCCAGCGACGGGCGACGACGAGGGCGACTCGGACGAGGGGCCGGACGCCGACGGACCCGACTCGGAGTCCGAGCGACGTCCCGACGATTCCACCGGGCCGTCCGGCGGACAGCCCGCTCCCGCGGAACCTGAGGCTGGCGAGAGCGACGCCTCGAGCGATCGATCGGGAGACGACGACTCCGACGAGACAAGTGACGAAGGCGGCGACGATAGCGGCGACGAAGACGAGGCCCAGCCGCTCGTCCCCGGCCAGCGACGCGGCGACGTGGCCGAGGTCGGCGAGGCGAGGGCGCCGGACCTCGAGCCGTCGTCGGTGGACCGATCCGTCGGGTCGGCTCGAAGCGGCTCACGGGCGAGTGCCACGCCGAGTGTCGACAACCGCGGGGCTCGAGTCCGGACCGAACCCGCAGACGACGGTCCGATCGACGCGGCCGCGTCGGTCCGGTCGGCCGCGTCACGGGGCTCGAACCGCGTCGAGACGCGCGATCTCCGCCAGTCGGTCAGGGCCGGCGAGACGTCAGTGACGATCGTCTTCGCCGTCGACGCGAGCGCCTCGATGCGTCCGGCGATGCGAACGGCGAAGGGCGTCGTCCTCGAGCTCCTGCGGGACAGCTACGAACAGCGCGACCGAGTGGCGTTCGTCGCCTTCGCCGGCGAGGACGCCGACGTCTTGCTTCCGCCGACCGACAGCGTCTCGCTCGCCGCCAGACACCTCAAGGAGCTCCCGACCGGCGACCGAACGCCCCTTCCGGCGGGTATCGAAACTGCACGGGCGGTGCTCGAGCGCGCCGAGACCGACGCGTCGGTGGTCGTGCTCGTCACGGACGGCCGGGCGAACGTCGGCGACGGGAGTCCGACGGAGGCCACGCGACGGGCGGCGCGGGGCCTCGCCGGGACCGACGCGACGGTGCTCGTGGTCGACGCTGGCGACGACTCGCGGGCCGGCCTCTCGTCGCTCGTCGCTGACGAAACCGGCGGCGAACTGGTCGACCTCGCCTCGCTGTCGGCCGAACGGGTCCGGGCGGCGGCCGATCGAGCGACGACCGAGTGATCGCAATCCCTGCCTTAGCGGACAGCGGTCCGCTCGAGCCGGTCGATGCGGATCAACACCTCTTTGTCCACCCTCGCAAGCTTTCCGACGAGAAATGACAGGAGAGGAGTCGGCAGCCGGCGACGGCGCCGCGGAAGACATCGAGTACGGGATCGACGACCGGCCACCGCTCGGCGAGTCGACGGTGCTGGGAATTCAACACTACCTGACGATGGTCGGGGCGAACATCGCGGTGCCGCTGATTCTGGCTGGTGCGATGGGGATGCCGGGAGACGTTGCCGCCCGGTTCATCGGCACGTTCTTCGTCGTCTCGGGGATCGCGACGCTCGCCCAGACGACGTTCGGGAACCGGTATCCGATCGTCCAGGGCGCGCCGTTCTCGATGCTCGCGCCCGCGCTGGCGATCGTTGCCGTTGTCACCGCCGGCGACGTCGGCGCCGGCGGCGACTGGCAAGCCGCGCTGGTCCAGCTGCAGGGCGCGATCATCGTCGCCGCGACGGTGCAGGTCGCGATGGGATACTTCGGACTCGTCGGGAAGCTCCGACGGTTCCTCTCGCCCGTCGTCATCGCGCCGACGATCGCGCTGATCGGGCTGGCGCTGTTCGACGCCCCACAGATCACCACGACGGACCAGAGCTGGCTCCTCCTCGGGCTCACGCTGGGGCTCATCCTCCTGTTTTCGCAGTACCTCGACGTCAAACACAAGGCGTTCCGCCTCTACCCCGTGATCCTCGCGATCGGGATCGCCTGGGCGGTCGCCGCGACGCTGTCGTCCACGGGAACCATCGCCGACGGCCACCCCGGCTACGTCCCGCTCGGCGAGGTCACCGACGCCTCGCTCCTGATGCCGATCTACCCCTTCCAGTGGGGGGCTCCCGAGGTGACGACGGCGTTCGTCGTCGGGATGTTCGCCGGCGTCCTCGCCTCGATCGTCGAGAGCATCGGCGACTACTACGCCGTCGCCAACCTGACCGGCTCCGCCGCACCCGGCGAACGACGGATCAACCACGGCATCGGGATGGAAGGGCTGATGAACGTCTTCTCCGGGATCATGGGAACCAGCGGCTCGACCTCCTACTCCGAGAACGTCGGCGCGATCGGGTTGACCGGCGTCGCCTCCCGGTACGTCGTCCAGATCGGCGCCGTCGTCATGCTCGTGTTCGGCTTCGTCGGCTACTTCGGCCAGCTCGTCGCGACGATCCCCGACCCCATCGTCGGCGGCCTGTTCGTCGCCATGTTCGCCCAGATCGTCGCCGTCGGTATCGCCAACCTCCGGTACGTCGATCTGGACTCCTCGAGAAACGCCTTCGTTATCGGCTTCGCTCTGTTCGTTGGCCTGGCGGTGCCCGCCTACATGGGCAACTTCGAGAGCACCCTCGAGTTCCGCGACGCCGTCGCGCTCGAGGCGACGTTCGCACCGCTGCTCGAGGCCGGTATTGTCGCCGACACCGCCGTTCAGGGCTGGCTCGAGGGCGCGGTGATCGCCGTCGTCGACACCGTCTTTATCATCGGCTCGACGGGGATGGCCGTCGGCGGCCTCGCCGCGCTCGTCCTCGACAACACGATTCCGGGCAGCCGGGAGGAACGCGGCCTCGCCGAGTGGAACCGGATCGCCGAGGACGACGGCGAGTTCACCCCCTTCTGGGACCGCTGGACCGACGATGAGGCCGACGCTGCGTCGAAACGAAGCGACTGATCCGGTACCAACGTAGCTGGCTGATTTCGAGCGATCTCAGGCGATGTCGCGGCTCGTGTCGATCGCCACTTCTTCCGTGAGTTCGAGTTTGATCGTTTCGGTTGGCTGGCCGCCCTGGCGATACTTCGGGATGGCCAGGACGTTCTCGAGATCGGTTCCCGAAACTGCCGTTCGGAGGTCGAAAACGGCATCGGCGGCGTGAAACGTGCGTGACCGGTTGGCGGGTTCCGAGTCGCCTTTCAGACAGTGCAAAACGGCGATACTTCCCGTCTCGAGCATCCGCACTTTCAGGTCGTTGAGAAACGCAACGTAGTCGTCGACGTCGGTGCGCTCGAGGACGTCCATCGTATCGACGATGAGGTTCGCGCCGTCCGGAAGGGCGTCGATGAGTCGCCGCGCCTCCACGAGCGGGTCGTCCCCGGCGACGTGGCGGACGGTCGGATTACCGACCGCGGAGGGGGACTGGTCGACTGCGTACCGGACGGCGTCGGTGGACCGTTCGGTGGTGACGTACAGCGTTCCACGGGCGGCCGTGAGCTCGTACAGGAGGAGTTCCGACTGGCTGGCCGGCTCCGCCGTGAACGCGACGACGTAGCCCGGTGGAAGCCCCCCGTCGAGTTTGCGGTCCAGCACTTCGATACCCGTTTCCAACCGGCCGTCCATCAGTATCGGGATGTTACCGAACTGTCTGCATAACTCTTTGGTCACGAGGTATATTTGTATTTTGTAACAGTTCTGGAAGCCGAACGAAGTAAAACCAGCGGACGTTCGACGTCGAGCGGGGGATTCAAGATGATTGCAGGCCCGTTCACAGACGAATGCGTCACGATCACCTCATCACGAGCAAACAACTCTCACGCGACGACGTCGAGACGGTCCTCGATCGCGCCGCCGAAATCGACGCCGACCCCTCGAGCGTCGCCGGCCGACACGCAGGGCGGCTGCTCGGGCTCCTCTTTTTCGAACCGAGCACGCGAACGAAGATGAGCTTCGAAACGGCCATGAAGCGACTCGGCGGGGACGTCGTGGACATGGGCTCGGTCGAGTCCTCGAGCGTCAAGAAAGGAGAGACGCTCGCCGACACCGTCCGGGTCATCGAGGGCTACGCCGACGCGCTCGTCCTGCGCCACCCCCAACAGGGCGCCGCGAAGATGGCAAGCGAGTACGTCGACGTGCCCCTGGTAAACGCGGGCGACGGCGCTGGGCACCACCCGTCACAGACGATGCTCGACCTCTATACGATTCGGGAGAACGCCGGCCTGGAGGACCTGACGATCGGCATCATGGGCGATCTGAAGTACGGACGGACCGTCCACTCGCTGGCGTACGCGCTGTCGAACTTCGACGCCCGCCAGCACTTCATCAGTCCGGAGAGCCTCCAGTTGCCCCGCGAGGTCGTCTACGACCTCCACCAGCAACAGGGAGGCACCCAGATCCGCGAACACGAGTCCATCGAGGCGGTGTTGCCCTCGCTGGACGTCCTCTACGTGACCCGTATCCAGCGCGAGCGATTCCCCGACGAAAACGAGTACCAGCAGGTCGCCGGCGAGTACCAGATCGACGCCGAAACGCTCGAGGCCGCGAGCGACGACCTCACGGTGATGCATCCGCTCCCGCGTGTCGACGAAATCGCCCCCGAGATCGACGACACCGACTACGCCGCCTACTTCGAACAGGCACACAACGGCGTTCCGGTCCGGATGGCACTGCTCGATATGCTGCTCGAGAACGGAGGTGAGGACGATGAGTAACGCCCCCGACGACCACGAACTGCGCGTCAGCAAGATCCGCAGCGGCACCGTGATCGACCACGTCCGCGGCGGGCAGGCGCTGAACGTCCTCGCGATCCTCGGCATCGACGGCAGCGAGGGCGAGGAGGTCTCCGTTGGGATGAACGTCCCGTCGGATCGACTGGCCCGCAAGGACATCGTCAAGGTCGAGGGCCGCGAGCTGAGTCAGGACGAAGTCGACGTCCTCTCGCTGATCGCGCCCGATGCGACGATCAACATCGTCCGCGACTACGAGGTCGTCGAGAAGTCCCGGGTCGAACGGCCCGAGGTCGTCGAAGGCGTGCTCTCGTGTCCGAACCCCGGCTGTATCACGACCGGCGACGAACCCGTCGACTCGCGCTTCGAGGTGCTCGAGGACGGCGTTCGCTGTTCGTACTGCGGAACCATCGTCCGCGAGGAGATCGCGTCGCTGATCGAGACCTGACGAGCCGGTCGACATCAGAGAGCCAGCCGCTATCGCCGACGGTCGATTTCTCGACGGTGACTTCCAGAATATCTAAGTGGGCATCCACACAATATCCGATCGGATATGTCACGGACAGTCAAAGTTCTGATCGCCCTGATCGTCGTCGCCGTCCTCTGGAAGGTCCTCAGCAGCGGCTCTTCTGACGTCGAAGTCGACTACGATCCGATCGAGTAGTACCGCCGAACGATCCCGTTCCGAACGGCTTAGGGGAACGGCGCCGTATGTCAACGTATGTACGGCGTCGTCACGCGCAACGCAGAAGAGGTGGAGTGGCCGGAGTTCGACTACGGGTTCTACGAGGTCAAAGACGTGACCGGACGGTCCGCCGATCCGATCGAACACGGGGTGAACATGGTCTCGTGTTTCGGCGACAACGCGGCCGCCGACGCCGACCCATCGCTCGTCCCCGTCGACGACTTCGGCCGGCCGGCCACGCGCGACCGCACGTACTTCGACTGGGCGTACATCTGCCCCTCCCGGGAGGACTATCGCGAGGGGCTGTTCGAGATCATCGACGACTGCGTCGACGCGAACGAGGACGTCCGCCTCGACGACATCGGCTTCCCGCGCGCGGAGTACTGTCGCTGTGGCGTCTGCGAACAGGCGTTCGAGAACAGCGAGTACGACGACCGTTTCGAGTGGCGCGCCAGCGTCATCACCGAGTTCGTCGCCGAGGCCGCCGGGCGGATCCCCGGCACCGTCTACATGACGCTTTACCCCGACCCCTATCCCGGCCACCTCTACGAGCGCGCGGGCATCGACCTCGAGGCCGTCGAGCCCTACGTCGACGAGTTCGTCGTCCCGCTGTACGATACGGCCTACGAAACGACCTACTGGCTCGAGACGATCGCGAAGGGGTTCGAGACCGCGCTCGAGACGCCGTTTAATATCGAGTTGTACGCCGTAAACGTCGACCTCGACAACCTGATTCACGCCACCGAGGTCGCGACCGCCTACGGCGAGAACGTGTTCTTCGGCTACGAGTCGGGCAACGCACGAGCCGCGCTGCGTCGCATGCGAGCCGACGAGCGCGACGGCGTCACTCACGGCGAGCCGGATTCCGAGTCCTGACAGCAGACTCAGACGACGGCACGCCCCGGCGAAACCCCTGGTTACCCCACAGCTAGCGACGCTTACCGCCGACCACTCGGCCCACTCGACGGGACAGCGGGCCTCCGAATCCGCTCCATCGGGAGTGCGTCTGGGGATTCGTCGCCAGAGTCGGTCCGTCGACGACGCGTCTCGGCGAGCGTTTCAGCGAGTTGGGGTCGTGCTTCTCGATGCAACCGACGCGGACTTTTATTCCGCTCTCGGTTGCCGACGGCTACCAACGAGGGCCGACCGTTCGTCGTAACCCAACGGATCGGAGCGGTGGTTGTCGAGCAACGGTCGTGATCCTCGAGTACCAACCATGACAGACGACAACTTCGACGCGGAGTCGACCGACGAGATGCAAGAAGCGACGATGAACCAGGGCCAGCAAGCGATCGAGCAGCTGCTGGACCTCCAGCAGAACATGGCGCGGATGACGCTGAGCGCGCTGAAGTGGCAACAGACGGCCCAGGAACAGGGGATGGAGATGACCAGGTCGATGATGGGAACTGCCCCGGCCCAGGAGCTGACGGAGACGATGCTCGAGAGCTACCTCGAGGGAATGCAGGCGGTCATGCCGGAGATGGAGCGGGCGCTCGAGAAGGGCGTGGAGGCGGCCACTCAGGGAGGCCAGGAGATGACCGAGCAGTTCGGTCAGCGGGCCCAGCAGATGGGCGAGCAGACCCAGGAGATTGGCGAGCAGATCGGTGAACAAGTCCAGCAGATGGGTGGCCAGAGGCGACAGCCGACCGAACAGACACAGCAGTTCGGCGGGCGTAGCCAGCAGCGTCCCCAGCAACAAGAGCGAGGGCCGCAGATGCAACGCCGACAACACGGCCAGTTTCCCCAGGGGCAACAACAGGGCCGACAGCCACAGGAGCTAGGACAGGGGCAGCGACGACAACAACAGCAGGGACAGCAACCACAGCAGCAGGGACAGCAACCACAGCAGCAGGGACAGCAACCACAGCAGCAGGGACAGCAACC
>LKMK01000110.1 GCA_001563805.1 Natrialbaceae archaeon B1-Br10_E2g2
ACGGCATCACCGAACGGAGTGGCGGCCACGCCGAGGTCAAGTTCGAGAACGTCCGCGTCCCCGTCGAGAACACGATCGGCGAGGAAAACGAGGGCTTTCGCATCGCCCAGCTTCGCCTCGGCGGCGGCCGGCTCACCCACTGCATGCGCTATTCGGGGATGGCCCAGCGATCGCTCGAGGTCGCGAAAGCCTACCTCACGGAACGTGAGGGCTTCGGCGAGTCGCTCGCCGAGAAGCAGGCACTCCGGCATCGGATCGCCGATGCGGAGACGCGGCTGCACGCCGCCCGCTGTATGGTTCGCCACGCCGCCCGGGAACTCGACGAGAGCGACGCGCGCATCGAGGTCGCGATGGCGAAGATGTACACCGCGAACGTCACCAACGACGCGATCGATCTCGCACTCCAGTGTTGTGGCGGCAACGGCATCGGAAAGGACCTCCCGATCGCCCACTTCTACGAGCACGTCCGCGCGTTCCGGCTTGTCGACGGCGCAGACGAGGTCCACCGCCGGACGATCGCTCGCTGGGCGTTCGACGACGTCGACACGACCGAGGTCGAAAACGCCCTCGAGTTCGACGAGGACCTCCGAATCGACGCCCTCGAGCGGTGATCGACGTGCCGAACAAATCGCTGTCCGAACTCGAGGCGCTGGTGGGCGACTCCCGCGAGACCGTCGCGGAGTTTCACGTTGAGCGCGGGAAAGTCGCGGAGTTCGCCCGCGCGATCACCGACTCGAACCCGATCTATTACGATGAGGATGCCGCCCGCGAGGCCGGATACGAGGGGATTCCTGCGCCACTCACGTACGTCCGCGTGAGTCGATTCCCGCGCTACCAGGTGACCGGGGGCGACCTCTACGGCTTCGACCTGGGGTTTCGCCTCGAGTACGTCCTCCACGGCGAACAGACCTACGAGTACGAACGGCCGCTGTACGCCGGCGACGTCCTGTCGGGGACGACGACGCTCGTGGACGTCTTCGAGCGCGACGGCGGCCGTGCAGGCACGATGACGTTCGCCGTCCTCGAGACGGAGTACCGAGATCGGGACGACGACCTCGTGCTCACCGACCGGGCCACCGTGATCGAGACCGAGGGCGCCGTCGGCAGTGACGACGGGGCGACAACAGACGACTCCACTGAGGGCGACACGAGCGATGGCGATTCGACGCCGGAGCCGAGGGCCGTCGATCCCGTCCGCTCGTCAGCCGAGGTCGCCCCGGGTGAGTCGGGCCCGAGAGTGGTCGTCGAGGACCTCGAGCGCCGCGACTTCGTCCAGTACGCCGGCGCGAGCGGCGACTTCAACCCGATCCATTACGACGAGCCCTACGCCCGCGCCGCGGGGAACCCGAGCGTCTTCGGCCAGGGGATGTTGACCGCCGGCATCGCCTCGCGCGTGGTCACCGACTGGGTCGGCCTCGAGGCCGTCGACTCGTTCGACGTCCGATTCCAGTCGCGGGTCTTCCCCGGCGATGCCGTGATCGCCGACGGCGAGGTCGCCGCGGTCGAGGGCGACACCGTCACCCTCGACCTCGAGGCCCGAACCGACCGCGGCGAGACGCTGCTCTCCGGGACGGCAACCGCGACGCTCGCGGAGTGAGGCTCACGCAGCCCCCTTTTCCACCTCAGTCAGACTCGTCGATCGTCGTCGGAATTCGCTCCTCGAGCCGGCGGTTCGTCCCGGGGTCGTGTGCCGGCAGGTAGACGACCCGCTCGCGCTCGAGCAACCGTCGGACCCTCGCGGCGCTCCGTCGGCTCGTTCGGCCGTCGAGGGCGATGCCGACGACGTCGTCGTCGAGCAGCTGTGACTCGGTGAACGTGACGTCGCCGGCGAGACAGAGCAGGGCGTCCTCCGTACGGACGAGCACCGACTGGTGGCCCGGCGTGTGTCCCGGCGTCGGGACGACGATCACGTCACCGGCGTCGGTTACCCGATGGCTGGCTGCGAACGGACCGATGGGTCCGTCGTCGTAAGAGAGTAGCGTCGGCCTGAGGGCGTCCGGCCAGCGGTGAATCGACGACCCCAGCGGCAACAGCCGGTGTGCCAGATACTCCCGGCGAGAGACGAGGACGTCTGCGTTCGGGAACGCTCCGACGGCTCCCGCGTGATCGAAGTGCAGGTGTGTCAGGACCACGGTCGACACCTCCTCAGGATCGATGCCGACGCGCTCGAGTTGGGTGGCGAGTTCGTCCGCCGGCTCGAGGTCCAGCCCGCTGCGGTCGACGAGCAGCCGCGCGCCGAGGTCGACGGCCCGCGGCTCGAAGACGTCGGTCGTCTCGCCGACGTCGACGACGATCACACCCTCGGGGTGCTCGATCGCGAAACAGTAGATGGGCGCGGGCTCGAGGCGACTGTCGTCGCGCCAGACGTCGAGGTACCGGCCCGGGAGCGTCCGGCGGCGAGCGCTGACGTGGCGGTTCGGGAGCGACACCCGGCCGACCGAGAACGCGTGGATCTTCACAGTTCGGTCCACACAACGCGAGGAACCGTCTTGAGGCTCATGGTCGGAGTGACGAGGCGAGCGGACGTCCCACGCAATCAAGGGCTCGGTAGACGGGCAAGAGGACACCGCGCGGGCGATCGAGGCGACGATCGAACCCGCGAAGGTTGGCTGATCGGGCTCGAGAGCGTGTCGGGCGGAGACGGGACCGGATTTTCCAGGTCAGAAAATTCGCTCGTACGACTAATACCAGAGAGGCTGTACGGATCGCCGGGGGACGACAGCGGCCCCACCCCGAGTGGTCCCCCCGTCCGATCATGCCGGCCGACACCGCCCTCGGTGGCTCCCGCCCTCATCCACCCCAGTCGGTCGGTCCCACCCACCCCTGGCTGGTCCCCATTGCCTTCCACCACGTCTCTCGCTTCGGCCCACCGCTTCGCCGGTCGACGGCGTCGACCCGGTCCTCGGGTCGGTCGCGCTCGAGCGGTCCGATGGACCCTGCCGATCGTTCTACACGGATGGCACCGATCGTTCTACGCAATCTGTGAATCACGGGCGAACCAGCGTCAGTGTCTCCCGTACAGCGAGTAGGTGATCGCGACCAGTCCCGCCAGACGGCTCACGTTCTCGAGGAAGACGGTGACGATCTGTTCGGCCCCCGTAAACGAGTTGACGGCCACGTTGATCAAAAACGGACACAGCGTGAGCAAGAGGAGCCCAAGTGCGAGATAGAGCATCGACGTGGCGTCGTTTCGTCGGTAGCCCCGGTAGGCCTGGTAGGCGATGAGCGTCCCGATGAGCGCCACGAGGAAGAGACTCGCCACCGTCAGGAGTTCGAACAGCGAGGCATCGCCGAGTCGAACGACGTCGCCGGTCATCGTAACCCCTCCCACATGCGCGTGAACTTGTCGGCGACGTCTTCTTCCTGGTAGGTGAGTTCGAGGTCGAACGCGCCGTCCTCGAGGCTCAACTCGAGCCGATCGAGATTTGCGGTGTAGACGCTGTAGTGGTTCCCGTCCGGAGCGAGTTCCGTCTCCTCGGTGACGAGCCGACACGCCTCGAGCCGCTCGAGGCGTCGGTAGATCGTCGGCAGGGAGGCGTCACATCGTTCGCTCAGGGTGCTGGCTGACATGGATTCGACGCTCGTGTGGGTGAGGATCTCCCGGGCGTACTCGTCGTCGAGAACCGAAAGGATCGTCGACAGCTCGATTTCCTCACTCACTCGTAGGCCTTCGTTCCGGGAAGGATATGAAAAGCGATCCGGTTTTTCTGATCGAGAGAACGCCCCCGGAGCCGGCACGTGTCCGTCAGCCGACGTCGTACGCGTCGAGCCAGGCAAACGCGATCGCGAGCTGTCGTCGCTCGGCGGTCGCCGAGAACAGGTGGCCTTCGCCCTCGAGGACGTGGACGAGCACGTCCGTCTCGAGGCGGTCCGCCGCCTGCAGGCTGTCGCCGACGGGGACGGAGTCGTCGTCCGCACCGTGGAAGATGGCGACGGGAACGTCGAGGGTCGACTCGAGGTCGGCGAACGCGTATCGATCGAGGTCGGCGACAAACCGCTCGTCGATCCACTCGTCGTCGTCGAACGCGAGCCGGCCAGCCGTTTCGATCGTCTCGCGGTAGCCGTCGAACGCCGCCGTATCGGTCACGGGCGCACGCGTGATGATTGCGTCGACGCGCTCAGCCGCGAACGTCCCCGCGGCGTGGAACGCGACGGTGCCCCCGAAACTCGAGCCGAACAGGACACAGGATCGAGGATCGAAGTATTCGAGGACCGCCTCGAGGTCGGCCAGCCTGGACCGCAGCGTCGACTCCGCGAAGTGGCCATCCGACTCCCCACACCCCCGAAAGTCGAACCTGACGGCGTCGAAGCCGTCCTCGACCGCGCGCCGACAGCGGCGTTCGTAACTCCCGGACTTGTCGCTTCGAAAGCCGTGACAGCAGACGAACCAGCGGTCGCCCGACGCCTCGTGGTGGACCGCGGACACCGTCTGGCCGTCGCCGACCGGGATCTCGTGTCGCTCGCTCATACGATCGCTGGGGAACGGACGACCGTAACCGTTTCCCGCGTCGCCGTGCGGGGTTCGAGCCCACGGCGGCCAGTATCCGTGGCATAACTAACCCCGTCAACCCGCGAGCCACCACCAATGTGGCCATGGGAACACGCGATCGTCGGCTATCTCGCGTACTCGCTGTTCGCGCGTCTCTACTACCGCGATTCACCGGACGGGCTCGAGGCGTTCGCGGTCGTCTTCGCCTCCGTGTTGCCGGATCTGATCGACAAACCGCTGGCGTGGGAGTTCGGCGTCTTCGAGTCGGGCTACGCGCTCGGGCACTCGATCTTCTTCGCGGTTCCGCTCTCGATCGCGGTCGGGCTGGCCGCGAGACGCGTCGGCCGGGGGCCCGCCGGCGTCGCCTTCGGCGTCGGCTACCTGTTGCATCCCCCCGCCGACGTGCTCGACACCTACCTGCGTGGCGGCCAGTACGCACCGGAGCTGATGCTCTGGCCGGTCGCGACGGTCGAATCGGTCCACGAACACGAGGGGTTCGCCGACGAGTTCCTTCGGCTCTTCGGCCGCTACCACCAGGACCTCCTCGCGGGCGACCTCTCGACGTACATGTGGGTCCAGCTCGGACTCGCAGGACTCGCGGCGCTGGTGTGGCTCGCCGACGGCGCCCCCGTCCTCCGGGAGTGTCTCGTCGGCTGCAAGCGCCTGGCGATCGCCCTCGTCGGCGGCCGGGGCCCGACCTGAGCGACGGTCGCCGCGTCGTCGCCACCGCCCGGCGAGTAACGAGGGAGACCGGCGGACCAGGCTGGCTCACGCGGTATCGGCGCGTAATGTCGTCATTTACTATCCTATCGCTGCCGGTGACAGTGGAGATGAGATGACCGACACGTCCCGCCCGCCAGTCCACGGCCCTCGCAGAACGCGGGTGACCCCATGAGCGCGACAGACAGACCGTCCGGGAGCCGCGTCGACGCCCTCCCGCCGGACGCCGAGTTCGCGCTCTGTCTGACCCACGACGTGGATCGCCCGTACAAGGGGGCTCGATCGCTGTACTACGCGACCCGTGAGCGACCGGGCTACCACCTCCGCACCGCCCTCTCGTCGTCGAACCCGTACTGGCAGTTCGAGGATATCATGACCCTCGAGGCCGACCTCGGGGTTCGATCGGCGTTTTACTTCCTCAACGAGCAGCACCTGCTGCTCGACCGGCCGCCGCGGGAGTGGCTCTCGCCGGCGAACTGGGTCCAGCACCTGGGTCGGTACGACGTCACGAGCGAGGACATCGCGACTGTCGTCGAGCGACTCGACGACGGTGGCTGGGAGATTGGCCTCCACGGCTCCTATCACTCGCCGGAGGATCCAGCCCGGCTGAGCGAGGAGAAACGGGTGCTCGAGGCGGTGCTCGGGCGGCCAGTCGTCGGCGGCCGCCAGCATCACCTCCGGCTCTCGGTGCCCGAGACGTGGCGACACCACCGAGAGATCGGCCTCGAGTACGACGCAAGCCTCGGGTCGACGACGGTGTGTGGCTTCCACCACGGCTACCGGCCGCTTCGACCGTTCGACGACGAGTTCGTCGTCTTCCCGCTGACGATCATGGACCAGGCGCTTCCGGACCCGGGGACCGACCCCGACGAGGCCCGGCGGACCTGTGACCGATTACTGGAAGCGGCCACGGCGAACGACGCGGTGATGTCCGTCCTCTGGCATCCCCGGTACTTCAACGAGCGCGAGTTCCCCGGCCACCGGGAGCTGTATCGCTGGCTGATCGAACGGGCCCAGTCGCTCGGCGCCTGGGTCGGGTCCCCCCGGGCGTTCCTTGCCGAGGCCGAGCGCGACTCACAGGTGCCGCTGGATTCGGTCGCGAGCGCGGAGTCGGCCACGTCCGAGCCGACCCGTGGAGGCGACCCCCAGGTACGGGCCTCGAGTCCGGGGAGCGAGCCATGAACGCGAGGCTGGCGACGTTGCTGGTCGTCGGACTGTTCGTCCTCGGCACGGTTGGCGGGGTCGCGGGTCCGGCTGTCGCTGACCCGGCGGCCACCACACAGCCGCCGCCGAGCGACACGTACGTTGTCGAACAGGACGACTCGTGTTACGAGGTCGAGGCGCTGTCGACCGACCAGTCGATCGAAGCGTTCTACGACTACCGCGATCACGACACCCATCCCGACGACGTCGATCGGATGTACAGCTCCTACGGCACGAGCCACTTGCAGGACTCCAACACGAGTCTCCTGTTCCTCCACGAGGGAACCGACGGCACGAGCCTCGTGATGGTCCACGACGAACTCGATGGCGGTACTGCAGGCGGCGTCGTCACGTTCGACATCGTCGGCGCCCCACACGACGCAACGTGGGACGTCCGGAACGACGACTACGACGGCGAGACGAACCGCGACGAGTTCGTCCGGGGCGACGGCTACGCTGGCGCCTCCTGGGCGTACATCGAGGATCGGACCGGCGGCGGCGCGCTGAACGGCGGCTTCGGCGGGCCGTTCTCGGTGACGGTCCACCCCGCGTTCAACGAGGACGCCGACCTGTACGACCCGGACGTCGCCGAGGAGTTCGACGACGAGAACGTGACCGGCACCGGCGGCGACTGGTGGGACGGTGGCGAGATCGACGACTGGGAGGCCCTCTCCGGCGACGTCGACGATCCGGACAGACACTCGCTGTCGCTCTCCGAGCCGGTCACCGTCCGCACCGGCAGCTGTGACGACCCCGGTGTCGCCTACGACCGAACGGACGACGGGATCGCCGCGTCCGTCTCCGACCCGTCGGTCGACGACCGCGTCCCCCTGCAGCCGACGGCCGGAACCGGCGACGGCGTCCAGTTCGAGCGGTTCGACGTGACCGGCCTCGAGGACGACGCGACCCTCGAGTTCGCGAGCGACGAGCCGGACGGCCTCCCCGAGTCGCCGGCCGGCACGGACGCCATGTCACAGCTAGCCGTCGACGGGGACGCGAGCACGGACGCGTCGGGGACGGTCACGTTCACCGTCGACGCCGACGAACTCGACGAACCCGGAATCGGCCCGGACGACGTGGTGCTCTACGAGGCGGTCGGCGGCGAGTGGAACGAGACGACCACCGAGGTCCGTGTCGACCGCGGCGGCAGCTACCAGCTCGAGGCCGAGGTGTCCTCGCTCGAGGGCTACGCCGTCGCCCTCCACCCCGACGCCGGCCCCGACGAGCGAAGCTGGGTCTCCGACGTCGGCTTCGCCGGCGGCGTCGCCGTTGGCTCGTTCCTCCTGCTGTCGATGCTGTGGGTGGCAGCGATCTGGCGTCGGTGACGCCGACGGGATCCGAACTCGAACCCGCTCCGTCCGAGGGTTAGTAGGGAAGGATTTCGATCCAGAACAGCGGTTCGTCGGGAGAGACGATGTCGGTCGCCTGGTCTTCTAACAGTCCGGCCGAGTAGACGATGACGCCGGCGGCGATCACTGCGACGAGCACGACCACGGCGAAGACGATGAGCGTTCCAATGCCTACCTTGCCACGTTCGAACGAATCGGTGACGGTGCTGGAATCGGGCATAGGGGGATCCTCCAGGTATCGGATCAGAACTTCGGTATCTGTGGTCCAGTCTGAACGAGTCTCGACACCGATCGCACAGCCGTCGTGCGAGTATGGACCGACGTCAGCAGTTGCCGTCGTTCCTCATGGCGGCTCTGACTGGGTATTCGTCACTGACTGTTCGCATTACTTAGTGGTTCTGGCAGGTTATCCCTCGCCGCCTGCCTGCGGCGTCGCTGCCGTCTCGTCGTGACCGGTACCCGGGGCCGTTGCTCGAGGAGTGGGTGTGTCCCCGTTTCGTCGCTCGCCATCGCCGTCTGTTCGTTCTCGGTGATTGGAACCGGCCGACCGCAACACGGATCCACCGGGCCGGCGCACTCGTCTGCTCGAGGCCGGTGGCTCGAGTTTCCGCGCTCCTCGAGATGCGGGCCGTCTCACAGCTCGGTTAGAAAAAAGCCCGGAAGTCGCTCGAAAGGGCCGAGGGTTGGCTACCCGTTAGCGATTACACGTCGGTATCGTCGTCTTCGTCGTCCAGTCCGTCGTCATCCATCTCGTCGTCTTCGTCGTCCATCTCACCGTCGTCTTCGTCGTCCATCTCATCGTCTTCGTCGTCCATCTCACCGTCGTCTTCGTCCAGCCCGTCGTCGTCATCTCCTAACCCGTCATCGTCCATCTCGTCGTCACCGTCTTCCATTCCGTCATCGGGTTCTTCTTCATCCGCGCAGCCGGCCAATCCAGCGGCTATTCCTGCACCGATGACGGCGGTGTATCGTCGTCGCGTCAGGGTTCGTTTTGCCATACTGCATGTGACCCGACTACCTGAGGAAAGTAACACCCGGGGACGAATAAGCCAAATCAGCCATAATTAGAGATAGTCAATCTGAATTAATTCTCTTAACAGCGTGTTTATCTCCTCGAGCAGAATTAATAGCGTGTTTAGAGGGCAGCTGTTCCGTCCACTCTCGATCCGTGAGCCTCGGGGCGGAGGCCGCCTGCGTTCTGTGCTGATCGGACTCTCGGCAACGGCACCCGCCGGCGATGGTGGGAACGACGCGATCAGCGTCGGCTGCCAACCCGGTGCGGACACGCCGACGGGACGAATCGAACCGCGTCCCTCAAATCAAAACGCACCGGGGTGGCGTCGCCCGTGGCTCGTCGTGGCAGGTCGGTGCGGTGGTTTCGGTCCCACCTCGAGCGCCACGTTCCAGAGCGCCGCACACGTCGACAGCCGGCACCACAGGCTCTTGGTGAGCAGGGTGCTATATCGACTCATGAGCACGATCCGTACGGGCCTCAAGACGCTGCTGTTTACGATTCTCGTTCCCGGGACGGTCGCCGTGGCGATTCCCCGGTTGTTGGCCACCTGGCGACCATACCCCCGACTCCCGATCGGCAAAACGGCTGCGAACGTGGGAGCCGCCCTGTCGATCGGTTCGGGAGTGGTACTCTACGTGCACACCGCCGTCCGGTTCGCCACGGACGGGGAGGGGACGCCGTCGCCGACTGACGAACCCGCCGAGCTCGTCACCGGCGGCGCGTACGCGTACACTCGAAACCCGATGTACATCGCCGTGTTGCTGGTCGTGGTCGGACAGGCGCTCCGTCACCGCTCGCTCTCGGTGTGCTGGTGGGCAGTCGGCTGCTGGATCGGCTTTCACAACCGGGTGCTCCAGTACGAAGAGCCACATCTGGCCGAAACGCACGGCGCGGCCTACGAACGGTATCGCGAGCGCGTCCCGCGGTGGCTACCGCGGCTTCGGACACGGGACTGAACCTGATAGCCGACCTGCTCCCCGAACGGGCCACCCGGACGACCTCGAGACCGGAAGACCGGGAAAAACGAGACTCGAGGAGGGCCACCGACGAGCGGCCGACTGCGAGGCGGTCAGTCGCTGCGAACGCCGACGGACTCGACCGACGAGCGCCTCGCGGACTGGTCGAACTGACGAACCGACTCGAGCTCGCCGACGTGCCCGTCGGCGAGTGCGACGTCGACGATCACGTCGGTGAGGTTCGCTTTGTCCGCGAGGAACGCCTCGCGGCGTCGGTGCCAGGTCTCGTCGACGCCGTCGTCGTCGAGCAACGTCGTCGCGTGCTCGAGGATCTCGTCGGCCGAGGTGACGTTGTGGATCAACCCCTGGGTCTCGAGTTCGACGAAGTTGCCCATGTCGTCGTCACCGACCCACGAGTTCGAGCGGATCGCGGGCGTCCCGAGGAGGCCGGCCTCGGTGACCATCGTCTGCGTATCGGCGACCAGCAGGTCGGCTTC
>LKMK01000111.1 GCA_001563805.1 Natrialbaceae archaeon B1-Br10_E2g2
CGACGAGGACGCGCCGACGGACGACTCGATCGCCGCCGTCACCGTTCGGGACCGCGACGGCGACGTCCTCGCGGACGTGCCAATCAACGACAACCGGAACATGAGCGACCTCGAGCCGGACGTCGATCCTGGCTTCGGGGACGACGGCGAACTCTACGCCGTCGTGCTCGGTCAACCACCGCAACACGGGGTGGTGGACGTAGCGGTCGTCGATCCCGAGGGGGAGGTCGTCCAGTCGGCCAGCTACGAGTTCAACTGTTACCGTCCGGATGACGGGCTCCCCTGAGCGGAGCGGGTTCGACGGACGATTGGTCGTCGAAAACGCAGTTCGTTGGCAGCGCCAGGGCAGTCGGCCCCGCTATCGGGCATACAGGGTCGAACTGACCAGCGACGGGAGGTGCACGTCGTACTGCGTCACCGCGAGGTACGGTCGATCGACGGGGCCGAAGACGTCGACGACGCGACCGACCTCCTCGAGCGAGTCGTCGAGGACGGTCGTCCCGATCTCGTCGCGATGGACGTCGCCGTCCGCGTCGTCGTCGTCAGTCGCGTCCGCCCGGAGGATCGCGAGCCCCTGTGCGGTCCGGACGACGGAGCCAACCCGGCGCATCTCACTCGCGCATCGCGACGACGTACGCCGCGACGGCCTGGACGAGGTCGTTTTTCGAGGAGTCGTCGGCGCCCCGGACGACGACGCGGCCGCGTTCGGCCCACGGCTCGCGCGAGTAGCTCTTGTCCCGTTCGACGACGGCGTCGTATCCGATCTGCTGGACTGCCTTCGCGATCTCGTCGACCGTCGGCTCCTCGACGGCCAGCTCCTGTGGGACGCGACGACCGTCCGAGCGCGTCCGGTCGGCATCGAGATAGGCGGGCCAGATGACGTTCTCGACCATACCACGCAGTGTGGTCGCCGTCGTGTAAACACTTTTCAAACGTGACGGGTTCGACGCGGGAGCCACTCGGCTCGAGCAGGGCGAGAACGAGTCGATAGGCGGTCGGTCCGTCCGCCGTCCGTTCCTGACGCTATCGACGGCCGAGGAGGCCGATTGCACCGATCAAAGCGAGGACAGCCGCAGCGACGCCGAAGCCAGGGATCGACTCGGCGTCATCGGTGCCATCGGTGCCATCGGTATCATCGGTGTCGTCAGTGTCTTCGGCATTGTCAGCGTCGTCAGCGTCGGGTTCGCCGTCACTGCCATCTGCAGTTGCTGCATCGTCGTCGAACTCGTCACCGTGGACCGCCCGAGCAATTTCGTCGATCGCTTCGACGACGAGCGGACCGGGCTGACTCATGTGCTGGCTGTCGACGGCGACGACCTGGTCGTTCTGATAGGCCGTCGTCCCCATCACCGACTCGGCCACCGGCGGCTCGTCGAAATCGTCGCCGTAGACGATCCACTCGGGGTCCTCTTCGACGACGACCTCTTCGCTCAGCGTCTCCCAGCCCTCGAGTCCGGCCTCGGCGCCGAGGTTGTCCACGCCGGCGGTCGTCAGAATCTCGTCCTGGAAGGTTCCCTGTCCGGCAGTGAAGCCGTCGCCCATCTCGTAGTACGCGAGCGGACGGTCGTCCGCCGGGACGGCCGCTTCGATCTCGGAGAGGCGGTCGTCCATCCACTCGAGCGAATCGTCGGCGCCGTCACACTCGCCGAGGAGCTCCCCGGTGAGTCGGACGTTCTCGGCGACGCCGTCGAGTGACTCCTCGGTCGGATAGACGTACACCTCGAGGCCCGCGTCGCGGAGCTGGTCGACGATGTCGTCTCCGGCGAGTGCGTTCGCTGCGAGGACGACGTCGGGATCCCGGTCGATGACCTGTTCGGCGACCGGCGTCACGCCGTCGTCTTCGGAGATGTCGAGCTCCTCGTCGGCGTCGAGGTACGCGGTGAACTCCCCGACGGGCATGCCGACGAGTTTGTCGTCGGCACCGATTTCGACGACCGTCTGGGCGTCACTCGGCTGGAGCGCGACGACCGACTCCGGCTCCTCCTCGAGGGTGACGGTTTCGCCCGTTCCGTCCTCGAGCTCGAGTGGGAACTCACACGTCGGCGATTCTTGCGAGACGGCCGCCGACCCGCCCGCTGCGACGGGGGTGAACGTGGCGACGGCGAGCAACACGGCGACACACAGGACCAGGAGCGTGCGCATTGGGTAGATCACACGACCCACGTCAACAAATATTTCACTACTGCAAGCGAGGTTTCAGCCGTGTCGACCCTGTACCGGACGCTCGGGTGGACGGTCGCACTCACCGCGACTCTCGCCGCGGTCGTCGTCTCGAGCGCGATGCTCGGACCGGTCCGCATCGATCCAGTGACGGTTTCGAAGGTGGTGTTGAACCTGACCGGGCTGTTCGCCTACGACGTCTCGGGTGTCGAACAGACGATCGTCGCGGACGTTCGACTGCCCCGGATACTGCTCGCCGCGACGGTCGGCTTCTCGCTCGCCGCGGCGGGGACCGTCATGCAGGGCTTTTTCAGGAATCCGCTCGCCGACCCGTCGATTATCGGCGTCTCCTCCGGCGCAGCCGCCGGCGCCGTGGCGGCGATCGCGTTTCCCGCGTTGTTTCCCGCCGTCCTCGCGAGCGTTCACGTTCCGGCGTTCATCGGCGCCCTCGTGACGGCGTTTCTGGTCTACGCGATCGCGACCGAGGGTGGGCGGACCCCGGTCGCGACCTTGCTCCTGGCTGGCGTCGCGCTACAGGCGTTTCTCGGTGCAATGATCTCGTACATGATGGTCCACAGCGGCGAGAACCTCCGGGAAGCGGTGTACTGGATGATGGGCCGGCTCCATCGCAGCAGCTGGAGCGACATCGAGTTCGCACTGCCGATCGCCCTCCTCGGCGTCCTGGTCCTCGCGGCGTACACCCGCGAGATGAACGTCCTCTTACTCGGCGAGGAGGACGCCCAGGCCCTCGGCGTGAACGTCGAACGCACCAAGGTGGTACTGCTCGTGCTCGCGACCGTCGTGACGGCCGCCGGCGTCGCCGTTGCCGGCGTCATCGGCTTCGTCGGGCTGGTCGTCCCGCACATGATGCGGCTGGTCGTCGGCCCCGACCACCGGATCCTCCTCCCGACGAGCGCGCTCGCGGGCGCCTCGTTTCTCGTCCTGACCGACACGCTCTCGCGAGCCGGCCCCGCGGAAGTGCCCGTCGGTATCGTGACGGCCGCCCTCGGCGCGCCGTTTTTCCTCTTCCTGCTCAAGCGACGGGAGGTGCACTCGCTATGAGCGACGACGAGCCCAGCGACTCCATCGACGTGGCGAACGTTGGCATCTCGTTCGGCGACGTCGAGGTCGTCTCGGACGTCTCGTTCGCCGTCGAGCCGGGCGAACTCGTCGGCCTCGTCGGCCCGAACGGCGCCGGAAAGACCTCGCTACTGCGAGTCCTCTCGGGTACTCTCGAGCCGACCGACGGAACCGTGACCGTCGACGGGACCGACGTCCACGACCTCTCTTCTCGAGCCGCCAGCCGGCTGGTCGCCGTCGTCCCGCAGGATACGGCGGTCTCCTTCTCGTTCGACGTCCGGACCGTCGTCGAGATGGGGCGATACCCACACCGCTCTCGGTTCTCGCCGCCGAACACGAGCGACCGCGAGTTAGTCGATCGTGCGCTCGAGCGGACTCGAACGGCCCGCTTCGCCGACCGGCCGATCGACGACGTCAGCGGCGGCGAGCGCCAGCGGGTCGTCCTCGCGAGGGCGATCGCCCAGGACACCCCCATCCTGCTTCTGGACGAGCCGACCGCGAGCCTCGACGTCAACCACGCGATCGAGACGCTCGACCTCGTTCGTGAGTTGGTTGACGACGGTCGAACGGCCGTGGCCGCGATCCACGATCTGACCCTCGCGGCTCGCTACTGCGACCGACTGGTCGTCGTCGCCAACGGATCGGTCGTCGCCGACGGCGAGCCCGACGAGGTCCTCACGTCCGAGACGCTCGCGTCGGCGTTCGACGTCTCGGCGACGGTGACCCCGAACCCCGTGACCGGAACTCCCACGGTGACGGCACTCCCCGACACGGCCTCGGAATCGGAGAACGGCGCCGGAGCTCGCTCGCCGCTTCCAGGCCGCGTCCACGTCGTCGGAACCGGGACCCCGGCGCTGACCGTCCTCTCGAGGCTCACGAGCGCGGGGATCGCGTGTACGATCGGGCCGGTCGCGAGCGACAGCCCGGTCGCCGAAACCGCACGCAATCTCGAGGTCGAGCCGATCGAGAGTCCCCCCTTCTCCCCGCCCGGAGCCGAGGCGCGGGCCCGTCTCGAGCGAGCCATCGAGGACGCCGACGTGACGGTCCTCGCGGACGTAACGGTCGGACCGGGCAACCGGTTCGTCCTCGAGACGGTGCTCGAGTCGGGACCGCTGGCCGTCATCAAACAACGGCCGTTCGCGGAGCGAAATTACGCGGGTGACCGTGCCCGGCGACAGTACGAGGCCTGTCGACGACGCGCGGTCGAAACGACATCGTCGTCCGTTCTCGAAGAAGTCCGGGTCGCGTTCGCCGACCGACCTCCATCCGAATTCGACGGGCGGGCGGAGTCGACTGCCGACGACGATTGAGTGGCTGGTGCAGGGCTGTCGTCGGTGACGACCGGGGGTCCGTGACTCGTCGCCGCCTCGAGCGGCGGAACTGGACGGTTTTTTACCCCTCCGGCTCCGAGTGCCCGCCAATGACCGAGTACGACTACGAGGAACTCGGACTCGTCGCCGGGCTGGAGATCCACCAGCAACTCGATACGGCGACGAAGCTGTTCTGTCAGTGTCCGACCGAGCTCCGCGAACCCGAGGAGGCGAGCCGGACGTTCACCCGGTATCTCCACCCCACGCGTAGCGAACTGGGCGAACTCGACGCGGCCGCCGTCGAGGAGAGCAAGGTCGATCGCGAGTTCGAGTACCTCGCGTACGACTCGACCTGTCTCGTCGAAGAGGACGACGAACCGCCCCACGAACTCGACGAAGAGGCCCTCGAGACCGCCCTCGAGGTCGCACAGCTGATGGAGATGGCACCGGTCGATCAGGCCAACGTCATGCGAAAGATCGTCGTCGACGGCTCGAACACGACCGGGTTCCAGCGCTCGACGCTCGTCGCGACCGACGGCGAGATCGAAACCAGCGAGGGAGCCGTCGGCATCGAAGATCTGTTGCTCGAAGAGGAGAGCGCCCAGCGCGTCGAAGCAACCGACGACGGGGTCCGGTTCAGCCTCGACCGACTCGGGATCCCGCTGGTCGAGATCGGCACCAGTCCGGACATCTCGAGCCCCGAACAGGCGCTCGAGGCCGCCGAACGCATCGGTATGCTGCTCCGCTCGACGGGGAAAGTCAAACGCGGTCTCGGGACGATCCGCCAGGACGTCAACGTCTCCATCGCGGAGGGAGCTCGCGTCGAGATCAAGGGCGTCCAGAGCTTAGACGACATCGACGAGATCGTTCGCAACGAGGTCGGTCGACAGGTCGAACTCGTCGATATCGCCGCCGAACTGGCCGAACGAGAGGCCGCCGTCGGCGAGGCCCAGGACGTAACTGACGTGTTCGCAGAGACCGACAGCGGCGTTATTCGCGGGGCGCTGAACGACGGTGGATCCGTGATGGCCGTCAGACTGGTCGGCTTCGACGGGCTCGTCGGCCGCGAGATCGCACCGGATCGACGGCTCGGCACCGAATTCTCCGATCACGCGAAGCGCCACGGCGCCGGCGGCATCTTCCACACCGACGAACTGCCAGCGTACGGCGTCACTGACGAGGAGGTGGCGTCGCTGCGTGCGGCCGTCGGTGCCGAGCCCGACGACGCCGTCGCCATCGTCGCCGACGACACCGACGTCGCCGAGAGCGCGATCGGCGCCGTCGCGGAGCGGGCGAAGACGGCACTCGAGGGCGTCCCCGAGGAGACCCGTGGCGCGAACGACGACGGAACGACACGGTACCTGCGTCCACTCCCCGGCGCGGCACGGATGTATCCCGAGACCGACGTGCCGCCGGTCGAACCGGATCCGAGCGAAGTTCCGACGCCGGAGTTGCTGACCGAGAAGGTCGAACGCTACCAGGCGGAGTACGACCTCGACGCTGGCCTCGCCGAACAGGTCGCCTACGGCACGCACATGCCGCTGTTCGAGGACGTAGTGGCCGACGGGATCGATCCGACGCTTGCCGCCTCCACGCTCGAGTCGACGCTGACCGAACTCCGGCGTGACGACGTGGCCGTCGAGAACCTGACCGACGATCACCTCGCCGAAGTGCTCGAGATGGTCGACGACGGCGACCTGCCTAACGAGGGTGTCGGCGACCTGCTCGCGGCGCTCGCGGACGATCCCGACCGATCCCCTGAAGAAGCGGCCGAAGCGGAAGGCCTCGGCGGAGCCGAGGAAGAAGAGGTCCGTGAGGCCGTCGTCGAGGTCGTCGAGCGAAACGAGGCACAGGTCGAAGAAGAAGGCATGCAGGCGTTTTCGGGGCTCATGGGCGAGTGTATGGGTGCGCTCCGCGGGAAGGCCGACGGAGACCTCGTGAGCCAGCTACTCCGCGAGGAGATTCAGAAACGGGCCTGAGCCTCCTCCGACTGCGCCACGTCTCCTCTCGCTGACGAGGCCGTTTCGCCCCTTCCCTACACACAGCGCTCGTGGGTGAGTTCTACTCGCCAACTAGCTCATCGAGTAGCGTCTCCAGCTCGTAACTCTTGAGCGCCTCCCGTTCTTCGATCGCCGAAATAACGAACGTCGAGTCGGTTCGCTCGACGCCCTCGAGTTGCTCGAACTCGGCGATCAGTCGCTCGACCATCTCGCTGCCGCTCAGGCGGGCGACGACGATGAAGTCCGTCTCGCCCATCGTGAAGTAGACGTTCGTCACGCCCTCGACGGTCAGGAGTCGATCGGCAAACTCCTCGTAGGAGCCCCGGTAATCGGCGTGCACCTCGACGATGACGGTGACGCCGAGGCCGAGTTTGTCGAGATCGAGGTCGTACCGGTCGTTCGTGATCACTCCCTCCTCCCGGAGGTTCGAGAGTCGGTAGTGGATCGTCGATACGGGGATGCCGGTTTCCTCGTGGAGTCGTTCGGGACTCCCTGTTCCGAGTTCAGCGATCGCCTTGAGGAGTCGCACGTCGCGCTCGTCCATACTCGGGTGTTCGCGGTGCCAGATCAAGTGTCCTTCGTCCGAGATAATTGTATATTTCTTCAATAGATGTGCTGTTTGTCGAGTCCAAATTGAACTACATTCATATATGTGCATACACATACAATACCGCAGCCTTCCTTGTAGAAGGCTCTAAGTGTTAGAAATGGTTTCGAACAAAATATGATCCTATCCGGTTTTCTGAACTCGAAGTATCGAGATATCGCTCTCTTTTCGATGCTCGCGCTCTGTTGGGGAAGCTCGTTCGTGGTGATCGAGATTGGACTCGAGTACGTCCCGCCGTTGCTCTTCGCCGGCCTGCGGTACGCGCTCGCGGGCGTAATCGTCCTCGGATACGCGTTCGCCGTCGCCGACCGGATCCGACCAGTCGGAGGAGGAGAGTGGCTCGCGGTCGGTGTCGCTGGCACGTTCGTCATCGCGCTCTACCACGGATTGCTCTATATCGGCGAACTATACGTCTCCGGGGCTGTCGCCGCGACTATCGTCAGCACGGCGCCGATCCTAACCGTGGCGTTCGCCGGCGTGTTGCTGCCGAACGAGCGGCTGAGCGCCGTCGGAATCGTCGGGTTCGTGCTCGGCTTGCTCGGCGTCGTCCTCGTTGTCCGCCCCTCGCCCGCGGCGCTCGGGGATGGCGCGACGCTCGGCGCCGCGCTCGTGTTCGCCTCCGCGGTCGCGTTCGCGCTCGGCAGCGTGCTCATCCGGCCGATCGAATCGAACCTGCCGCTCGAGGCGCTAGAGGCGTGGGCGATGCTGCTCGGTGCCGGCATGTTGTTCGGGTGGGCTGGTCTGCGCGGAGAGTCGCTGGCGGCCATCGAACTCACGACGACGGCGCTCTTTTCGTACCTGTATCTGACCTTCGTTTCCGGTGTCTTCGCGTTCCTGCTGTACTTCTATCTACTCGAGCACACCGGTGCGGTCCAGGTCAACCTCGTCGGGTACGCCGAACCTGCGGTCGCTATCGCGGTGAGTTGGCTCGTTCTCGGCGCAGTCGTGGACTCGTTGACAGTCATCGGACTGGTGACGATCACTGTCGGGTTTGTCGTCATCAAACGGCGGACGATTCGACGGTTTCTGCGGTCGTCCTGGCCGCCGACGGAGGAACGTCGTTCCGCCGCTCGCGACCCGGTCGCGGCCCGAACCGACGGTGGAACCGATCTCGAGTCGGAGCGAAGCGAGTCGCGGCCGACCTCATCCGATTAGTCCTCCCTGGGTGCGACGGGGAGGCGACGTCTGAACGGCAAGCCAACGGTGCGGGGACAGCGGGTTCTCGTCGAACGCGACCAGCGACCGCACCACGTCCCTGCTAGCCCTTACAGTGCCACTCAGTGGCAGTGAGGAAGGTTTAATAACGGAGCCGTTGGGCGGTTGAACGACTCATGATCGCCGAGTCTACCGACATCACCGTCGTCTGCCACGTTCGAGCGCCGCTGTTGCTCGAACCGATCGACCGTCAGATCGAAACCCTGCAGGCCTGTGAGGCGGAGGGATCGGTCGACGATCTGTTGCTCCGCAGCTGGCCCAAGGAAGTGTCACGTACGGAGTCGAGCCCCCACCACGAAGTCCTCGAGACCTACGATCGGTTCAGTCAGTGGGCTGTCCGGCGCGGCGTGAGCATCGAACCGCCGTTCAACACGCGAACGAGCACGTCACAGGTGACCGGCGAGAGCCGCGAGTTGCTGGTGACGCCGTTGCTGTGTCTCGAGGTGTACGCCGACGACCAGCTGGTCGGGGTCTTCCCCCACTCGGACGGTGACGAAACCTACACGACCAACGAGGTCATCGCCCAGCTACGGACTGAGGAGCTCCCGACGCCGCTCGGCCAGTCGCCGACGCTCGCTGGGTCGTCGACCGAGTGTCCCGAGTGTGGCGACTCGATCGTCGACGGGCAGGGGCTGTACGCCTGCGGCGAGTGTGGGTGGACCGGCACGATGACGGACGCCGGTGAGCTCGTTTCCCGAACCGGTCGATCCGCCGACGTCGAGGCCAAGCCGTCGGCCCGGACGGCCGAGACCGGCTAACGGTTGGACGGTCACTCGAGCGTCGTGTCGGAGCTGGCTGCTCACTCAGGGTCGCTCGCCCGAAGAACTGAACAGGGTCGCTGGTCGACGAGGTGGTGGCGGTGAGGTACTCGAGGCATTCTTGTGAGAGGGTCGACCGAGAGCCACGTGCTCCTGTGAGAGAGTCGACCGGGAACCACTGGCAGTCGGTACACCCACTGATCGTACGTCAGCTCTGCGGCCGGTGCTGAGGCCGTTCGGGCAGTGCGACAGCACCGCCGGCTTGTCGATGACCCACGCGAATCCCCTCCGACCCGAATCGTTATGTAACCGAAAATTGAACTGTTTCATAAGATCGTGGTTACCGACAACACACCATCGTGACCATGCGGAATCGTTTCGCCCGTACGGTTGCGGGCTCGTTCCACCACAGGAGGACGGGTTAGCCCACCCGAACGGGCATCGACCGATAGCATGAGAGACGACGCGACGACGTTCCTGTACGAACTTGCACGCGACTCGGAGGAGTTGAAGCTCCTCGAGTACGTGACCGAATCCAAGAAACCGATCGTTCGGTACCGAGCGGCAGAACTCATCGGTGGGCTGGCTTCGGGATCGAACCCGGCGGCCCGCGAGCGCGTCGCGGACGTCCTCCGACGGACGGCGATGCGCGACGAGCACGACGCCGTCCGTGCAGCCGCCATCGACGCACTCTACCTCCGCGACGAGGACGCTCTCGAGGAACTGATCGACGATGCCGCCGCGGGCGGCCTCGAGGAGCCACCGGCGTGGATGCGGATCGATCGACTGACGGACTGGCTCGAGGCCGACTACGCGGAGTTCCGGCTGGTCGCGGCCGCCGCAGTCGGTCGGATCGGCGACGAGCGTGCCACGCCCGCTCTCGTCGACGTCTTCACCGACCCGGACGTTCGCGTCCGAACGCGGGCGGTGTCGGCGTGTGGATCGATCGCCGATCCCCGGGCGATCGACGAACTGGCCGGACGTCTGGACGACACTCACGACCAGGTCCGACGCGAGGCGGCCACCGCGCTGGCGACGATCGGAACCTCCGACGCGGTCGCTGCGCTCAGACCGGCCGTTCACTCGGA
>LKMK01000012.1 GCA_001563805.1 Natrialbaceae archaeon B1-Br10_E2g2
CGGGCCCGAGCGAAGTGGTCGTCGTCGCCGACGAGACGGCCGATCCTGGCCTTGTGGCGAGTGAACTGGTCGCCCAGGCCGAACACGACCCGAACGCGTCGGTGGTAGCGGTAACCGACGACGAACCGACCGCCGAAGCCATCGGAGCGGCCGTCGACGAACAGGCGGGCGCACGCGAGCGCGAAGACGTAATCCGCCAGGCGCTGGCCAACGAGGCGAGCGGCGTCCTCTACGGTCGGTCGATGAGCGAAGCGATCCTCTTCACCGAGGCGTACGCGCCGGAACACCTCGCGATCGTCGCCGACGACGACGAGGCGATCCTCGAGCGCATCGACAGTGCAGGGAGCGTCTTTCTGGGGCCGGACACCCCGGTCGCTGCGGGGGACTACGCGAGCGGGACGAATCACGTCCTGCCGACCAACGGCGGCGCGCGCGTGACCGGCGGCCTCTCGGTCGAGACGTTTCTGCGGTCGACGACGGTCCAGCGGCTCTCGTCGGCCGGTCTCGCGGAGATCGGTGACGCGGTCACCACGCTGGCCGAGGCGGAAGGACTCGAGGCCCACGCCGAGAGCGTCAGGCGACGCCTCGAGCGAAGCGAACCGGACGACGCGTAACCGACCACGCAGACCCCCATCCGAATTAAGAAACCTAATTCGGCTAGCATTGTCTCGAGTGGCGTCACAGTTAACATCGTTGCGCCGGAAAGGAGTGGTATGAGTACGGACAGCGTGGACGGCGGAAGCGCGGAAACGCGCCCGACGATCGAAGTGACGGAAACTGCGGCCGAGCAGGCGCTCGCGTTGCTCGAGAGCGAAGGACTCGACCCGTCCGAGGCGGGCCTTCGCCTGTTCGTTCAGCAGGGTGGCTGTGCCGGCCTCTCGTACGGTATGCGCTTCGACGATGCACCGGACGACGACGACACGATCTACGTACACCACGATCTGCGGGTGTTCGTCGATCCGGCGAGTCTGAAGTACATCGAGGGGAGCGTGCTGGACTTCGAACAGGGGCTCCAGTCACAGGGGTTCCACGTCGAGAACCCGAACGTCGTCAGCGAGTGTGGGTGTGGCGAATCGTTCCGGACGTAACGACCGTCGTCACCGGCGTCCACGCCCGTTTTCGCTCGAGACACGTGACTCCGAGCGGCGAGGCTAGACGCGGTCGTCAGTCCTCGAGTTCGAATGCGACGGTGACCTCCGCCTGGTACTCCCGGTTTTCGGCGCTCGCGATTTCGACGCCGAGTTCGTCGACTTCGATCCAGTAGACGTTCTGCAGCGTGTCCTCGGCACGGTCGATGGCGTCGTCCGCGGCGTCGTCGAAACTCTCCGTGCTGGTACCGATCAGTGTGATCTTCTTGAAGACCATTGCCTGGGGGCATACAACACGACAGGGCATCAATGTATGCCTATAGTAGCCACTGCACGTCAGTGCACACCTGATCGCCAGACGTATCGGCGATCAGTGTGTGAATCGTTGCAGTTGTTACTATAATGACCGCAAACGTCCCGGTCGGTGACCGGCCGTCCATCGGGCGTGACCGGTCACCAGGAACGAGGGGCCGATGAGGTCGGCTCGCGTGCGATCGAACGAATATCCGATGCGAGAACGTTTTTGGGGTGTCGATACGACGTATCGCGCATGGCAGGTACTGACGACTCGATCGACGTGTCCGAGATCGGTGAACTAACGCCACCGGAACGAACGCTGATGGGACCAGGGCCGAGCGAGGTGAACCCGCGGGTCCTGCGTGCGATGAGTACGCCGCTCGTCGGCCACCTCGATCCGTCGTTCGTCGAGATCATGAACGAGGTCCAGGAACTGTTACGCTACACTTTCCGGACGGACAACCAGTGGACGATTCCGGTGTCCGGAACCGGCTCGGCCGCCATGGAGGCGGCGATCGGGAACGTCGTCGAGCCCGGCGATACGATGCTCGTTCCCACGAACGGCTACTTCGGCGGTCGGATGGCCTCGATGGCCCGCCGCGCCGGCGGCGAGGTCGTCGAGGTCGACGCGCCGTGGGGCGAACCGCTCGATCCCGACGATGTCGCCGACGCACTTGCCGAGTACGATCCCGACGTCTTCGGCTTCGTCCACGCCGAGACGAGTACGGGCGTCCTCCAGCCGGACGTTCCCGAACTCACCGCGGCGGCCCACGACCACGACGCCCTCGTGATCGCCGACTCCGTCACCTCGCTGGGCGGCGTCGAGTTGCGCGTCGACGAGTGGGGCATCGACGTCGCCTACTCCGGCCCGCAGAAGTGTCTCTCCTGTCCGCCGGGAGCGAGCCCGCTGACGCTCTCCGACGACGCCATGGAGAAAGTCCTCTCCCGGGAGGAGGAGCCACGCTCGTGGTACCTCGACCTCTCGTTGCTCGAGGGCTACTGGGGCGACGAACGCGCCTACCACCACACCGCGCCGATCACGAACGTCTACGCGATCCGCGAGGCCCTGCGGCTGGTCGCCGAGGAGGGCATCGAGGAGCGCTGGGCCCGCCACGAACGGGTCGCCGGCGCGTTGAAAGCCGGCGTCGAGGCGATGGGCCTCGAGATGAACGCCCCCGAGGAGTACTGGCTGCCGAGTCTGAACGCCGTCCGCGTTCCCGAGGGGATCGACGACGGCGAGGTCTGTTCGGCGCTGCTCGAGCGCTACGATCTCGAGATCGCGAGCGGACTGGGCGATCTCGACGGCGAGATCTTCCGAATCGGCTGTATGGGCCACTCGGCGAAGCCGGGGAACGTGATCTTCGTCGTGACGGCACTCGGGGACGTACTCGAATCGATGGGCGCCGACGTCGATCCGGGCGCTGGCGTAACGGCGACGCGACGCGCGCTGCGAAAATAAGCTGGGCGGCGATTACGCCGAGACGCGCGGTCCCGGCGGGGCCCGTTCGACCTGATACTCCTCCCCGTCGACCACGATGATCGCCCACTCGTAGCTCGGATTAGTCCGCTCGAGTGTGGCTTCGAGTTCGTCCGCGTCCTCCGGCTGGACGACGAAACAGTGGAACTCCCCGAGCGACGACGTCGGGAGCGAATAGTTCTCGAGAACCGGATTTACGTGGACGACTTTCCACGCTCGTTCGGCGCGGAGTTCCGGGCCGGTTCCTTCGACGGTGTAGCCGAGCTCTGCGAAGATCGACCTGGCCTGCTCGACGAGTCGCATGTTAACAGGACCCATTCAGTAGTAGGGTACGGAGGCAACCATCATAAACGTTGGCACTCGACAAACGATTGCCGCCAGAAAGTGAACGAGTTACCGGATCACGGACGGGTAGTAAACGAACAGACGGCTACGGTGCCGACGGCTGGACGGTAATAACACGTTGGACCGAACCCAGTGGTGCGTGGCCACGTGGGTCAGCAGCCGACGGGGGTGGCCCAACCCGACTGTCACTCGTGAGCGGCGTCCCACTCGGTGGGCTTGCGGAAGTTCCCACAGACGTTGCACTTGATCCGGCCCATCGAGTCCATCGCGTTGTCGATCCGTTCGCAGTTCGTACAGAACCAGCCGTACCGACGGTCGCCGTCGCGGGTTTCGTACGCGACGAGGAAGGGACCCTTCGATCCCCGGTCGCCGTCGCTCGAGGAGACGTAGACCGTTTTCCCGTCCTCGGTCGAAGTCGGACGCATAGCCGGAGATTACGCCGCGTAGGGTAAATGGTTGTCTGTCCGGTACGACTGCGGCGTACGATGGTCCGGGCGGGCACAGCGCGTGAGTATGGGACGCTTACCCACCCAGAGCGGGCCCGACTGAAACCTTTACCCGGTCGCGTATCGTTCGGGAAGATAATGGCGCTGGTCGTGGTTCCCGTTCGGTACCCCCTGTCGAAGCACTCGAGGCGAACGCTCGAGCGAGCGATTCAGATCGCTCGCGAGCGCGACGCCACGTTGACGATCCTCCACGTCAATCTCTATCAGAGCGGGAAAAAAGTGACGCGGATCGACCTGAAAGAGGCCGTCGAACGGTCGTTCGGCTCGCTCGAGAACGTCCGATACGTCGTTCGAACGGGGTTTCTGGTCGAAGAGAGTATTCTCGACGAGGTGGCAGCCGAGGAGGCAGACGCGGTCGTCATCGGGAACAAACAGGCCAGCAAACTCCGTCGGCTCTTCCGGCGGTTCACCGACAACCCCGACATCGATCGCTACCTGCGAAACCACCTCGAGTGTGAGGTCATTACGGTAGAGAGCGCACGCGCCTGAAAAGAGGGTGGCGTTAGACGTCGCGGGAGATCAGGTCCCGGCGTCGCGAACCACGAACACCGGCACCGACGCGTTGTCGACGACGCGTTCGGAAACGCTCCCGAGCGATGTCACTTTCTCCCGTGGGCTTTTCCCGCGCGTGCCGATGACGATGAGGTCGATGTCGTGCTCGTCGGCGTATTCGAGGATCGTCTTCGCGGGCGTCCCGGTGCGAATCTCACCCGCGCTGTCGAGATCGGCTGATTCGGCGCGTGCTTCGATGGCTGCGACGGCGTCGTTGCCTTCGGCTTCGAGGGACGCTTCTAACTCCGTCGCGTCGGCGTTGGACGCTGCCGCGGTGATCCGGCTGTCGACCACGTACAGTGCGTGGACCGTCGCGTCGTTGTCCGATGCGATTGGAAGTGCGTGATCGAGCGTTTCGGAAACGGTGTCGCTGCCGTCCGTCGGAACGAGTACGTCGTCGTACATCTCGTAATCGTCTCGAGTTCGGTCGGAAACGGTATAAAATACCACGGCCGAAACCAGCTGTCTGGAGTCGTCGCTACTGCTCACCAGCATCCTGCACGTCGTCACCGGGGTCGACCGCAGGGCCGGCGGACGGCCGGTCGCGCTCCAGATCGCCGACGGCCATGCGCGCGACGCCGCTGTTCCCGTCGAAGACGTGGTGGCGGTGTGGGTAAGCGAACTCCACGTCCAGATCGGCGAACCGATCCCGGACCGCCCGCTGGACGGCCGACTTATCGGCCAGCTGCCTGTAGGGGTGTGTGACCCAGAAGAACAGCTCCAGGATGATCCCGTCGTCTGCGTGCTCGCGGATGACACACCGCGGCGCTGCGGGGTAACGCGCGCTGCCGATCCGGATGTCGGGTCCGCCGGAGATGACGTTGTCGACGCCACGGGCGGCTCGTTCGGCGGCCTGGCGTGCCGCCTCGAGGTCGCTCTCGTAGGTGACCTCGAACTCGACGGAGAGGCGGGTGCGTTCGTCCTCGGCGGAGTAGTTGATCACGTCGCGCTGTTGAATCTCGGAGTTTGGGATGACGATGAACGTGTTCTGGAGGGTGAAGATCTTGGTGTACCGGATCGTGATGTCTTCGACGAATCCCCGGTGGCCCTCGTCGGTCACTTCGATCATGTCGCCGATCTCGTACGGACGGTCGGCGAGGACGAAGACCCCGTTGATGAGGCTGCCGACCAGCGGTGCGAGCACGACGGCGATCACCGCGGAGATGACGGTCACCGACAGGAGGATTTCGGTGTCACCGACGCCGAGAATGCTGGCGACGACGATGACCGTAAAAAGGAGGACCGAGAGTCTGACCCCACGCAGGACGGTCCGCGTGACGCTCGGGCGATCGATCCGTCGAGCGACCGTCCGGCCCGTGAGCCGAACGGCGAGTTTCGAGAGGTACCAGCCCGCGAGGAGGACGAGGAGGGCGAGTCCGAGCTCGAGCGCGAAGGGCGGAACGGAACCGGGAAGCACACCACCGACTTCGTCGACCGCGTCGGTTCCGTTCACCAGGATGAACCCGCACATGGGAACACACTCTTGCCCATGGTGGTTAAGGGTTCTGACGGGTACGTGTCGTCGAACCGAGGCCGGTCTCTGCTCTCGAGCGGCCGAGCCGACCGTCGAACGTAAACAACCTAATTTCGAAAACGCGTGCTACTCGATGCATAATAAATCATTTATCCATCGAGAGCGAAGGGCCGGTATGGCACCAGACGAACTGCGCTCGACCGTCGAGCGTGTCGGGGACCGGTTCAACCTCGGCGAGTACGAGATCGACGCCTACCTGACCGTTCTCGAGCAGGGCCAGCTCACGGCGAGCGAGATCGCCGACCGGACGGACATCCCCCAGCCCCGGGTGTACGACACCGTCCGGAGCTTGAGCGACCGTGGCCTGGTCGAACTGCGCGAGTCCCGCCCGATGAAAGTCGTCGCGATCGATCCCGGGGAGGCGTTCGACAACGTCCAGAGCTCACTCGAGCGGATGATCGACGAACTCGAGGCCCGCTACACCGCTCCCGCCCGGGAGACCGAGGCCGTCTCGCTCGTCAAGTCGCGATCGACGATCCTCCGGTATCTAGAGGAGGTCATCGACGCCGCCGAGTACGAACTCTCGCTGTCGTTGACGCCGGATCTGCTGGTGCGCTACGAGGCGGAACTCGCCGAAACCGTCGACGATGGGGTCAGCGTCGACCTGATCGTGACGCCGGCCTCCGAGGCCCCCGATCCCGAGGAGTTCGACTACCTCGAGGTCGCGACGTCGGCCCGGTCCCGACGCGGGATCACGACGCCGGTCGTCGCCGTCGCGGACGGCAACTACTCGATCTACGCGACCCAGGACGCCCTCCGCGACGACCAGGACCGGTACGGCGTCATCTTCAACCGCTCGGCGCTCGGGTTTCTGGTTTCGGCCTTCTTCGGAACGGTCCTCTGGACGACGGCCGAACGGACGCTCGGCGAGGACGGGGCGAACCGTCCGTACCCTCGTCGGTACGCCTCGATCCGCCGCTGTGTGAAAGACCTCATCGACGAAGGTGGAGAGTTCTACGCGACGATCGAGGGTCGGGACGTCGAGGTTGGCGGAACGCGCGTCGTCCGCGGCCGCGTGCTCGACGTCTCCTTCGAGGTGAGCGAGGAGGTCGCCGGCCTGACACTCGAGACCGAGGACGGCACGAACGTGTCCATCGGCGGCCGCGTCGCCGCCCTGGAGGACGTCGAGGCCCACGAGATCCACATCGGGAGACACGAACCGCCGGAGATCGAAGACTGAGCGTCGAGGGAGTACTCGAGCGGTGGCCGACCGTGACAATCCCGTATTTCTTCCCGGAACCACCGTCCAGCCGGTGTGTCGCCGTCGGGTCTCGGTTCTGGAGAGCGATCGTCGGAGGATACTCGACTACAACAAGCCTCCTGAGAGCCCCTGCTCACTGTTCCTGGGGTGAGACCGTGACCCGATACTCTGGTAGACGTGAAAGATAGCGGCAGCGGTATTTCGCCAGCGCGTCGAACCCGACCGGACGAGTGCGCCGTCGGCTGTGACCCGTAATAGTCGATTAGACGGCCACGAATTCGGGAGTGTCACGTTATTTTACACCAGTCCTGCCGAACAATTATGTCAGAGAGCGTGCTGTGATGGAAGGATGGGTCACTATAGCACCGGTCGGCCATCAGGCGAGGGCCGAACGCGACGGTCGGTCCTGAAAGCGACGGCCGGATCGACGGCGATCGGCGGGGCCGCCATCGCTGGCTGTCTCGGTCGCGCGGCCCGTGAGGGAACGGTCGTGATGACCGCCGCGACGGACGTCGAGGGGATCATGTATCCCGACGAAGACGGCGACTCGATCCAGGAGGCGCTCTGGGAGGCCGGACTCGACGAGGACATCGAGATCGAGATCCAGACGGTCGTCAGCGATTCCGACACGCGGATGGAAGAGGCCCAGTCGGCACTGCAGGCCGGTCGAGCACCGCCCGACATACACATGATGGACAGCGGCTGGACGATTCCGTTCATCCTTCGCGAGCAGACGACCAACCTGAGCGAGGAACTCCCGGCCGACGTTCTCGAGCGCGTCGAAGGCGAGTACCTCGAGGCGGCGCTCGAGACGGCGCGCGATCCGGAGACGGGGGACCTCCACGGACTCCCGATGTTTCCCGACCTCGGGTTCATGCTGTACCGTGAGGACCTGATCGAGGACGCAGGCCACGACACGAGCGGCTGGGCCGACGAGGCACCGTCGTGGGAGACGTTCTCCGGGGCCGTACGCGACGCCGTCGAGGAAAGCGGCGTCGACCACGGCTGGACGACCCAGGCTGACGCGTACGAAGGACTCTCGTGTTGTTCGTTCAACGAGGTGATGACCACCTGGGGCGGGGCGTACTTCGGCGGGGCGGACAACCTGTTCACCGCCGGCGAGCGGCCCATTACGGTCGACGAGGAGAACGTGATCGACGCGATCAGGATGATGCGGACGTTCATCGACGAGAACGATCCGAACGCCCTCGAGGGGTACGACGAGATCTGTCAGACCGCGATCGTCCAGTGGACCGAAGAGGAGTCACTCGGCCCGTTCGCCGGCGGGAACGCGGTCGCCCACCGCAACTGGACGTTCTCGATCGCAGAAACCGGCGGCGAGGAGGGTTTCGGCGACGACCTCGGCGTCACGACGATGCCGTATGCGGTCTCGGAAGCCGACGCCGAGTACGACGGCGTCGGCGGCACGACCTCGGCGCTCGGTGGCTGGCACCTCGTGATCAGCCCGTACACGGACCGCCGGGAGCAGTGTCTCGATGTCCTCGAGGCGTTCACCCAGGACGAGGTCATGCTCACGATTCTCGAACTGGCCGGCTTCCTCCCGCCGATCATCGAACTGGTGACCGAGGCCGACGAGGACGAGGTCGGGCCGATGGCCCGGTACACGGACCAGATCGAACGCGCCAGCGAAACGGCGATTCCCCGGCCCGTCACCGACGTCTGGCCCGAACAGTCCGCGCTGATCTACCAGGAGGTGAACGCGGCCTACCGCGGCGTCAAGTCGCCCCAAGAGGCGATGGACGACCTCGCTGGACAGCTCGAGGGGAGCGAAGTGGAGGTGGCAGCACAAAATGGCGACTGATACCGACACCGACCTCCTCGTCGGCGGCGAGCCCGAGACGGACCGGGACCGGACCGGGAACGCGGTCGTCAACTGGATGGAGAACTTGAGCGAGGCGGCCTACGCCTACCTGCTCCTGTTGCCCGCGTTCGCGCTGTTGGCGCTGATCGCGTTCTACCCGCTGATCGCGACGTTCGTGACGTCGCTCCGCGAGGATCAGACCCGCGGTGGGGAGCCCCTCGGCGGGTTCGTCGGTCTCGACAACTACGTGGACATCCTCACCGGGAACGCCCGCCTCGCGAGACAGTTCATCGACGTCGGCCTCACCGGCTCGTTTCCGTTCTTCGAGTTCGGGACGCCGTTCTTACAGCAGGCGCTGTTCGTCACGATCGGGTTCGCGATCATCAGCGTCTTCTTCGAGACGGTGATCGGCTTCGGGCAGGCGTACGTCTTGGACCAGGAGTTCCGCGGCCGACGCTGGGTGCGCGTCGCGATCATCCTACCGTGGGCCGTCCCCATCGTCATCCAGGGGATGATCTTCTTCCTGCTGTTCCAGCCCGAAGTCGGCTTCGGGACCGAACTGGGCCAGTGGCTCGGCATCTTCGGCCCGAACCCACTGGCCGACAGCCAGGACGCGTTCATCATCATCCTCGTCGCCGACATCTGGAAGTCCTCGGCGTTCATGGCCCTGCTCATCCTGGCCGGCCTCCAGAGCGTCGACCGGAGCCTCTACGACGTGGCCCGCGTCGCCGGCGCCTCTCCCTGGCAGCGGTTCAAGCGGATCACGCTGCCGCTCGTGTTGCCGGCACTGCTGGTCGCGATGTTGTTCCGGACGATGGACGCGATGCGCGTCTACGGCCTGATCGAATCGAGCGTCGGCTGTACGACCGTGCCGTCGCTAACGTGTCTCGTCGTCGAGGCGATGTTCGGCGGGACCCGTATCTACGCGACGGCCGCGGCGGTCGCGTTCGCGACCGCGGTGGTGATCGGACTGATCATCTCGGTGTACGTGGTGTTCTTCCGCGACGCCGAGGGAGGGCTGTACTGATGAGCGACCGCCACCGAACCGACGGCGGCGAGACGAGAACGGACGTCCTCACCGAGAGCCACGAGGCGGAACTCGACCGCGGCCCGTTCCAGCGGTGGGTCGACGACTCGATCAAGAACCCACAGAAGGTCTACCGGGCGATGTTCTACGTCGCGGCGATCTTTTTCCTCGTGACGACCCTGTTCCCGTTCTACTGGTTGCTCATGGTCGCGCTGACGCCCGAAGGGCAGCTCCAGGACATCATCTTCACGCCGAACGGCTTCAATCCGGGAGCGTTCGTCGAGGTCTTCCAGACCATCCCCTTCCACTGGTACGTCTTCAATAGCTTCGTCATCGCGACGGCGTCGACGATCGTCGTCCTGATCATCGGGAGCCTCGCCGGCTACGCCTTCGGCCGCCTCGAGTTCCCCGGGAAAGTCCCCCTGTTGTTGCTCGTGTTAGTCATCTCGTTTTTCCCACCGGCGGCCTTCTTCATCCCGCTGAACGACCTGTTCAACACCTCGTTTTTCTTCCTCGAGCCGATCACCGGTGACGGGACGCTGTACAATACGCCAGGTGCGATGGTGTTGCCGCTGTCGGCGATCTTCATGCCGCTTGCCATCTTCATCCTGACGACGTTCTACAGCCAGATCCCCGAGGGACTCGAGGACGCCGCCCGCGTCGAGGGGACGACGCGATTGGGCGCGCTGTTCCGGGTCATCATCCCGCTGTCGGCCCCCGGCGTCGCGACCGCGGGCGTGTTGACGTTCATCGCCGTCTACAACGAGTTCTTCTTCTCGTTTCTGATGACCGACGGCCAGCCCGAAAGCTGGGCGCCGCTGCTCGAGGGCATCATCGCCTACCAGGGCCAGTACGAGGTGCTGTACCACCTGATGGCTGCTGCGAGCATCATCGGCGTCATTCCGGTGGCGATCCTCGTGATCGTCGCCCAGGAGAAGATCGTGAGCGGACTGACTGCAGGCGCACTCAAGGAGTGATCAATCATGGCACGAGTCCAACTCGAGAACGTAACGAAACGCTACGACGACGTCACGGCGGTCGAGGACGTGAGTATGGAGATCGAAGACGGCGAGTTCGTCACCTTCGTCGGCCCCTCCGGCTGTGGGAAGTCGACCACGATGGAGACCGTCGCGGGGTTGACCAAGCCGACCGAAGGCCGGGTGTACATCGGCGACGACGACGTCACCACCCTCGCCCCGAAAGACCGCGGGGTCGCGATGGTCTTCCAGAACATCGCGCTGTTTCCCCACATGGACGTCTACGACAACATCTCGTTCGGCCTCCGGCTACGGACCTTCAGCGACGACGAGATCCGAAAGCGGGTCGAACAGGCCGCCGAGATCGTCCAGCTCGAGGGAATGCTCGATCGCATGCCGGACGAGATGTCCGGCGGACAGCGCCAGCGCGTCGCCATCGCCCGCGCGATCGTCCGCAATCCCGACGTCTTCCTGATGGACGAACCGCTGGCCAACCTGGACGCGAAGCTCCGCGTCCACATGCGAACCGAACTCCAGCGACTCCACCGTGAACTCGAGACGACGATCATCTACGTGACCCACGATCAGGCCGAGGCGATGACGATGTCCGATCGGATCGCCATCCTCGACGGCGGGGAACTCCAGCAGATCGCTCCACCGCTTACGTGTTACAACGAGCCGACGAATCGCTTCGTCGCGGGCTTCATCGGGTCGCCGTCGATGAACTTCCTCGAGGGTGAGCTGATCGAAGGCGGGTTGCGAACCGAGAACTTCGACGTCGAACTCGATCCCGGAGCCGTTCCGGGCGTCGGGGTCGGCGACGACGTCACGCTCGGCGTTCGCCCGGAGGACGTCCACCTCGCCGAGCACGCCGACTCGCTGGCCGATCACACGGCTCACATCGAAGCACGGACGGACGTCCTCGAGCCGATGGGCGACGAGGTCTTCGTCTACCTCCTGCTCGCAGAAGAGGTCCAGGGATCGATGGAAGAAGACCCGGCCTCGTCGCCGAACCAGTTGCTCATGAGCGTGACGCCGGACACCGAGATCCACGAGGACCAGGCCGTCGACGTCGTGCTGGATCGATCGAAGGTCCACCTCTTCGAAACCGCCACCGGTGACGCGCTGGTCCACGGCCTCACGGACCGATCCGATCAGGAGTCGGGGCCGACGGCGACCGAGGCCGAGTGAGCGGCCGCTCGTTTCTTCTGGCTGGGCCGACCCGGGCGACGGACAGAAGGTGGCGGGTAACGAAGATTCGATATAGCGAATAGCAGTGTATCGGTTGGGACACAGTCAGTCACGACACAACAGATGACAACGAATCGACGCGACATCAGGACCGGCATCGTCGGCCTCGGGAACATCGGCCAGTATCACGCAGAGCGACTCCTCGACCGCGAGGTCAGGCTCGTCGGTGGGATGGACGTCGTCGGCGAGGCGAGACGACGGTTCGCCAGACGGTACGACGTCGACGTCTTCGAGGACCATCAGCGACTGTACGACACCGTCGACGCCGTGATCATCACGACGCCCAACAAGTATCACGAGCAGTACGCGGTCGACGCCTTCGAACGCGACCTCCACGTCCTCCTCGAGAAACCGCTGGCCCACTCACTCGAGAGCGCGACACGGATTGCCGATGCAGCAGCCGTCGCCGAGAGCCACGGGATGGTGGGGTTCAACAACCGGTTTTCGAACGCGGTCCGGATCGTCAAGAAGCGACTGGAACGCGCGGATCTGGGCGAGGTCTCACACGTCGAGGCGAACTACGTCCGGAGGCGGGGCATTCCCGGTCGTGGCTCGTGGTTCACCCGACGTCAGATCGCCGGCGGCGGCGCACTCATCGACCTCGGCGTCCACGCCATCGATCTCGCACTTTACCTCCTCGAGTATCCGCCGGTCACGGAGGTCAGCGGCGCCACTCGCGGGACGTTCGGCTCGCGAGAGGAGTACGCCTATCTGGAGATGTGGGCCGAGGACGTCGGCCCGTCGGGGTTCGACGTCGACGACTCCGCGAGTGCGTTCATCCGGTGTGCCGACGGCCGCACGATCAGCCTCGAGGTGGCCTGGGCGACGAACCGACCGGCAAACCACGAGTTCGTCGTTCGCGGAACCGAGTCGGCGGCCCGCTTCGACTTCCTCGAGGGCGACCTCAGTTTCCACTCGGCGAGCACCGTCGGTGCCGACCACCTCGAGGACGCGGCGATCGAAACGACCCAGAACGACACCCACGCCGACGAACAGCGGGCGTTCTTCGACCGTATCCTCGCCGAAGATTCCGACGACGACAGCGTTTCGGAAGCGCTGACCGTCCAGCGAGTCGTCGACGCCATCTACCGCTCGAGCGACGAGGGCCGGTCGATCGTCGTCGACGAGTAACTGCAGGCCGTGGGTTTACGGCCGTCGTGTGGTAGACGGAGCCATGAGAGTCACTCGACAGCTCGTCCTCGAGGTCGACCGGCGGGAGGTTCCAGTCGGAGAGTCGATGACCGTCCGCGTGCGTGACGAAACGAACCGGCCGATCGAGGACGCGACGGTCGAGGTCGGGTCACAACGACACCGAACCGACCCCCAGGGGACGTGCAGCATCACGCTCCAGTCACCCGGCTTCTGGCGGCTCACCGCACGGAGACCGCCGACTCATCGCACTGCCTATCAAACGGCGACCGGACTCGTGCGGGCAGTTCCCGGGTCGACGATCGCCTCGTCGCGCCTTCGGTCCGGCCCGACGTGAGCGGCTACAGCGCCTGAACGGCTCTCTCATCCTTCAATCGGTCTCACAGAATCGTCGGTACCAGCCGCGTCGTCGATGCTCACACGGCCGTCACCGAAGACTTTGACGTCGTATCCCTCGTACTCGAAGGAAACGAACGCGTCCGCCAGCGAGGTGCCGGCCGTCTCGAAGAGTCGGTCGAGCGCCTCGGGATCAACGGCTGCGTAGAGCGGATCGTACACCGGAGGTTCGATCTCGGTCGGGTCGACCCCTTCACGGTCGGCGACCGCTTCCACGACGGCCTGGGAGAGCGGGACGGCGGTCCCGGCCGACGGTGCGTCGTCCGGAGGGCACATACTGTCCGCTAGTCCGTTCTCGAGAATAAGCCTGCTGGAAGTTACACTCAGTGAGAGAGTGGCCTCTCGGGTCGTTCACCCGTCGCCGCGGGCCCGTTCGAACGTCTCGATCGCCTGCGTCCTCCGCTCGGCGTGATCGACGATCGGAGCCGGATAGTCGGGCGCGACCGCCTCTCGTTCGGCCGGCTCGAGTTCGTGCCAGCCGTGGATCTCGTCCGGGTTCGCGTCCGCGAGTTCAGGGACGTACCGACGGATGTACTCGGCGTCGGGGTCGTACTCCCGACCCTGTTTCATCGGGTTGAACACCCGAAAGTACGGCTGGGCGTCGGTCCCGGTCGAGGCCGCCCACTGCCACCCGCCGACGTCGTTCGCCGTGTCGTGGTCCGCGAGCCGTCGCCGGAACCAGTCGTACCCCTCACGCCAGTCGATCAGGAGGTCTTTCGTCAGAAACGACGCGACGAGCATCCGAACCCGGTTGTGCATCCACGCCTCCTCGCGAAGCTGTCGCATTCCGGCGTCGACGATCGGATACCCGGTCAGGCCCGCCTTCCAGGCCTCGAGTTCGTCCGGGTCGTTTTGCCACTCGAGTTCGTTTTGATAGCCGGAGAAGTTTTCCGAGACCGTCTCCGGGTTGAACGCCAGGACGTGGGCGTAGAACTCCCGCCAGGCGAGCTGGCGCTGGAACTCACGGACGCTCGCTCGAGCGTCGCCGTCGGCCGCGCGGTCGGCCGCGCGTTCGGTCGCCGCGTACAGCTCCCGGATGCCGACGGTGCCCCACTTGAGGTGTGGTGAGAGACGCGAGGTCATCCCCGCCGCCGGCACGTCCCGTGTTTCGGCATAGCGGTAGATCGGCCCCGAACAGAACGACGCGACCCGGTCGCGGGCGGCTGCCGGCGTCACCGACGGACGATCCGCCTCGGGTTCTTCGAAACCCAGCTCCTCGAGCGACGGCAGCGGGTCGACACGGACGTCCGCGAGGTCGGCCGCCGTCGGGGGATCCGCTGGCGGCAGCTTCTCCCGGTCGCGCCACTTCTTCCAGAAGTACGAAAAGACCGAGTAGTGCTCGCCCTGGTTCGGCGTGATCGATCCGGGCTCGTGACAGATCGCGTCGTGGACCGATTCGGTCCGGACGCCGTCGTCCTCGAGCGCGGCGGTGACGGCTCGGTCGCGCTCTCCGGCGAGGCCGCTGTAATCGTCGTTCCAGACGACGGTCGACGCCTCGACCTCGGCTGCAACCTGTGGAACGACCTGGCTCGCTTCCCCACGACGGACGAGGAGGTCGCTACCGTGCTCACGGTACCGCTCCCGGAGTGCCGATAGGGCGTCGAGCAGACACGCGACACGAACCGGCGAGGCGTACTCGAGGACGGTCGGATCGAGCACGAACAGCGAGACGAGTGGTTCGTCGACCGATACAGCCCGCTCGAGTCCGCGGTTGTCGCGCACGCGCAGGTCGCGGCGGTGCCAAAAGAGTGCCATAGGTCAGCGGTCGCGTCCAACCGTGGAAAACGTCGGGATACCGGTGATCGGCGTCGGGAACCTCCCCCGTTGGGCTAGGATCCACCCGGTCGCTCGAGTCGGTCGATCCGGGTCGCGAGATACCCTCGAGCGTTCCAGTAGAGCTCCTCGACCGTGTACTGGCGCGCGACGTAGACGCTAAACAGCGCGAGGAGGGTTCCCGCGACGACGTCCGAGAACCAGTGAATTCCGAGGTACATCGTCGAAATCGCGACGCTGACCGCGATGACGCCGGCGATCCCGAGCCAGGCAGGGTACTCCTCGCGCGTGTACCAGGCGAAGAAGAACACCGTCATCGCGAGGGACGTGTGTAACGAGGGGAAGACGTTCGTGTTCTGGTTTACTTCGTGGGTGAGCAGCCCCGACTCTGGAAACGCGATGTAGAGCAGCCCCTCGAACTCCCCCACCAGATTTCGCGGTCCGACTGCGATGAACAGCATATAACAGACCAGGCCGATCCCGTAGTTCAGCGCGAACGCGAGTATCAGATTCCGCAGTTCGTCGGCCGACTCGAGTGCGAAGTACGCGACGAACGGGAACAACAGGAGAAACGCGTAGCCGTAGATGTAGATGAACACGAAGTATGCGGTCAGCTCAGGCGTCTGGAGAGACTGGAGCGCGAGGACCGGGTTGATGGGCAACAGCACGTTCTCGACGTACTCGAGCAGCGGCGTGATACTGATGCCGATGACGCCTCGCTCGAGTCGGACGACGATGTCGGTCGTCCCCCAGCGAAAGAGCAACACGAGCGCGAGAACGCTGGCTGGAAGCAACGACGGTCTGAGCCGGGCTCGAGCGTCTGTCAGTGCCGCCGCCAATCGACGCGGGCCGACGACGACGAGGGTCGCGGTCGCGAGCATGGCCGCGACCATGGCAGCCAGTTCGAGGACCACGGCGGCGAATGACATGTTCGTATCACCGGTACGGGTCACGAGCCATTAACTCTTGCAGGTCGGCTCGATACTATCGACTGCAACGAGTCGTACACTGTTCGCCGATACGTCTGGCGATCAGATGCACACTGACGTGCAGTAGCTACTATAGCTTACCTGAGCAGTTCGTCGTCTTCGTATCGATATCCCGCCTCCTCGAAGAGTTGCCGAACTCGACCGGGTTCGATCTCACCATCAGTACCGGGGAACGCGGAGAGCTCCGACGGCTGGTCGAATCCCCACTCGTCGTCCCGGAAGCCGGCCAGGGAACTGTATCTCGTCGCCGGTTCGCCCCGCCCGTCGAGGAACTCGGAGACGACGTACTCCCGGTCGACCAGCCTGGAGATCACTCGTCGGAACCGCGGGTTTCCGAGGTCCTGATGGTGAATGTTGTATCCGATCATGTAAAACGAGGTCGACGGCTCCGATCGTAACCTCGAATCGGACGCGTCACTGAGTGCCTCGAGATCCGTAGACGGAATCATCCCGGTAGTGATGTCGATCTCGCCGTCCACCAGTGATTCGACCATCGAACCGGGATTCGGATACATCTGGAACCGCAGCCCAGAATACTGTGAGAACTCCGAGAGTACGTCGGGCCGATCGTTCGAGGAATCTCTGAACACGTGGTCGTCGAACGGTTCGAGGACGATCTCGTCGGAGGTGATCTCGGTCAGTTCGAACACCCCCGAGCCGACCGGCTCCTCGTTATCCGTCGCGATCGCTTCGGGACGATGCTCGGCCACGACTTCGGAGCGAGGCTCCCAGACGTGTTTCGGAAGGATCGGGATCGTGAGACTTCGCTCCGCGACCGCCCGGTTCGCGTCTCCGAACGAGAACGTAACCGTGTGAGCGTCGTCCCGCTCGACGGACTGAGCCACGGTCTGTCGACTCCGGTAGCGATGGGCCGGAACCCCTCCCTCGACCGAACCCATCGACGTATCCTCGATACACTCCTTCGTGAATTCGACATCGTCGGCCTCGAGTCGTTCGCCGTCGTGCCAGCGCAGTCCCTCGCGCAGCGTGATCGTCGCCTCGAGGTCATCGGAATCGTCCCAATCGATCTCCTCGGCGAGCCACGGAACGAGTTCGCCGTCGTCGCCGACCGGTCTGGCAAGCGGATCGTACAGCAGTCCCAGCAAGCCATCGATCCGGGTTCTGTCGGCCACGATCGGATTCAACCGATCCCCGAGCCCCTCGCCGAACACCCCGACGACGAGTGGGTCCTCTCGGGGCCCGTCGTCCGGTTCGCGCGAAAGCAACCTGTAATACTCGACCGGGCGAGTAGGTGGTGCTGACACCGAGATCTCTTCACGTACACCGCCGGTCCGGTCGGGAAATCCGATGACCGTATACGGCGTCGTCTCGTCGACGTATTCGAACAGGTCGGCCAGCACGGCCGTTCGGTCGTCTTCGTCTGCCGTACGCTGTTCTTCCAGACGCTCGTCGACGGTGACGTCCGAAAACTGCAGCGGATTTTGCCACCCCCGTTCGTTGACGAAATCGGAGTGCAGCAGTCCGCGGAGCGCGTCCATCTCGTCGAACCCGGGATGACGGACGACGAAGAGATCGAAATCCCGCTCGAGCAGAACGTCTCGATAGAGGTTCATCTCCGGTATCGGCTCGTGTGTGACGTTGATTCCCGCCTCGCGGAGGTTATCCCTGAGTTGGCTCATTACCTTGGCAGCGACGACGTCGTCGTCGGCCGGCACCGTCTTGATCGTGAGTTCGACCTGTTCCGGCGCCGGATTTTCGGCTCGAGACCAGATCCGCTCCGAACAGCCAGCGAGTGCGGTCGCTGTTACACCCCCCAGACCGGCGAGAGCCCCTCGCCGAGTTACGGACGGAGCGTCCTCATCCATATCGCCGGAGATACGCCGTCACGTCGTATAGGACTTACTCTCGGGACGGACATACCGATCCATCCCAGTACCGGGCCGCCGGTGGTCACCGACGACCAGCCTGGACGACTCCTCGCGAGCACAAGCCCGATCGGAGAAATCCCCCTCTGCGGCCCATCGGACGGGGGATCTCCGATGTGTGGCCGTCGGTGGTCGATCACAACCGCGCTCACGATCTTCGGTAAGTGATGATTATCTGAGTATATTGAAAGTATGGACAGCATGAATGTCTTGGTTTCGGTCGTATGCTCAGTATAACAATGGCTCTCATTCGATAGCGTCGGGACGTGGTATCCGGTCCCGTCGTCGTCCCGATAGTAGACAGGCAGGCGTTCGGCGAAGAGAGCCCCGGGAGCGGCCACGAGAGACAACTATGAAACTCGCACTTATCGGCTTCGGTCAGGCAGGCGGGAAAGTCGTCGACGAATTCCTGTCGTTCGACGAGGCGATCGGCGGCGGCTTCATCGAATCAGCAGTCGCCGTGAACTCGGCCACGACGGACCTGCATGGACTCGAGAAGGTGCCGCAGGCGAATCGCGTCCTCATCGGTCAGGCACGCGTGAAAGGCCACGGCGTCGGGGCGGACAACGAACTCGGCGCGGCGGTCACCGAAGAGGACATCGACGAGATCCAGGGTGCGATCGATCGCATCCCGGTCCACGAGATCGACGCCTTCCTCATCGTCGCGGGCATGGGTGGCGGTACCGGCTCCGGTGGCGCGCCGGTGCTCGCGTCCCACCTCGGGCGGATCTACAGCCAGCCCGTGTTCGGCCTCGGAATTCTCCCCGCGATGGACGAAGGTGGGATCTACACCCTGAACGCCGCACGATCGTTCCAGACGTTCGTCCGCGAGGTCGACAACCTGCTCGTCTTCGACAACGACGTCTGGCGGAGCGCAGGCGAGTCGGTCGCCGACGGCTACGGTCGAATCAACCGGGAGATCGTCGAGCGGTTCGGTCTCCTCTTCGCCGCCGGCGAGGTCGGCCACGGCGACCACATCGCCGAGAGCGTCGTCGACTCCTCGGAGATCATCAACACGCTCCACGACGGCGTCTCGACGATCGGCTACGCGAGCGAAACGGTCGAGCCCTCGAGCGATGGCCTCCTCTCGACGTTCAGAAGCGACGACGGATTCGACGAAGGGCAGGCGACGAACCGGATGACGAGTCTCGTCCGCAAGGCGACGCTGGGCCGGCTCACGCTGCCGTGTGACGTCGGGAGCGCAGACCGCGGGCTCGTCGTCGCCACCGGCCCGCCGGAACACCTGAACCGCAAAGGCGTCGAGCGCGGCCGCCAGTGGCTCGAGGACGAGACCGGAAGTATGGAGATTCGTGGCGGCGATTACCCGATCCCACACCGCGACGAGGTCGGATCGATCGTCCTCCTCTCCGGCGTCACCGACGTCCCACGGATCGAACAGCTCCAGCAGGTGGCCATCGAGGCCAAAGACCGGACCGAGACCCTCCAGGCGACCGCCGAGGAGGAGTTCACGTCGCTCGTCGACACCGGCGGCGAACTCGACGCCCTGTTCTAACGCCACCGTCGGCGCCGTTTCGAAGGCCTCATCGACGCGTGACTGGTTGCGGTACCGTAGTGACGCTCGTTCTGAGATTGTGTGGGCCTCGAGTGTACGGATCGATCGAGTGATTCGATGCTCGAGCCAGCAGCACCGGCCGTTTGCGTCCCGTTGACCGTCGTGCTAATCAGTCAATATACAGTAGTATCACAGTAGTCGGTCAATAACGAACGTTGACACAGCCAACCGGAACGTCATGCGCGGAAACCAGCGGTCCGACGGATCGTGGACGATGCGTGAGACGGTGAAATCGGTCCTCTTTCGAACGTCCGGGCCGACGACGATCGAGGAGTGTCGCCGGTGCGGAAAGACGATCGAACACCGGGGCAGCGACTGTCCGGCCTGTGGCTGTGCGGAGACCGTCACGTACGAAATCAAGTAACAGAGGCCGCTTCCACGGCGCCACCACGGCGGATCGAGCCCGCTCCCGAACGTCACTCCGCCAGTGGAATCGCGTCCGTGTCGATGGCCGCACGCCGTCCGTCGAGGACGTCGAACCGCTCGTCCCGCCTCCGCTCGAGCCAGTAGAGTAACCGCTCGGCCCACTCGAGTTTCCGGGCTTTGGATTCGTCGACTGATTCGTCGTCGAAGTCCCAGCCGACGAACACCAGTCGGTCGGCGCCGAGGTGATCCGCCAGAAACGCGGCCCGGTCGCCGTCGGTGAAGCCGCCGACGTTTCGGACGGGACCGCGCGGCTCCGCCTGCGTGGTCGGCAGGACGTACTCGAGGTCACAGTCGGGGACGACTTTCCGGATGGCCTCGAGGTTGTCCCCGTGTGCGTGGACTGCGACGGGCGTCCCCCGTTCGGTGAGTCGGCGAACGGTCTCAGGGTTCTTGTCCAGGTCGGTGACCATGCAGTCGACGTCGACACCGTGGGACTCGAGGACGTCGACCGCCGTCGAGGCGGCGAACACGACGTCACCGGCCCTCGCACGCTCGAGTTCTTCCGCATCGGACAGCGACGGCCCGGCTCCCGCGACGACGACCGACGCGTCGCGTGCGACCGAGAGCTGCGAAGGGTCGAACTCGTCCGTCAGCGACGCGAGGCAGTCTCGAGCGCGTTCGTCACCGGCTCGGCCGTAGCCAAAGTCCCGGCAGATCGCCTCGTAGACCGGTTCCCACTCCTCGAACTCCATACCGTCACTCGTGGCCCGGCGCGTTTGGCTGTTCGGATCGCTGCCTCGTTTGCAAGCCACGCTCACCACGGCTCCGGAGCCGGTAGCACACGCTACGGAGTGATCCCGCAGGCCTACCGGATACTCGCTACTGATCGGGTTACTGCCGCAATAATTCCGTGTTGTGGGCCGGGTTTCGCCTCCAAAGTACCCCTACCCGGGAGGCCGCCCGGCGTCCAGTTCCCCATTTCGAAGCCTCCGGTATAAGCTTTCTCTTACTGAAGCATGTTTTCGATGACAGATCCCAGTTCACCGAGCCCACCCGCCTCGCCCTCGAGGCGCTCGGGGATTCGGGAAATCGCCTCGAACGTACCGATCAATAGCCCGGCGCCGTCATCACTGGGGTAGACCGCGGCGTCTACGTCGTCGATCGCCGCTTCCACTCGAGCCCACTCACTGGTCGTGAGGCCCTCGAGTTCGAAGAACGTGGAGTAGTGCTCACGGGCCACGGCAGGGTCGACTCCCCACTCGAGGAGGTGGGCCCGGAGGTCACGGGGCGTCCCGACGTCGAGTTCTCGCACCGACACCGACTCCCCGGCCGCGCTCGAGCGCTCGGTGAACGCCTTTCCGATGAGCGCCGCGTCGCGCGTTTCGGCGACGTCGTGGGTGCGGATCACGTGAGCGCCACGTTCGACGGCCATCGACGTCGCCGCCAGACTGACCGGGAGTCGATCTTCGGTGTCTCGGCCTGCAATCTTGCCAAGAAAGTTCTTCCGGTTGATCGAGACGAGGATCGGCTGGCCGAGTGCGCGAAACTCCCGGAGTCGGCGGAAGGTTTCGTGGTCGTCCTCGACGGTCTGGGCCTCGCTCCAGCCGCCGAAGGCGGGATCGACGATCGTCTTGTCGGTGATCCCGTTCTGTTTCAGCGCCTCGTAAACTTGCTCGACGTAGCCGGCCTGTGCCGCCCAGTCGGCCGAGGTACGTGTCTCCCAGTCGGTTTCCTCCACGGCGCCCGGGCGTTTCAGGTCCGGCGGACTCGCCATCTTCGCGACGGCTGCGTCGTACTCCGCACAGACCGTCGGCATCTTCGGGTCGGCAAAGCCACAGATGTCGTTGACCATGTCGAACCCCTGTGAGAGCGCCTCGTCGGCGACCGTCGCGTACCGGGTTTCGATCGAGAACACCGCGTCACCGGAGACGCTTTCGATCGTCTCGAGCGCTATGTGGAGGCGCTCGAGTTCCTCCTCTGCAGTGAGGACGTCGAAGCGTTTGTTGGCCGACTCGAGGCCGACGTCGACGATGTCCGCCCCTTCACCGATGAGTTGCTCGTCGACGTAGCGAGCGGCCTCGCCAGGGTCGTCGTAGACGCTCGGATCGTACGGCGACTCCTCGCTGACGTTCAACACGCCCATGATTCGGGGTGGATACTCGTCACCGATCCCGAGTCCGGCCGCGTCGACGCTGTTCATACCCTCCCTCAGGAGAGGAGATAAAAAGACGCCGCGGTTACGGCGGGGTTCCCCGCTATCTCGAGACGCGGCGTCAGCAGTCGGTCACAAGATGTGGCCTCAGAACTCGATTACGAGACGCGGCGTCGGCACGCGGTCTCGAGAGACACCACGCTATTCGGCTTCTTCGAGGACGGCCAGCCTGGAGTCCCGCAGGAGCACCTTCTTGACGATCGACGGGTTCTCGAGCAGACGGTGTTTCGCGTGGGCGCCCCGGCCGCGTCCTCTGCCCTCGCGTTCTGACTGGATGACGTTGAGGAAGTTCTGTTCCTGGAGGATCTCCTGGACGCGTCGTTCCGAGAGGACGTCGAAATCGAGCTGGCGGGCGACTTCCTTGTACTGGTTGTAGATGATCTTGGTCGGGAACTCTTTCTGAGAGCTGTTCTCGGTCAGGAGGGTCAGCGAGTAGAGGATCGCTTTCGCCTGCTGGGGCGAGCCCTCGATCAGCTCGTTAAACCGGTCGGCTTCGGTCTTCTCTTTGGCGTCGCGGACGTGGTCTGCGGTGACCCGCGTCGCGTTTTGTTTCTTCGCGATTCGGCCGGCGTTACGGAGGATGTCGATCGCCTTGCGGGCGTCGCCGTGTTCCTGGGCGGCGAGTGCAGCCGTCAGCGGGATCACGTCGTCGGACAGCACCCCGTCGTGGAACGCGTCCTGGCGTTTCTCGAGAATCTCGACGAGCTGGTTGGCGTCGTACGGCGAGAAGACGAGTTCGTCCCGCGAGAGACTCGACTTGACCCGTTCGGAGAGGTGGTCCGGGAAGTCGATCTTGTTCGAGATCCCGATGATGCCGATGCTCGAGTTCGAGATGCGTCGGTTCTCGCCCGCCCGGGAGAGCTTCCGGAGGACCTCGTCGTCCTCGAGCATGTCGATCTCGTCCAAGATGACGATGGTCACGTCCGTACAGCGATCGACGGCCTGCCAGAGTCGTTTGTAGTAGTCGCCGGTGCCGAGGCCGCGGTCCGGAATCGAGACGCCGCTGTCGCCGGGTTCGTTGACGAGTTGCGCGATCGTCTTGATGATCGACGCCTCGGTGTTCTGCTCGCCGCAGTCGATGAAGGCGTACTTTACCGTGACGTTGTCGCGTTCAGCCTCGGAGATCACCCGCTTCGTGACCGACCGCGAGATGAGCGACTTGCCAGTTCCCGTCTTCCCGAAGATGAACAGGTGATTCGGTTCGCTCCCGAATATCGCCGGATTCAGGGCGTCCGCCACACGTTGCATCTGCTCGTCGCGACCGACGATCCGGTCCGGGCCGGGGAGGTGTGTGATCTCGAGCAACCGCTCGTCGGCAAAGACCGGATCGTCGTACCGAAAGAGTGGATCACGATCGTCGTTCGCGGACATTGCAGTACCGGGTGGCTTCCAACCGAACTGAAATAAACCTATGGAGATCGATCGCGGGTGTAAATCCGACGACTCGAGACGTCAGACCCCCTCTCACGGGCCGTGTCAGTGGATCTCGGCGCTGTAGCCGCCCTCGCGCTTCTAACGCTGATTCGCGGGGGACTCACCTCGGTCGCGGATGTAACGACGACTCGAGGTGGGCCCCGGATGGGAGGGTGAGCCGACCGAGCGACGTCGACGAGACGGGAGGATTCACACAGCGGAACGAACGGACGTGATCGTACGGATCAGGGCCACCAGAACCGAAGAGGGCAGGGTCTCGGGACGCTCCGCTCGGCTCGTCCTGCCAGGCTGCTCGGTCCGTTCGGCCAGGCCGACCGGTTCCTCCGGCCAGGCCGTTCGGTTCGTCCCACCAGGAGTGTGGTGGACGGATGAAGTGAACTACCTCGGAACAGGCCTCGAGGCACACGCCCTGCCATGCCTGTCGATGGAAGAGAGGGGACAGACACCCCCGTCGCGTTTGTAACGGGTGAGGAAGGGGGCGGCGATGATCTCGATCGGGTTTTTCCGGATAGATGGCCCGATTTCGACTGGAATTTACATCCGCGACAGTGGTGTGTATCTATTCAGGACTCCCGTCCAAACGAGCTTACAAACGCGACAGAGGTGTGTCCCCCCTGATCGACCGCTCCCCAGGCCCAACCCGCCCGGCTGACGTCGCTCTCGAGAACGCGCGACTTTTGACGATTCGCGGTCAACCGACGACGTGAGTCCGGAACCGGCCGTTTCACGTCGGCCGGCCAGTGAACACGAGATCGTCATGACAGAATCCCCCACCGCATCCGAGCTGCCGTCTGACCGAACGCGGCCAGCAGTTGCCGTCGTCGACGCACAGTCGCCCGGCAACGTCGGAACGATCGCTCGAGCGATGAAGAATTTTGGCTTCGAAAAGCTCCTGTTGATCGACCCACCCGAACTCGACCCGGACGGTGAGGCCTACGGCTTCGCAGGCCACGCACGAGAGGACGTCCTCCCGAACGCAACCGAACTCTCGTTCGACGAACTAGTCACGAACTACCACACGATCGGCTGTACGGCAGTGACGAACGAAGACGATCGAAGCCACGTTCGGTTTCCGTTCTCGACGCCGGCCCAACTCGCAGAGCGGCTGCCGACGGTCGAGGCCCCGACGGCACTCGTCTTCGGTCGGGAACGGGTCGGGCTGACGAACGACGAGTTAGCCAGGATCGACGAAATCTGCTCGATTCCGGCCAACGCAGCCTATCCCGTCCTCAACCTCGGCCAGGCCGCGACGATAACCCTCTACGAACTTCGCTCGCTCACGCTCGACGACGAGGAGACCCAACTCCCCGACCTCGAGCGAGTTCGTGCCTCAGACCCAACGCTCGAGCGGCTCTACGATCAGTGGGAATCCTTACTCGAGGAGCTCAACCATCCGGAGGAGAAACGCCCGAAAACGATGCGAATGCTCAGGCGCGTCTACGGTCGAGCGGACCTCACCGAACGGGAAGCGAC
>LKMK01000112.1 GCA_001563805.1 Natrialbaceae archaeon B1-Br10_E2g2
GACGCTCAAACACGCGATCGGGCTGGGCAGCGGGACGCTGGTCGTTCAGAACGAACTGCCACGAGAGACGCTCGTCCGTATCCGCTGTCAGACGGCGGACGACACCGTGTTGCTCGAGGACCTCGAGCTGGGACCGAACGAGCGGCGGACCCTCGGTTCGTTGCCAAGCGTCGACCAGTTCAAAGTCGGCGCGGGCGTCGAGGACATCACGGCTCACGAGGAAGTGTTCCAAGGGGCAAGCGGTGACGTCGGGGTCGTCCTTCGTCCGGAGGGCATCCTGATCGCGAATCTTGGCTGAAAAGCGCTACTCGAAAATACCCAGAGCGGCCGGTCACTCGACCGTCTGCAGTTCCTCGACGCGATCGACGAGTCGGTCGGCGATCGCGTCCTGTCGATCGGTCGCTGTCACGATCCGGTCGGCCGCCGATTCGCTCTCGACGGCTCGACTGCGAACGGTCTCCATCGTCGAGGCGAGTTCTTCGATCGTCGCCGCCTGATCGTCGATCAGGCGTGCGATCTCGTTGATGCCGTGGGCTGTCGTCGACCGAGCCGTCGATCGACTCGAGCGAGTCGAGGACGGCCTCGATCTGTGCGTCGGCGTCTTCGACCCGACCCGCGAGCGTCTCTCTTCTACCATACTCTTCTCACACTCTCGGGCATAGCTCGGCCAGCAGCCAGTCACCGGGCGGCCTCGATCGCCAGTCGCACCCGGTTCGCAAAGACGTTCATCTGTCCCGACGCCTGCGTGTTCTTCCTGACGAACGCGGAGACGCCCGCCTCGAGTGCCTCTTCCGAAAGCGGCTCGAGCGGGTTACCCGTGAAGAGGACGAACGGAACCGGCATCGCGCCGGCGTCGTCGTTGACGGAGGCTGCGAGTTCGATGCCGGTCTCGTCGGGCAGTTCGTAACTCGAGATGACACAATCGATCCCGCCCTCCTCGAGTGCGGCCCGCGTCTCGGCCGCCGAACAGACCGTTTTCACGTCGAACCCGTGTTCCGTCTGTAACGTCTCACTGACGTGTTCGGTGATAAAATCGCTGTCTTCGACGAGAAGCACGGTGTACGACGACATACGCTAGAGTGGTGTTCGATTTCTAATAATGCCTTGTGGCCGATTCGACCGACTCGCAGGACGACAGCCGGTCATATGTCGGGGCGTGGGTAGTTATCCAATCGCGATGTCGTGCCGGCCAGGTCGAAGGACGTCTCTGCCGTCGGACAGTTCCGGCGCAAGCACGCGGCCACGGTCACAGCGGGACGTCGGTACTGGAGCCCGTCTCAGTCCCAGAACGACTGCGTTCGGGCGTACTCGCGTTCTTGCGTGAGGATGTCGCGGTAGAACTCGTCTTCGTCCTCGCGGAGCTTGTTGATGATCCGGGCGGCGTTGTGTGGCCCGACGCCCCTGGCGGCCATCGCGATCACCGCCTGTTTGCCGTGGCTCTGGACGAGACTCGCCGCGCGGTAGGCGCGTTCGGTCATCGACTCCTGTTCGTCGTCTTTCTCCGCGGCACGGACGGCGTCGGCGACCTCGTCGGCCCAGGGGTTCAGCGAGGCGATCCGTGTCGAGCCACACTCGGGACACTCGGGCTGGTCGCGGACGCGTTTGACCTTGGTGCGGACTTTCCACTCCTTGCAGTGGGTACACAGGAGAATCACGCGATCGTTCTGGATGCGCTCTCTCACCGTCCGGATGACGCTCGCGTCGGCGTTCTCGGGGGCGAGCAGTTCCTTTCCAGCCGACCGGCCACCCTGCCCGACCGGGGTCCGACCGCGAGTCGTCACCAGCTCGAGCTCGCCCGACTGGATGCCCGCGAGCACCGCACTCGCTCGCTCGACGTCTAAGTCCTCGTGGAACACCTCACGGACCGCCTCCTCGTACATCGGCGTCTCCTCGAGCGCCGCCAGCAGCCGCTCGTTCGACATCCGACCGGAGCCCTGCCAGCGTTTGAGCGCGCCGAACTTCGCCGACACCTGCGCGAGCCGGAAGGCGAGGGCGTCCGAGTTCTTGAGCCCGAGTTCGACGATCGCCTCGACGTGGTCGGGATCGGTGGTCTCGAGCACCTCGAGGACGTCGCTCGTGGCGATCGAACTCGGCACCTCGAGTTCGATCCGGTACGGGTCCACATCGAGTCCCACGGAGGACCCGGCCCGCTGGCCGAGCAGCGCCGACAGGATCCGACCGAGCGTCTCGTTGGCCTCGTGACCGAAACAGGCGTTGAGGACGACGGTCCGCCCCTGTCGCTCGACCACCAGCCGGTCGGCCGTCGGCATCGGCGACTCGGCCTCGAGCTGGCGCTCGAGTTGCCCGCAGGCTTCGGTGAGCGTGTAGTCGTTCGCCGGATACCGGCCGGCGAGTTCCCGACCCACGGCCGTGGCGTCGGCCCCGGTCTCGAGTTGGGGCTCGGCGACGGCACGTATCTCCCCGACCTCGCCGGCGACCGCCGCGGGGACGGGGATCTCCTGGCCGATCCAGGAGGGCACTTCGCCGGCGGGGTCCTCGATCGGACTGACCCTGACGCGGGCGTCCTCGTCGTCGATTTCAGCGATGCGCCACATCTCCCCGCGCTGGACGAACACCTCGCCCGGCCGGGCGAAGTTGACGACGAACCGCTCGTCGAGCGTCCCGATCTGGCCCCCCGAGGCGATGTCGTGGACCTCGTAGGTCTCCTCGTCGGGGATCATCGAGAGGTTCGAATAGACGTACTGCCAGGTGCCGCCGGTCGTCTCGAGGCGGTCGGCGCGCTCGTCGAACCAGACGATCCGGTTGCGATGGAGCTCCGAGACGACCTCGCGGAAGGTCTCCTCGCGAAGCGCTCGGAACGGGTACGCCCGCGAGACGGTCCCGTAGGCCTCCCGGACGTGCGTCGCGCCGCGGCTCTGGACGATCGCTGGAATCTGGTTCGCCACCACGTCGAGGCTGCCCTCGTGGATCGCCGCTGGCTCGACTTCCCCCGCTCGAGCGCGGCGGGCGATCGCCAGCGCCTCGAAGGTGTCGTCGGGCCGGGTCGTCACGACGGTGCCACTCGAGACGGCGTCGCGGCGGTGCCCGGCACGGCCGATTCGCTGCAGCAGTCGGGTGACCTGTCGGGGACTCTTGTACTGGATCACGTGGTCGACGCTGCCGACGTCGATCCCGAGTTCCATCGAGGAGGTACAGAGCAGGCCGTCGAGGTCGCCGGCTTTGAACCGGTCTTCGACGTCGATCCGGGCCTCCTTCGAGAGCGAGCCGTGGTGGACGCCGATCGGCAACTCGAGTTCCTTAAATCGCGAGCCCAGCGCTTCTGCCGTCTGACGCGTATTGACGAAAACCAGCGTCGACTCGTGGTCGGCGACGAGGTCCCGAATCAGCCGAACGTGACTCGCCGTCGAGGCGTCGGTCATCAACCTGCCCGCGAGCGTCTCGTCCGCGTCGGTCACCTCGGGCTGGCGGACCGTCACGTCGACCTTGCTGCCGACGTCGATCTCGCGGATCGCACATCCCCGGCCGCCGGTCAGGAACTGGCCGACCTCGCCGGGATCGCCCACCGTCGCCGAGAGGCCGATGCGCTGGAGTTCACCCGCGAGATCGTGCAGGCGCTCGAGGCCGACCGACAGCTGTGCGCCGCGTTTCGAGGCCGCGAGTTCGTGGACCTCGTCGATCACGACGTGGGAGACGTCCGCCAGCGCCTCGCGAAGCCGTTCGCCCGTCAGCATCGCCTGCAGCGTCTCCGGCGTGGTAATCAGTACGTCCGGCGGGTTCTCTGCCTGCTTGCCCCGCCGGTACTGGGTCGTATCGCCGTGGCGGACGTCGACCTCGAGGTCGAGGTACTCGCCCCACCACTCGAGGCGTTCGCGCATGTCGCGGTTGAGCGCCCGCAGCGGGGTGACGTAGAGTGCGCCGAACCCCTCCGGCGGGTCGGCGACGAGGTGGTCGAAGACGGGCAACATCGCCGTCTCGGTCTTGCCGCTGCCCGTCGGCGCGATCACGAGCGTGTTCTGCCCGTCGGCAAGCGGCGGAATGGCCAGTCGCTGTGGCGCCGTCGGCGTCGAGAATCCGCGTTCGGACAGTGCCCCACGAACCGCCGGTCCGAGGTGCGTGAAGGCAGCGACGTCCCCGTTTGTCATCGGCCCTGGGTAGGGACGACCGACGCATAAGAGCCACGCTCGCGTCGAGTTCCGGGCGAACGACGCATAGCAGGAGGGACAGGCCGAATCTCTCGGTCGAGCCGGCTACGGCTCGTCGTCTTCGGGGTCGTCGTCCTCGGGTTCGTCGTCCCCGTCGTCGAGTAGTTCATCGGCTACCGCGTCGTCGACGGCCATCTCACCCGGCTCCGGACTCTCTTCGTCGGCACGCTCGGCGATTTCCTCGGCTGAGCGGTCCTCGTCGGTCATGTCGACGGTCGTCTCCGCGTCGTCGACGACGTCCGTGACGTCCGCCGTGCTGGACGATGACTCGAGATCGCCAGCCGAGGACCCGTCATCGGCCCGACCCCCGATCGGAATCTGCTGAAAGTCGTCGGGAACGGCCTCGGAGGTCTGTTCGCGGACCGTTTCGGCGGCGGGCGCCCGATCGCGAACGTCCGCGGCCGACGGAACGGGTCCCGACAGATCCACGTACTTCGAGAGGACGTACACGAGAGCACCGACGCCGAGCGCGAGGAGCGCGAGCACCCGGAGGCGACCGCTTCCGCCCCGTGCGTCGGAGTCGTCGGTGTCGGACGACGCTGTGTCGGCAGCTGACGATCGGAAAGGCATCACGACCGATACGCCCTCGAGCACGAAGTCGGTTCGGGGTGGCAGGGCAAGCGCCGACGGTGAGTAGTCGTCCGTCTCGGCCGGCGGTAAACTGCCACCTACGGTCGAGTAGGCGGCGCATAGCTACGCCCTCGAGGCCGACATCTCGATCCATGACAGTCTTTGATCGACGACAGTCACAAGTTCTGACTGCCCGACCGTCAGCTCGGACACCGACCGGTGGAGGTCCAGAATGACGTCGCCGGCGCGTTCACGACGAGCGCTCGTCGCGTTGACGACGCTGGTCGCCATCCTCGGGGTCGTCACCGTCGGCGTCCTCGTCGGTGGCGTGATCGTCGACGAAACGGACGCAGCGAGCTCGGGAGAGGCAACCTCGCCGGTCCAGACGTCGACGGCGACGGAGGAGGCCCCCGTTTCCGAGGAGGCGTACGTCGAGTCGGTCCCCGAGGAAGGTGACTCGCTCTTCGAAGCCGAAGCCGAGGACGGAAGCTGGATCAGCTACATCAACCCGCGTGACGACTACCGGTCGCCGTACCTGGGCGACGGCTCCGGGAAGCTCTGTACGACCCTGCTCAACGAAGCCGGCGAGCCCGTCGTCGGCGAGTCGATCCCGAACACGACCGTCACGGTCGACACCGGCGACGAACTCGAGTGGCACGACGACGCCGATCCCTTCGTCGTCGAGTACCCGCTGACCGCACACTACGACCGTCCGCTCGACGCCGACCAGTTCGGGACGACTGACGACCTCCCGCAGGGCGACGGCTATCTCGACTCCCACTGTCTCGAGTGGCACGGCCTGCCCGAAGACGAGACGGTCAGCTACGGCGAGCCGACGATCGAGGGCGACTACGCAGACGAGGTCGAACTCCTCGGCGTCGTCGAGCAACCGCACGAGGCGTGGGACTCCGACGTCGACCCGATCGAGGACGCCCAGCCGTACGAAGAGACCGGCGGCTGGACCTACCAGACGGACGAGTCACACGGACAGGCCGTGGTCGTCCTGCAACTCGACCGCGACGAAGAGGACCTGGAGTCCGCAACATCGTCGGACGACGACGGCTCGGCGAGCGACGACGCCCGAGCATCGGACGAGTCTGTCGACGACGAGGCCGACCGGACGAACTCGAGTGAAGCCGAATCCGCTGGGGGCGCCGACGGCGAGGACGCGATTCCCGGCTTCGGACCGCTCGTTGCACTGGCGGCAGTCCCAGCGGCGCTCGTGTTCCGGTGGCGTCTCGAGGCGACGTCGTAAACGACGGTCACGCCAGTATCGACGTGGACGGTATCGAAAAGGTGGCTACGGGTGTAGCCGTCAACCATGGAGCGTGGTATTGACGGGGGCCGCGGTGCGTTCGGATGCGATAGACTGTCGACTCCCCGTCTATCGGATTTTTCGACGCCGTCGGAATAAGCGTGCTGGCCGATACGACGCCCGTCTGACGCGAGTCCGACGGGTCACGGCTCGACGCCCGAATCAAACACGTTTTGACGCTCGCCACGAGAGTCTCCACCGATCATGTCCGCCGAGACCGACGACGATCCGCGCGTGCCGATCGTCTGTCCCGAGTGCGAGACGACCTCCCGAATCCCGCTCGACGACGTCGCCGACTCGATCGACCGCCACAACGCCCAGCTCCACGACGGCGACGACGTGGCCCGGGTCGACCCCGACGTGGCCGACCAGCTCGCCGACATCATCGCCGTCGAACTGGGACTGCTCGAGGAGCGCTGACTCGAGCCGCGACCGCCAGCCCCGCCGACGGGGGAGTTTATCGACCCTCGCGACGAACCCGTACACATGACTCGTGCGACCCATACCTGTACCTGCGGGGCGGTGTTGCGATTCAAGCAGGACCTCGAGAAAGAACGCGGTGGGATCGTCGCGAGCTGGAAGTGCAAAGACTGCGGAACGCCGGTCCCCGGAATGGTCGCAGAGAAGATCAAACACCAGAATCCGTCCTGACACAGCTCGCCGGCCTCGCTTTCGCGTTGGCTACTGGGCGCTACTGATTTTCACAGATCTCGAGGAAGTTCTCGAAGATCGCCTCGCCCTCTTCGGTGTGGGCGACCTCGGGGTGCCACTGAACGCCGTAGAGGTCGCGGTCGGGATCGCTCATCGCCTCGACGTCACAGACGTCGCTCCGTGCCGTGATCGAAAAGCCCTCCGGGACCGCCGTGACTTCGTCTGCGTGGCTCGCCCAGACGCGCGTTTCGGGATGCAGCGAGCCGGTCAGCGGATCGTCTTCGTCGACGATCTCGACGGTGACGTCCGCGTAGCCGCCGTACTCGCCGCCGCCGACGCGGCCGCCGAGTTCCTCTGCGATCAGTTGCATGCCGAGACAGATTCCCAGTACGGGACGGCCGTCCTCGAGGTACGCCGGCGACTGGCCGATGCGGTCCATGTCCGGGCCGCCGGAGAGGACGATGCCGTCTGCGTCGACGTCCTCCGGCGGTGTGTCGTTGTCGACGAGTTCCGTCTCGACGCCCAGGTCGCGTAGTGCTCGCCGCTCAAGATGCGTGAACTGTCCGTGGTTGTCCACCACGACGATCTTCGTCATTGGCGGGTCCTAGCCAGTCAACTGGTAAAAGCGGTCCGGAAATGGCGCTTCTCGCCACGCTCGAGTTGGACAGTTCTACCACGCTGCCGACGATCCGTACCACTCCGGTACGTTTATGCGTCTCTCACCGGACGGTACCTGTATGACAGTCGACCTCACCGAGTTCAGCCATCCGGCCTGGACGGCCGCGGTGGGAACGGTCGTCGGATACGGACTCATCCTCGTCGTCCTGACGCTCGCACTGTTCGCCCTCCCGTGGCTCGTCTTCGCTGCGCTGTAGGGACCGACACCGAGATCGCTCGAGTGTAGGGGTCGACCTGCGGTCAGTCTTCGACTACTCGCCAGCAACGCCTCCGCTCGAGCGGAGGCTCCGTGTGGCTACGTGTCGACTCGAGAGCGAGCCGGGAGAGAATCGATAGATCCGATCAGGCGAACGTCTTCGAGACGTCCTCGGTGGTGTCCGAGTCGGCCTGGACCTTCTCCCAGGCGCTCTGGAAGTCCTCTTTGCGGATCTCGGTGCGGTCGTCGCGGATGGCGAACATGCCGGCTTCGGTACAGACGGCCTTGATGTCGGCACCGGAGGCCTCCTCGGTTTCGACGGCCAGTTCGGCGAAGTCGACGTCGTCGTCGACGTTCATGTTGCGGGTGTGGATCTGGAAGATGAGTTCGCGACCCTCCTCGCCGGGTTTCGGCACCTCGATGAGTCGATCGAACCGGCCGGGTCGGAGGATGGCCCGATCGAGCATGTCGAAGCGGTTGGTGGCGGCGATGATACGGATCTCGCCGCGTTCTTCGAAGCCGTCCATCTCGGCGAGTAGCTGCATCATCGTCCGCTGGACCTCGGCGTCGCCGGAGGTCTTCGATTCGGTGCGAGTGGCGGCGATGGCGTCGATCTCGTCGATGAAGATGACGGCGGGTTCGTGCTCGCGAGCGACGTCGAACAGGTCCCGGACGAGTTTGGCGCCCTCGCCGATGAACTTGTGAACCAGTTCGGAGCCGGCCATCTTGATGAAGGTGGCGTCGGTCTGGTTGGCGACGGCCTTCGCGAGCATCGTCTTGCCCGTCCCGGGCGGGCCGTACAGCAAGACGCCACTCGGCGGGTCGATGCCCACGTCCTCGAACATGTCGGGCTTCTCGAGGGGCATCTCGACCGTTTCCCGAACCTCCTGCAGCTGTTCTTCGAGGCCGCCGATGTCCTCGTAGCTGACGTCGGGGCTCTCGGTCACTTCCATCACGCGGGCACGCACGTCGGTCTCACTCGAGAGGGATTTGACGATTGAGAGGGAGTTGTTGACCGCCACCCGGTCGTCGGGCGCGAGGTCTTCGCGCATCTCCTCGGTGACCTCGGTGAGGGCTTCCTGGTTGTTCCCGTGCTGTTTGATGATGACGCCCTCGTCCGAGACTTCCTGGACCGTGGCGACGAACAGCGGCGACTGTTTGAGCTTCTTGTTCTCGTGGGTCAGTCGCTCGAGTTTCTGCTGGTATTTGTTGTTCTCGGCGTTCGCATCGAGGAGCTTGTCGCGCATCTCCTCGTTTTGCGCCTCGAGGATCTCCAGCCGGTCCTCGAGCGCCTGGATCTTCTCCTGTTGGGACGCCTCGTCCTCGTCGTATGGGAGGTCGACGTCGTCCACAGTGTCGCTCATTACAGGGACGTTGGGGGTTGGTTCATAAGAGGCTTCGGGTCGGTACACCCTCCTCAAAGATAACTGGCAGGCATTATTCGAAAGAGAAAATATTATCACTCTGTATTCGGATAGGGATAGACGATGAGTGCTTCAGAGCCCGTTCGAGGGAACCCAGACCAGCGAGGAACGTGGGACGACGTCCGCGAGCTGCCGCCGAGTGCCAAGCTCGTCGCGAAGGTACTCGAGTACAACGACACGATGACCCAACAACAGATCGCCGAGGAGACCCTGTTGCCCTCGCGGACGGTCCGGTACGCGCTGAACCGCCTCGACGAGGAGAACGTCGTCGAATCGCGCTTTTCCTTCTCGGACGCGCGCAAACGACTGTACACGCTCGACATCGACGCCTAACCGTCTCGACATCGACGCCTGACCGTCGGTGCCGTAACCCAATCATCGCCGCCGTCTCCGCTTTTCTCCGCCGTTCTGTCGGTCGCTACCTTGGAAGTGACGTGTACCGGGAGCCGACGGTTCGGATCTACTTTCACTCCGGTCACGGAACCCATTTACGGACCCCTGTCCAACCACTGGCCAATGACACGGGTGATACACACGGGCGACACCCACATCGGGTACCAGCAGTACAACTCGCCCGACCGACGGCGGGACTTCCTCGAAGCCTTCCGCGGGGTCGCCGAGGACGCCGTCGCCGACGACGTCGACGCCGTCGTCCACGCCGGGGACCTCTTTCACGACCGCCGTCCCGGCCTCGTCGACCTCCAGGGAACCGTCGAAATTCTCCGAACGCTCGCCGACGCCGACGTCCCCTTCCTGGCCGTCGTCGGCAACCACGAGGGGAAACGCGACGCCCAGTGGCTCGACCTCTTCGCCGACCTCGGCCTCGCGATCCGACTCGACCACAGCCCCCAGGTCGTCGGCGAGGTCGCCTTCTACGGCCTCGATTTCGTCCCCCGCTCCCGGCGTGACGACCTCGAGTACGAGTTCGAGCCCCTCCCCGAGACGGCCGACCACGCCGCCCTCGTGAGCCACGGCCTCTTCGAGCCGTTCCCCCACGCCGACTGGGACACCGACCGCCTCCTCGCCGAGTCCACCGTCGACTTCGACGCCGTGTTGCTGGGCGACAACCACGCCGCCGACACCGCGGAGGTCCGGGACACCTGGGTCACCTACTGTGGCTCGACCGAGCGTGAGAGCGCGAGCGAACGCGAC
>LKMK01000113.1 GCA_001563805.1 Natrialbaceae archaeon B1-Br10_E2g2
GAGTTCGGCGAGGACCACTACTCCCAGGATCTGACGACCGAGATCGGGACCACCCTGCGGCTCGAGGACGACGGCTCGATCCCGGAAGACAACCCGTTCGTCGACGGCGAGGGACCGGGGGGCGAAGACGCGCTCGAGGCAATCTACAGCTACGGTCACCGGAACGCCCAGGGCATGGCGGTCCACCCCGAAACGGGCGACATCTGGCAGAGCGAACACGGCGAGGAAGACGGCGACGAACTCAACGTCCTCGAGGCAGGGGGCAACTACGGCTGGCCGATCGCACACACCGGCTGTGCGTACGGGACCGACGACCCCGTCGGCGACGACCCGTTCGAGCGCGACGACGTGGTCGATCCGGTCTACTACTGGGAGTGTACCACGGGTGGCTTCCCACCCGGCGGGATGGCGTTCTACGACGGCGACGCGTTCGTCGAGTGGGAGGGCGACCTGCTCGTCGGCACCCTCGCCGGCGAGTATCTCGGCCGCTTCACCGTCGACGGCACCGACGTCGAGGAGACCGGGGGACTGCTCGAGGGCCGGGGCTGGCGAATCCGCGACGTGGCGGTCGCCCCCGACACCGGCTATCCCTACGTGGCGGTCGACGACGCGGACGCCCCGATCGTCCGGCTGCTGCCGGAGTAGCGATCGTCGACTCGAGGCGGCTCCTCGTCACCGTCTCCGGGCCTCGAGTCGCCACCGGGCGACGTCCTCTCCCAGCCGTGGAAACGCGAGGGTCGCGACCGCGGCCACGACGGCGGCCGCGAGAATCGAGAGGGCGGGAACGCCGACCGCGTCGGCGAGCGTCGTCGAGCCGTAGCCCGCCCCAATCAGGACGGCGTTGTAGTACACCAGCCGAAGCCCGAGCAGTGCGGGCGAGAACGACACCCAGCCCAGGACGTCCGTCGCGAGCGGTCGAATCCAGCCCCCGCGGATCAGCGTCCCGACGACCACCATCGTCGCCCACGCGACCAGTACGGCCGTCGTCAGGCCGTAGAAATCGGGGCCACCGGTGGCCGTAACGACCAGCAACGCCGGGAGCCCGAGGATCGACACCTCCCCGAAGATCGACGTCGTATCGTGCAGAAAGCGGCCGAACGCGTTCTTTTCGAACTGCGCCGTCTTCCCGTAGCCGTACCACGACCGGCGCTTCGTGGTGTACGCTGGGCGGGTCTGTCTTCCGGGCCGCTTCCGGTTCATCGCTCGAGCCGACTTCCACCCTCTCCGAAATAAAGCCCGGTCCGCGACGGATCAAGCTACCCCTGGACCTCCTCGCTCGCCTCGATCAACTGGATCAGGACGGTGGCGAACAGCGAGCCGGCGCTCCAGATTGCGGTCTCGCCGCCGTCGTCGTCGACCACGCTCAGCAGGATGCTGTCGTCGTCGACCAGACAGATTCGTCCCGAGCGCTGGTCGCCCTCCCGGTAGGCCGGTGGCTCCTCGACCGCGACGCCCTCGAGCGCCCGGAACCGCTCTTTGACCCCCTCCGACCGACTCACGACGGTCACCGACAGCCCGCTTGCGGCTTGCTCTTCGAGCGTTCGCTCGATCGAGTCGGTCAGGAGGTCCGAGAGCCGGGTGCCGAAGACGATCCGGTCGTCGGCCGCCGAACAGAGGTCGACCACGCGGTCGGTCACTCGCTTTCTCCCGCGGACCGTCCAGATGTCCTCGCGTTCCTCCTCGCCGGCGGAGGCGTCTTTGACCGCGTCGACGTAGGCGAACGCCCGTTCGCGCTCGCGGTCGAACCGTTCCTCGAGCGTGGTGCGCGCCTCCTCGACGCTCACGGGCCGGTAGCGCATCGGGCTCGACTGCTGGATCTCGAGCAGGCCGCGGTCGGCGAGGCTCTCGGCGACGCTGTAGACCTGCGAGCGGGGAACGTCCGCGATGCGGGCGACGTCCCTGGCCGTCCCCGAGCCAAGCCGGTGGAGCGCGATGAACACCTTGGCCTCGTAACTGGTCAGTCCGAGTCGTTCGAAGGCGTCGACCGCCTCGTTCTCGTCGGGGCTCATCGGTCCTCACCGCCGTCGTTACTGTCGTCCGCCGGGTCAGTATTCGGATCCGCATCGTTTTGGGTCGTTCCGCCGTCGCTCGCCGTCGGCGCCGGTCGGTCGGCCCCGCCGACGGCGAAGGAGACGTCCGGGCCGAGATAGCGCGTCCAGAGGACCAGCAGCGTCGGGAGGACGACGACGCTCGAGAGGAACGCGTACGTGATCGTCAGCCCGGTGATGATCCCGAACTGCCGGAGGACGGGGAGGATGGCGAACGCGAGGGTGCCGAAGCCGCCGACGGTCGTCGCCGCGCTCCCGAGCAAGGCCCCGCCGGTGCCCGTGACGGTCGTGTGCAGCGCCGACCAGACGTTGCCCTGGCGCTCGAGCTCGAGGGTGTACCGGGCGCTGACGTGGATGCTGTAGGCGACGCCGAGCCCGACGGTGAGGCTGGTGATCATCCCCGTCAGGACGTTGAACGGGATGCCGGCGAGGTACATCGTACCGAGGATCCAGCTGACGGCGAACGCGACGGGGAGGAGCGTGACGGCGCCGAGGGTCGCGCCGTTGCCGGTCAGCCAGTAAGCGGCGGTCAGGAACGCGAAGACGGCCACGAGCGTGACGAGCAGGCTCTGAATGACGGTGTCGAACAGGTCCCCCTCGACGATGTAGTTCACGATGGGGTCGCCGGTCGCGATGGCGCTGATCCCGTCGTCGGGGATAACGGCGACGCCGTCGTCGTCGACCTCGCGTTCGTCCCCGGCGCCGTCGTCGTCGAGCGTCGCCGCGATGGCGCGCATCTCGTCGGTCGCGTCGCCGAAGGCCGCATCACCCTCGATGGGGACGATCAGCAGGACCGACCGGTACTCCCCGTCGTCGGTCCGGTCGATCACCTGGCTCGCCTCGTCCTCGGTCGCCTCGAACAGCTCGTCGTAGAGCTCGGTGACGTTCTCGTTCGGGACGCCGTCGCCGGTCGTATCCGCGGCGGTGAACGACTCGTTGAACGACTCGTTTTGCGCTGCGGTCTCTTCCATCAGCGCGAGCGCCCCGTCGACGTCGGCCTCGCCGTCGGCACGGGTGTACGCGACGGAACTCCCGGAGGCCTCGTCCTGGGCGGCGTCTAGCCGTTCCATCGTCTCCGGGCTGGTGACGTCGCCTTCGACGAGGAGCTGTGCCTGCAGATCGTCACGCTGGAAGTTCTCGTTGACGTACTCGAGATCGTCGGCGGCCTGGTACTCGCCGGGAGCCAGCGGCCCGAGGTTCTGTGTCCACTCCGGCGGACTCTCCGCGAGGAAGTCCTCCTCCTCGAAGCTGGTGTCGACCTGGCTCGCGCCGTAAACGCCGCCGGCGGTGAGCAAGAGGACGGCCACCAGCACAACCAGCGGAATCCGCCTGGCTGCGACCGACCCCACCCTGAGGGCGTCGCTGAACCGGCCGCCACCGGTGCCGAACGCGCGCCTGTGTCGGTCGAACCCCGCCCGCTCGAGCAGCGTGTCGAGTTCGACCTTCGCGGCGGGGATCAGCGCGCCGAAGACGACCAGCGCCGAGACGATGCCGACCGCGCTGACGATCGCGAACTCCTGGATCGGCGCGATGGGACTGACCAGGTTCGCGAGGAAGCCGATGGCCGTCGTCGCCGTCACCCAGACGAGCGCGACGCCGACGCCGGCGAGCGCGATCGCCATCGAGCCGCCGACCTCGTCCGTCACCCCGGGGGCCGAACGCCGTTCTCTGTGGCGCATGAAGACGTGAATCGCGTAGTCGATCGAGAGGCCGATCAGCAGGACGGGGACGGCGACGAACATCTGGTTGAACGCGATCCCGGTCCAGCCCATGAAGCCGAACGTCCACACGAGCACCGCGACGATGCCCGCGACGCCGAGAACGATATCGAGCGGATCGCGATAGGCGATCAACAGGGCGGCGACGACGAACGCCAGCGCGAGCGGACCGACGATCACCAGACTGTCGCCCATCGAGCGGTCGATCTCGTCGGTGAGTATCCCGACGCCGAAGACGACGTGCTCGTGGTCGTGAGCGTCCGCGAGTTCGCGGATCTCGAGTTGCGTCTCGAGGACCTCGTCGTCGACCGCCCCCATCTCGAGTTCGGCGTCGCCGACGTCCTGGGTTATCGCCGTCATCCGGGCGTCGGCCTCGGTCTCGCCGGGCTCGTACTCGGCGGCCATGAACCCGAGCCCCGGCCCCTCGTCGCCGTCGTCGTCCCCTTCGGCGAGAGTCGCCTCGAGTGCGTCCTCGAACGCCTCGTCGTCGAGTTCCGCGAGCGTCTCGCGTTGCTCCTCGAGCGACGGCCCGTCGTCGTCTTCCTCGAGGGCCTCCTGGTCCTCCTCGAACGCTTCCTGATCGTCCTCGAAGGCCTGCTGGTCCTCTTCGAACGCTTCTTGATCCTCCTCGAGAGCCGCTTGCTCGTCTTCGAACGCCTCGAAATCCGCCTCGAGTTGTGCGTACTCCTCCTCGAGAACCCCGGTGGTCGCGCCGGCGTAGACGCCCTCGAGGTCGTCCTGGAGCTCCTGGTACTCGGTGACGCCCTCGGGCTCGTCAGTTGCTTGCTCGATCTCGAACAGGCCGGACTCGAGCTCGCGTGCCCCCTCGGCCAGCTCCTCGTACTCGGCGGCCTGCTCGTCGTCGAGGTCGGCCGCATCGGCCGTCTCCTCGATGGTCGCGTCGATGGCCGCCTCGAGTTCGGCCGCACCCTCCTGGAACTCGGGGTCGGCTTCGTCCGTCGTCGCGGCCAGCTCCTCGTACTCACGCTGGAGTTCGCGGACCTCGTCGATGCCGCCCTCGAGCGTCTCGCTTCGGGCCTCGAGTTCGGCTTCCCGCTCGCCGAGTGCGTCGCCGCGCTCTTCGAGTTCGGCCCCGCGTTCGCCGAGTTCTTCACCCCGTTCTTCGAGTGCCTCACCGCGCTCTCCGAGTTCCTCGCCGCGCTCTCCGAGTTCGTCGGCTTCGGCCTGACTGATCGCCGTCATCGCGACGAGGTTCTCGACACCGGTGATCGGGTCCTCGTCGACGAGCGTTGCGTTGATCGACTCGCTCCCGCGAAGCTCCTCCTGGAACTCGAGGGCCTCGACCAGAACGTCTTGCTCGAGGACGTTCTCGCCGTCGGCGTCACCCCGGTGGATCACCTGGATCGTCGTCGTATCCGCGTCGTCGGCGCCGAAGCGGTCGTCGATGTCTTCCGCTGCCTGTCCCTCGGGCGACTCGCTCTCGAACTGCTCGAGCGAGGAGTCGTCGTCGACCATCGTCACGCCGGCACCGATCAGCGCAGTCGAGAGCACGAGAACGACCAGGACGACCCTCGAGTGGGTCGTGACGCCGCTTGCGATCCGGTACGGCAGATTCATCCACTCGACTCCGCGTTCGCCGCCGCGTCTCGCCGACCATCGACCCTGGGGACCATGCTGTTGTTACGATCCTAACAAACGGCCGCTTATACATATTTGGAGACTTACACTTTTGAGAACATCTTTCGTTTTGACACGATAATGGGGCGATATGGCGACTTATGGGGCCCTCGAGATATCCCCGAAAAGTAACTATTCCGTCCTGGCCGAGCCTCGTGTCGCCCCCCGGCGACGCGGCGTTACTCGACCGTGACCGTCGTGAGGTCCTCGGCGAACCGCACGTCGCCGTCGTAGTGGGTGGCGATCGACTCGAGCATCTCCTCGTGGCGGCCGTCGGTGTGCGGATAGAGGTGTGTCAGGTAGACTCGGCCGACGTCGGTGCCCTCGAGGGCCGTCCCGAGCGTCTCCGGCGTGGGGTGGTTCGCGACGTCGACGTCGTCGGGGAACGAACAGTCGTGTGCCAGAATCGCCGAACCGTCGGCGAAGTTCGCCAGTCCGTCGAACGCCTCGCTGTCGCCGCTGAACGTAAACCGATCGTCGAAGCGGTAGGCCAGACACGGCAGGGAGTGGCGCGTCTCGTAGGCCGAGACGTCGAAGCCCGCGACGGAGAACTCGCCGGCGACGACCTCCCGGACCTGCAGATCGAGCCGTCCCTCCATGTAGTCGTGGACCGACAGCAGGTCGTCGACCAACGACTTCGTCCCCTGCGGGCCGACGACCTCGAGGTGCTCTTCGCCGGCGAGCCAGCGGGCTTTGAACAGCGGCAAGAGGTCGGCGACGTGGTCGAGGTGGTGGTGTGTGAGCAATACCGTCGAGACGGTCTCGTAGCCGACGCCCGATTGCTGGAGGCGGTGGAGGACGCCGGAGCCGCAGTCGACCAGCAGCGTCCGACCGTCTTCCTGGACGAGAATTCCCGTCTGGAAGCGGTCGCCGGTCGGCATCGCGCTTCCGGTTCCGAGAAAGGTGACACGCATGCGAGAGCGTGTGTCCGGCCCGAGGAAAAGGGTTGTGCTGGGCGTCCGTCCGAATCGGAAGCGACGGCTCATACGGATTCCTGTACCGATGTACCGGCGCACCCGCCGCCCGGGTCGCGGGTGCGCCGGAACTGACGTACAGTAAACCGTATCAGTCAGCGCCGACCGGTCCGTCCACGGTCGCCTCGGCGATCGACTGGCCGCGTTCGGCCTCGAGGACGGCGCTCGTGTTGAGCGCGATCAGGCCGAAGCCGACCTTGGTGAGCACGTCGAGGTAACTGACGAGCATAATGTCGACCGTCGGGGTAATCATGCCGATCCCGGGCGGGCCGAGCAGCCAGATGACCGGATACACGGACCAGAGGACGACCGTGAGGTTTCGCAGGCTGGTAAACAGCGACGTGACGCCGGCCCCCTGTTCGCCAGCCCGGGCGCTCATCGGCCCCATCAGCAGGTAGAGCAGGCCGAGGTAGACGACGCCGGCGACGACGAACAGTCCGTAGCCGAGCGCGCCGGGGACGAGCGCGGCGGCGAAGCCGAGAACCATGACGACCGTGTTGACGACGACGACCAGCCCGAGTTCCCGACCGTCGCTCCCGGCGAGCAAGCCGAGAAACACCAACAGCAACGGCGTCGTCAGGATCCAGTCGACGTACCGCGGCGTGAAGACGACGTCGTCGCCGACCGTCACCCAGCCGATCTCGAGTGCCATCATCGCGTACGCAACCGCGGCGATCAGACTGATCGACGCCAGGAGCGCGTAGTACCGGCGGTAGGCGGTCCTCGCGGAGACGCCACCCCAGACGAACGCGACCGTTCCGACGGCCATCCCGAGCGCACCGAGCCAGAACAGCAGGGTCGGCTCGATCATCGCGAGACACCTCCGTCGGAGCGCAGCACCTGGGCAGCGCTCGGCCCGTCGTCCGTCGCCGAGACTCGGGTGTCCTCGAGCGCCTCGAGCAGCGTTTCTGCCCCGCTGGAGAGGGCATCGACGCGGTCGAAGACGTCACGCGCGGAGGCGGACTGGGCTTCGGCCGCGCTTTCGACGCCGTTCGCCTCGGCTGCCGTCGTTTCGGAGATCTCGGCGACGTCGTCGACCATCGTGACGACCTGTGCGGCGGAGTCGGCCTGGCGATCCGTCGACGTGTTGATCTCCTGGATGCCGGCGTTCGCCTCCTCGACCGACTCGACGATCCGTTCGAGGGAGGTTGCGGTCTCCTCGACGGTCTCGACGCCGCTCGAGATCCGATCGCTCGTCTCCCGGATGTCCTCGACGGTCGTCTGGGTGCGGTCCTGGATGCGCTCGATCGAGTCGGCGATGTCGTCGGTCGCCTCCTTGGTCTCCTCGGCGAGCGATTTCACCTCGCTGGCGACGACGGCGAAGCCGTCGCCCGTCTCGTCGGCGTGAGCGGCCTCGATCGAGGCGTTCAGCGCCAGCAGGTTCGTCTGCTCGGCGATGTTCGCGATGATCTCGGTCACCTCGCTGACCTGCTGGATCTCCTCGTAGAGGGCTTCGATCGCCGCCACCGACTCGTCGGTCTGGGCTTCCACCTCGTTCATCGCTTCGATGGCCGACTCGGCGGTCTCGAGGCCGTTCTCGCTGGCTCGAGCCGCCTCCGTCGACGTCTGGGCGACCTCGGCGGCGCTCGCGGCCATCTCCTCGGTCGTCGCCGAGATGTCGTCCATCTCGCGGGCGATCTCCTGGATCTTCTCGGTCTGAACGTCCGCCCCCTCGGAGATGTCCCCGATCGACGCGCTCACGTCCGCGCTCTTCTCCCGGACGCGCTCGGCGTTCGATCTGACCTCCTGGCTGGCGTCGGAGACGTCGACCGCAAAGCCCTGGATGCGACCGACGAGCACCTCGATGCCGTCCATCATCTCGTCGAACGAGTCGGCGATCGACGCCATCGCCTCGTTGTCCGTTTCGGCGTTCATCCGCGCGGTGAGGTCGCCGTCGGCACAGCGAGCCATGACGCTCGAGAAGCGTTCGGCTTCGGCCTCGAGTTCGTCGTTGACCGCCGCGAGTCGCTCGCGTTCGCGCTCGGCGTCCGCTCGGGCCGCTTCCGCCTCCTTGCGGGCCTCCTCGGCGTTCGCTCGCGCGGATTCGGCTTCCTGTCTGGCCTCCTCGGTCTCCTCGATCGACTCCCGGAGCGACGATCGCATCTCGTCGAACGAGCCGTAGAGGTCACCGATCTCGTCCTCGCGGCGCGTCTCGAGGTCGACCTCGAGGTCGCCCTCACCCATCCGCGTGGCGATGGCAGACAGCGTCGAGAGCGACGCGGCGGTGTTGCCCCCGACCGTCGCTGCGACGAGCCCGAGATTGATCACGGTCAGCACGACGAGTCCGAGAATCGCCGACGTCGCCGCGTCACCGACGGCCGCCGCCTCCCCTGTTTCGACCGCGGCCGTGACTTCAGCGTTCATCGCCCAGCCGAACGCGAGCGTGACTGCGGTGACGAGCGTGAAAACCGCACCGAGCTTTGCCGTGTAGTTCCGGCGAACGAAGCCGGGCAGTACTGATTCCGAGACGTTCATGACCAGTGATTTGAGCGGGGGTATTTTAGTGATGGTGGCCAACAATGTACGAACGGTAGTCTCGGACGTTCTCGAGCGGGTTCTGTGGTTGGCCACATCTTTGATAACCCTTCTGCTGAAAGGACGATTCGAGACGACGAGCAGTCGTCGACCAGATTGATGTCCGCTGCGCTCCCGTCCCTCGCGTTTCACACGTCGGTCGTCCTGTCACCGATGGGTCTCCTCGGGGCGCTCGCGGCCCGTCGCGACGACGGCCGGTGGCCGCGAGCTTCGATTTCGGGGATCACCACCATGGACTGGACCGGCGTCGTCGGCCCGTGTCCGCTCGAGCACCTCCAAACCCGACGGACCCGAACCCCGGAGGGCAGACCCGATGGCCGGTGAGACGACCAATGTCGCGGCGTCGGTGAGCCTCGGCGGGGGCGTCGTCGCACTCGTGACGGGGGTCGCGCTCGTGGCGCTGTTCGACTCGCTTCCCCTGGCCGTCCAGCTCGTCCCGCTGGCCGTCAGCGTCGTCCTTCTCGGGCTACCACACGGCGCCGTCGACCACCTCGTGCTCCCTCGAGCGCGCGACGAACCGACCTCCCCGCGGTGGCTCGTCGGCTTCGGCGTCGGCTATCTGGCGCTCGCCGCGCTCTACGGCGTGGTCTGGTACCTCGAGCCAGTTCTCGCCTTCGCCGGCTTCATCCTCCTGACCACCTTCCACTGGGGACAGGGCGACGTCTACGCCCTCGTCGCCCTCCTCGGCGTCGATCACCTCGAGACCCGACCGCAGCGCGCGCTTGCGCTCTGCGTTCGCGGCGGCATCCCGATGTTCGTCCCGCTCGTCGCCTTCCCGGAGCAGTACGCGTTCGTCGCGTCGGCCGTCGTCGGGCTGTTCGACCCGGCCGCAGCGACCGCACTCGAGCCGGCGTTTTCGAGCCCCGTCCGTAGCTGGGTCACCGTCGCCGGCGCGGCGCTCGTGGCGGTCTCGCTCGGCTGGGGGCTCCTCCGGGCCGGCCCGTCCCGCTCGTGGGCGCTCGACGCCGGCGAAACCGTCGGGCTCGTCGCCTTCTTCGCCGTCGTCCCGCCGATCCTCGCCATCGGCCTCTACTTCGCGTTCTGGCACTCGGTCCGCCACGTCCTCCGAACCGTGCTCGTCGACGGACCCGCTGCCGACGCGCTCGAGGCCGGCTCCCTCCGAACGCCGCTGTGGCGGTTCA
>LKMK01000114.1 GCA_001563805.1 Natrialbaceae archaeon B1-Br10_E2g2
ACGACGTCGTTGCCGGCCGCGAACGCGTCGCGGATGTCCCGGAGGGCCTGCTCCTGATTTCCGCGGTAGCTCGGCGCGGGAAACGCCTCGAAGATCCGGTCGGGATTCACCGTTCGATGCACGGAGCGGGCCGGCCCTAAAGGCTCCGGAGCGTCGCGCCCAGTGAACGCGACCCCCTCGACGTCGGGCGGAAGGCGACGCTTACCGCTCGAGCGGCCGCCGGCTGGTGGTCGTAAGCGCGGGCTACGGCGAGGTAGCCGACTGATTACAAATACGAACTCGGCCCTCGAATCGAGTGCGGAAGGGTCGCTCAGCGGTAGAGCACCGCGGTGCCATCCGGCCCGCGGCGGCTTCACAGCCTCGTGGCGTTCAAATCCCACCCCTTCCGCTCTGGGCACCGCGGTTCCCCGCCGCCTCGTGCCCACGCGGCCGTGGTCCCACGGCTGCACCAGTGTCCACGTTCGCATCGCGTGCCAGTCCGCCTCCCCACTACCCCTACCCGTTTTCGCCGCCGCCAACTCGAAAGCGACGACTCCAGTTCCGATCACCGACCGGAAAGCGTCGACGTCTCCGCGTCGACCTGCTCGAGTCGATCGACGTCCGCGGCGGTCGGCTCGTCGGGCAACACCTCGAGACACGGATAACAGAGCAAGTGTTCCGAGCCGTCGGCGAGCTCGAGCGTCATCGCCGTCCCCATACTGCCGTCGTCCTGGCCGAAGGTCCAGAGGTTCTCCATCCCGCCGGCAACCCTGATGCGCCGCCCACAGCCGTCACAGGTGTCCCTGACCATGCGTAAGCGAGGGAGCCGGACGCGGAAAGTCGTTCCCCCCAGGCAGATTATGGGTCACGACGGCGTAGCACACGGTATGGAGGTGAACTGTAGAGGGTGTGCGGGTTGCTGTATCGACTGGCGAGGGCTCCTCGAGTCCGAGGCGAACGACGGCTCCCCGGACGGTCCGCAGGCGGACGGGACGGCCACGAACGACGGCGACTCACCGTCCGTGCGTCGCCAGCGCGGGTCGCTCGGGACGGACGAGGGCTCGAGGCGGCCGCCGATCGACGACGTGGCGAACTTCGTCCCGCTCACTCGCGACGAGGTGCGGGCGTTTCTCGAGGCCGGATACGCCGCCGCGCTGACCCCGCGGTTCTGGCGCGCCAGAGACGACCACGAGGCGGTCACGGTCGACGGCTCCGACCTCGCCGCCGTCGCCGGCCGGCCGGCGTTCTTCGTCGGCCTGCGAAAACCCCCGAAACCCGTCGCCCCGTTCGAGCTCGACGAGCCCGTCTGGCTACCGGCCTGTGTCTTCCTCGATCCGACGACGCTGCAGTGTCGGATCCACAGTGACGACCTGTTCCCGGCCGAGTGTGGTTCCTACCCCGCCCACAACCTCGCGCTCGAGGCCGAAACCGAGTGCGAACGGGTCGAAGCGGCGTTCGGCGGCGAGCGGTTGCTCGAGACCGACGTGGACGACGACCCGGCGGATCTCCTGCTCGGCAGCCAGGCGGTCGGCGAGAAGCTCTTCTGTCACCCCGAACCCGACCGGCTCGAGGGCGTGATCGACCGGCTGGCTGCCGGCGAGGCGACTGCCGAGGACCGCGCGACGTGTCTAGAAGTGGCCGCCGCCTCGAGTCCCGGCACGCTCGCGATCTCCGAGCACCACCGCGAGCGGGCCAGAGAGCGGGCGCTCGAGGCCGTAGCCGACGGCGAAGACGGCTCGTGGGTCGGCCCCGCGATCCGGGCGTGGCACCGGCGACGCGAGCGAGCGGACGGCGTCCCCTCACCGGCGGTCGCAGTCGAACTCGAGGAGGACCGCGGCGCGCCCGGAACGCCCGGCTGGGACGCCCTCGAGTGACGGGGGCTCGACGTGGTTGGCGGCGACCATTAAGGCGGTCGCGAGCCAACGGAACGCATGAACGTACTCGTAACGGGCGCGACGGGGTTCGTCGGCGGCCGACTCGTGGACGCCCTCCTCGAGGAGACGGACCACGACGTGACCGTCCTCGTCAGGGACGCACGCGCCTACGAGCCGCCGGATTCGGTGACCGTCGTCGAGGGTGACGTCCTCGAGCCGAGCGGCCTCGAGACGGCGCTCGAGGGCGTCGACGCCGCCTTCTACCTCATCCACGCGATGGGCGCACACGGCGACTTCGCCGACCGCGACAGACGGGCGGCCCGCAACTTCGAACGGGCGGCGACTGGCGCGGGACTCGGGCGGGTGATCTACCTGAGCGGGCTCGGTAGCGACGCGGACGTGCTCTCGGCTCACCTGGCCTCCCGCCGCGAGGTCGAGTCGGTACTGGCCGACGGACGCGCCGAGGTGACCGTCCTCCGGGCCGCGATCATCGTCGGCGACGGGAGCGCGAGCTTCCGGTTGCTGACACAGCTCGCGACGCGGCTCCCGGTGATGGTGACACCCAGCTGGATCCACACGCGGTGTCAGCCGATCGGCATCGACGACGTCGTCGCCTACTGTCTGGCCGTCCTCGAGCGTCCCGAGACGGCCGGCGAGACGTACGAGATCGGCGGCCCCGACGTCCTCACCTACCGGGAGCTGTTGACCGAGACGGCCGAGATAGCGACCGGCCGACGACCGCTGGTCCTCCCCGTCCCGATCCTGAGTCCGCGACTGTCCGCCTACTGGGTGGGCCTCGTCACCGACGTCCCGACGGCGGTCGCCTACCCGCTGATCGACGGCCTTCGGAACCCCGTCGTCGTCGAGGACGACCGACTCGAGCGACTGGTCGGCCTCGAGCCGGCGTCGTTCGACGTCGCGGTTCGCCGAGCGCTCGGTCACGACACGGACGACGCGGCTGCGACGCCACGGCCGGAGCAGGCTGCCGAATGACGTCGTCTCAGCGGCCGGAGTACGGGGAGACGTGGGTGTACGAGAGCCTGCTCGGGACGGTGCCCGGGCTCCGGGTCTCGGGTCGGACGGCGATCCTCGTCCAGTTTCTCGGGTTCGAGGCCGCGATCGTGCTCGTCGCGGCCGTCTACGACCTCTGGCCGGCGGTCCTGCCGGGGACCGTCGCCGTCGCCGTCGCGACGATCGGGAGCTGGCTCATGTTGAGCTTTAGCCGACGCGTCCGCGAGCTTCCGACGCCGACGGCGTACCGGCGGCTGCTGTTCGGCTCGAGCATCGACGTCGTTCTCGGCGTCGTCGCGTTCGTGGTGCTGGTCACCTACCTGTTCGTCATCGATCCACGGGGAGACGGGGCCGGGCTCGTCACCGAACTGTTCGGGGCCACCCCGCCGGCGGTCGCGGTCGCGCTCGCGCTGCTCGTGCTGTGGGACGTCGTCTACCGGATCGGAACGTGCTGGTGGGCCAGCGTCGTCGGCCTCTGGCGGGCGCTCGTTTACGAGTTCGACCCGGTGACGGCACGACGCTACCGCCGGATCGACGCGTTGAACGTCGGCTTCGCCGGCGTCCAGTTGCTGTTGGTTCCGTTCGTCCTCGACCGACCGATACTGCTCGCGATCCTCGGCGGGCACGTCGTCGCCGTCGTGGTCGTCGCGTCGCTATCGATGGTCTTCGGGCGAAGCGGAGAGACGAGTCGGCGGAGACCGGCGGAACGGCGTTAATTCGACTTGATCTGCTCGAACTGATCGAGGAGCGCTTCCGCGGAATCGCCGGAGTCGTACTCGACCTCGCCGTGGTAGATCGTCCGCTCGTCGTCGAAGTCCGCGTCCACTCTCGAGGCCTGTTGCTCGCGGCGCTCGTGCTCATCCTCGTCATAGGCACCCATTGACATGGTAAGTGTCCACACATAGGTCGCTGAAACACATGAATGTAACGGTCGTTCACCGGCGGGCGGGGGGACGAATGCGAGGAAGGGAGCGGGAACGCGAGGTGGCGACCGGGGACGCACTGGAGCGACCGGCGGACGTGGACAACGAACAGTATATCCGGCATCGACCCGTAACTCACGGCGTGGCACGGCCGCTTCGCTTTCGACACTCGCCCGACCACTGGAGCGAGCAACGAGTCAGACGGAAGATCCTCCAGCCGCTCCGGTCGAACATCGGAGCTCGCGCAGTCACGCCGCGATACGAGATCGGCGCCGACTGGGAGACACACCGATTCGAGATGCAAAACGGCGACATCGCCCTCTTCGCCCGCGACGGCGAAGAAGCCTACTGGATGGGGAACACGGAGACCCCCTCCTCGCTGTGGCGAACCGACAAGTACGGCTGGCGCGAGGTCCCCTATCACGTCAGCCGCTGGACCCAGCGGGAACTGCTCGCGACGCTGCACGAGGAGGACCCGTGGCTCGCCGACTACCCGCACATCTCGTGGTACTTCCTGCCCGTTTTCATGTCCAAAGACGGCCGAGAGGCGACCCGTGCGTTCTTTCGCGAACACGCCGCCGGCTTCCCCGACGCCGGCCGGCGCGAAACCACCCGATACTTCGAGGAGTTCCTCGAGACCGGAACGCTCGACGAGTACCGACACGTCATGTCCGGCAAACTCGGGACGAGCGACCACGTCGACCGCGTCCGCATGAGCGCCGCGATGGGCGAGTTCATCGCTGCGAGGGTGCTGTCCGAGGCCGGCTACGACGTCGAACCCGAGATCGAGGTGACGACCGGACACTCACTCGACTTCCGTGCGGTCGACGACCGGACGAACGTCCTCGTCGAGGTCACCAGACCCCAGCCGCCGAAGAACCGGGCGGCCGCCGGCCCCGTCGCCGCCGTCCGCGACACCGCGGAGACGAAGACCGACGGCCAGCTCGCCAAACACGGCGGCGGCGCCGTCCTCTTCGTCGACTGCTCGTCGTTCCGCGACGACGTCTGGAACGCCGTCCGCGGCGAGCAACCCGAGGTCCACCACCGTCCTGCCGTCGTCTACCGCGCTCGCCCGAACGGCCACGTCGAGGGCTACCGGAAGGGATCGCTCCCGCTCGCACTCGAGGACGCGGTCACGTTCGTCGACTGATTCGGGTCGCTGGAACTGGTTCCCGTCGGTCGTCGGAGCGGGATCGACGACCGGCGGTTAGTGACTACAGCAGACCGTATGAGACGGATTCCTGTTACGGTCGACGACGTTTACGGTGTTCGTTCGCGTCGACGTTAGGGGATTGATATATGTGACTCGGTGTCGTGGTATGAGGCGACTATGCGCGCAGCAGTTCTCGAGGAACACGGCGAACCGCTCTCGATCGAAGACGTCGACGCACCCGAGCCCGACCCGAAGGGGGCGGTCGTGGCGGTCGAAGCCTGCGGGGTCTGCCGGAGCGACTGGCACGGCTGGCAGGGCGACTGGGGCTGGCTCGGACTGGAGACCCAGCCGGGACAGATCCTCGGCCACGAGCCCGCGGGGACCGTAGTCGCCGTCGGCGAGGACGTAACGACCGTCTCGGAGGGCGACCACGTCGCCGTCCCGTTCAACCTCGGCGACGGGACGTGTCCACAGTGTCGGCGAGGATTTTCGAACACCTGTGAGAACGTGATGCCGCTCGGATTCGTCGAGCCGGTGCAGGGGGCGTTCGCCGAGGAACTCCACGTCCCGTTCGCCGATCACAACCTGGTCTCCCTGCCCGATGGCGTCTCGTCGGTCGACATGGCCGGACTCGGCTGCCGGTTTATGACCTCGTTTCACGCGCTGGCCCACCGGGCCGACGTCGAGGCGGGCGACTGGGTCTCCGTCCACGGCGTCGGGGGCGTCGGCCTCTCGGCGGTCCACATCGCCGACGCGCTCGGCGCGAACGTGATCGCGGTCGACCTAGACGACGGAAAGCTCGAGAAGGCACGCGAACTCGGCGCTGCAGAAACGGTGAACGCGGCGGACGCCGACGACGTCGCCGCCGAGGTGAAAGCGATCGCCGACGGCGGTGCCGACGTCTCGATGGACGCCCTCGGCATCGCCGCGACCTGCCAGAACTCCGTCCAGAGTCTGGGCACGCACGGCCAGCACATCCAGGTCGGGCTCACCACCCAGGACGAACAGGGGACGATCGAACTGCCGACCGACGCGATGGTCATGCAGGAGATCGAGTTCATCGGCTCGCTCGGGATGCCGCCGACGCGCTACGACGAGATCTTCCGGATGGTCGCGACCGGCAAACTCCGACCCGAAAAAGTCGTCTCGGAGACGATCGGCCTCGAGGACGTCAACGACAAACTCGAGGCGATGACCGACTACGGGACCGAGGGTATCCCGGTCATTGACGAGTTCTGACGGCCGGTTCCGCGCCGGTCTGCTCGCCGACCGAGACACGGTGCCGACCAAGACGAGTCCGTCGATAGGGACTGTCTACGTTACTGACCACACCGGCTCTCAACCAACCGTCGAGGGGTCGGTGGCCAACAATGTGACTTATTCGCCCGCCCGGTGAGGCTCCGGGTATGGATCGAGCGAGTCAGGGGAGCGTCGTCGTTCCGGCGGCTGCCCCGAGTGCGACCGCGTGTATTCGGTCGCTCGGGTCGCGCGGGGTCAACACCGTCGCGATTGCCGAGACGACGCGGGCACCCGAATTCTCCTCGCGGTACTGCGACGAGTGTTACGTGGTGCCCGATCCGCAGGCGGACTTTCGGGGATACGCGAACGCGTTGCTCTCGCTGGCGGCACGGCCCGACGTCCGGACGATCGCGCCGATTCGAGAGGCGGACGTCTGGGCCCTCTCGCGCTACCGGTCGGCGTTCGCCGACCACGTCAGGCCTCTCTGGCCGCCGGTCGAGACGATCCGGACGGTGTACGATCGGCTGGAACTGGTAGCGACGGCGAGCGATGCCGACGTCGCGGTTCCGGAGACCACCCTGCTCGCGGACGTCGACGACTGGGACGACGACCGGATCGTCAAGCCCCGGTACGCGCTGCTCACGGCCGACTTCGCCGACGACGTCCCGCCGGGCGAGATCGAACATCCCGGGTCGGTACGCTATCTCGAGCCCGGCAGAGAGCCGGACCGCGATTCGATCCGTGAGGGGATGGAACACGAACCGATCGTCCAGGAGCGCGTTCGAGGCGAGGAGTACGCACTCTGGGCGCTGTACGACGAGGGGGAGGTCGTCACTACCTGTGGAAAACACCAGCTCCGGGGCTACAGCTACGCCGGAAACACGAGCGTCGCCAGACGAACGACCGCGATTCCCGACCTCGAGGAGGCGGGCCGGTCCCTGCTGGACGCGCTCGACTGGCACGGTCCCGCGTCGGTACAGTTCGTCCGAGACGAGGAGACCGGCGAGTTCACGCTCCTCGAGATCAACCCGCGGTTCTGGGTGTCGCTCTCGTGTCCGATCGAGGCGGGCGTGGACTTCGCGTACGACTACTGGCGGCTGGCGACGGGCCAGCCCGTGTCGGCCCCAGCGACGTACGAGACCGGCGTCACCACGCACCTGTTGCGGGGCGAACTGGTGTACCTGCTCAGCATCCTGCGAGAGGAGAATCCGGTGATCGAACCACCACCACTATCGGCCGCCGCCGCCGAGGTCGCGTCGTCAGTCCTCCGACATCCCAACTTCGAGTACCTCGAGGCGACCGACCCCGGACCGTTCGTCCGGGACGTTCAGAACACGGTCGCGGAGGCAATCGGTCTCGCACGCGAGCTGTCGGTTCCGCGACGAACGAGGGCGCTCGAGGAGCTTCGCAAACCGATCCGCCGACTGTGAGAGCCGTTCGAACGGAGAACAGGCAGCCGCTAGCGAACTCTCTCCGGAGCACGCTGCAGTCGAACCGACCGAAGGACGGGTCGGTCTAGAACGAGACGGCGTCGGGCGCGTACGGGCTCCCGACTGGCGTCGGGTCGCGGTCGCTGTAGCCGACCCGGCCGACGGCCTTGTCGCTCACTGCGGAGTAGACGGCGAAACGCGCGTCTTCCGGGTTTTCGAAGGTTTCCGTCTCGAGGCGGGCGAGTACATCGCCGACCGTCTCGGAGCCGTTGGGGAGTTCGAGGGTGCGGTCGCCGTACGCCTCGATCATTTCCTCGGTGGTCGCGGGGTACTCGTGGTCGTCGATGACCTCGCCGGTGCCGTTGAGCAACATTACATGCAGTTCTGGGTGAACGATGATTATAAACATTGTCCATAATGGATCTCTAGGCCCACCCCATTCCTTATATGACGATTGTTGACACCCACCGAAGAGGTGCCGACGACGTCAGCGACGGACAGCGACTGAGAAACGCCTATAGGCCGGCGCCCGCTCGAGTGAGCTATGCCCTACGCCGATCTGCACGTCCACACGACGCGCTCGGACGGGAGCCTCGAGCTCGAGGCGGTCCCCACCGCGGCCCAGCGCGCCGGCGTGGACGTCGTCGCGGTAACGGACCACGATCGTCTCCAGCCGTTCGACGCCCGCTCCGTAGAGCGCGACGGCGTGAGGATCGTCCACGGGATCGAACTCCGCGTCGAGACCGACGCGGGCCAGCGCGTCGACCTGCTCGGCTACGGGATCGAGCCGACGGCCGACCTCGAGGCGCTCGTCGAGCGCATCCAGACGAACCGGATCGAGCGCGGCCGGGCGATCGTCGAGCGCGTCGAAGACGAGCTGGACGTCGACCTCGACGTCACCGTCACCGACGGCTTCGGTCGGCCACACGTCGCCCGGGCGATCGAGGCCCACCCCGACACGGGCTGTGACTACGGGGAAGCCTTCGACCGGTTGATCGGCAACGACGGCCCGTGTTTCGTCCCGCGGGACGTACCGTCGTTCGACCACGGTCGGCGAGTCCTCGCCGACGCCGGCCGGCTCGTCTCGCTCGCACACCCCCTGCGGTACCGCGATCCGGCCCAGGCACTCGAGCTGGCGGCCGACCTCGACGCCGTCGAGCGCTGGTACCCCTACGCGCGGGACGTGGACACGGCCCCCGTCGAGCGGACGATCGAACGGGACGACCTGCTCGCGACGGGTGGGAGCGACGCCCACGACGACGTCCTCGGTCGTGCAGGGCTCTCGCGGGCGGCGTTCGACCGACTCGAGCTCGGGCTCGACTGAGCCATCCTCGCCGCGAGCGGAGGGTTCAATGCATCGTGGCCCGTACGCCCGTGCATGAACTGCCACTACTGCGACCGCGAGGCCGCCTTTGCCGCCGAGTCTGACGGCCTCAAAGTCGGGCTTTGCGAGGAACACTTCCGCGAGCGCCTTCAGGAGCTCGCCGAAGCCGACGGGCTGGAGACGTTGAAGGAGAAAGTCGACGTCGATCGGGCCGAATAACGGTTCTGTTCTCGGGTTCTCGAAGTGCTCAGGCGGTCCGTCCGGCGTCGACGTCGATGGCGTCGACCGGGCAGACGTCGACACAGAGCATGCAGTCGATACACTGGGCCTCCTTGGCGGGGTCGGCCTTCCGTTCGCTCTCGGGATGGCCGGGCGTGTCCACCCACTCGAAGACGTCGACGGGACAGTCCTCGAGACAGGCACCGTCGGCGAGACAGATGTCGAAATCGACCGCGACGTGCGTGCCGTGGATTCCGAGCTCTTCGGGTTCGTCGACGGGCCCCCAGACGGCGTGGCCGTTGTGTTCGTCGACCTGCTCTCGGTTCTCGGTAAACTGCGGATCTATGGCCATTGCTAACAGTCCCAAACGGCCGACGGAGACTTAAAAGTACGGACTCGTCTCCGCGTTCGAACCGCGGTGGCTAATGGGTCCCTACCACGATAAACGGGAGTCGGGCTTTTCGGTGCCGAGCCCGTAGCTCATCCATGGTCTCCGCAGGTGCGGACGCGACCGGTGTCGAATCGGACTCGAGCCAGGGCCCGGCGCCGCGGCTGGTCTACGACGACGACTGTGGGTTCTGTACCTGGTGTGCGGAGTTCGCCGCCGAGCGCGGCGAGTTCGAACTCGTCGGCTTCGAGGAACTCACGCCGGATCAGCTGGCGCGACTTCCCGACGACTACGAGGAGTGTGCACACCTGCTGACGGACGACCGGGTCTACTCCTGCGGTGCGGCGATCGAAGAGGCGATGACCCGGGTCGAGACGCCCTCTCGTCATCTCGCGGCGACCTTCCAGCAACTGCCCGGAACCGAGAGCGTTCGAGAATCGCTGTACCGCGAGGTCGCAGATCGGCGGGCCCTGTTCGGGAAACTCGCCAGCCG
>LKMK01000115.1 GCA_001563805.1 Natrialbaceae archaeon B1-Br10_E2g2
TCCATCTCGTCGAGGTCGACGAACGTGTGGATTCCCGAGAGTGGGCGAGCGTAGCCGTTGTTCTCCTCGTCCGTCCGGATCCACGACAGCGCCCGCGAGAGCCGGCGGTCCCGGTCGATCCCCTCCGGAACGAGGTGATGACCTGCCGACCAGGGATCGACGATCGCGAGCTCGAAGTCTTCGACGCCTCGCTTTGCCGCGGCTTCCTGCCACTCGGGGTCGTTTTTCACCGTCTCCTCACACTTCTCGAACTCCTCGAGCGTGATCGACGGCTGCACGCCCGGCACGTGTTCCCAGGAGGTGACTGCGCCGTCGGACAACGAGATAACTCCCTCGTACGTTTTTCGCTCGTCACTGTCCCGAACGATCGTGAACGCCCGCCGTTCGATCGAGCCTCGACCGTGTTCTTCGTACTCCGCGAGCTCGTCTTTCGACGGTTCGTCGAGGACGATCTTGATGATCCGACTCGCCGCTCCCAGGTCTCGCTCGGACTCGAGGATCTCGCTCGCTCGTTCGATCTCCGATTCGGTCAGCGGATCGAGTGGATGGTCGATCTCGAGTTGGACACCCATGTCAACTGCCAACATCAAACGTGATCAAATAGCTACGCATTGGGCAGATTCCGTGACAGTCGAGCCGGATTGAATTCGACGACGACATCTCTTCTCGCGCACCGTTTCTCCAGTCTACGGTTGTCACACCTCGAGTTGTCAAACGGCGGTCCAGCGGGGACTCACCTCGACCCGACAGGAGAGTTATCGGAAATTCGATACGAACCGCGGTGGATTTTCGGTGGCGTCTGTCTGCCACGACGCTGGGTCGGTGGTGAGCGACAGGAGCGACTGCCCGGCAGTGTGCACACGGCCGCAGGACACCAGTGTGGCCTCTATGACGCGTCGACTCCAGCCGGGACGAAATCGACTCCCGTGCTGTCTCCGGCGCCCTCGAGCGAGCACCCTTATGTGGGCTCAGAACGACCCTCGAGCTATGTCAGGAGACGTGCTCGAGCGCGACCTCTTCGATCGCGCGCCGGACGATCGAATCCAGGTGCTCGACGCCGACGGGACCGTCGTCACGCCGGAGCTAGAACCCGACCTCGAGACGGAGACGCTGCGCTCGATGTACCGGGATATGCGCTTCTGTCGACGCTTCGACGAGCGGATGATCAGCCTGCAACGACAGGGGCGGATGGGGACGTACGCCTCGCTCGAGGGCCAGGAGGGCTCACAGATCGGGTCGACGTACGCCCTCGCCGACGACGACATGATCTCGTTTCAGTACCGCGAACACGGTGCGCTCGTCGCCCGCGAGCTCCCCTGGGAGTACGTCCTCTACTGGATGGGCCACGAGGACGGCAACGCGGCGATCGCCGACGTGAACGTCTTCCCGCTGAACATCTCGATCGGCGCACACGTCCCTCACGCGGTGGGCTGGTCGTGGGCCTCGAAGCTCAAAGGCGACGAGACGGCGACCGTCGTCCACTTCGGCGAGGGCTCCACCTCGGAGGGCGACGTCCACGAGGCGATGAACTTCGCGGGCGTCTTCGAGACGCCGACGATCTTCTTCTGTAACAACAACCAGTGGGCGATCTCTGTCCCGCGCGAGCGCCAGACCGCGAGCGCGACCATCGCCCAGAAGGCGACGGCCTACGGCTTCGACGGCGTCCAGGTCGACGGCATGGACCCGCTCGCGACCTACGTGGTCACGAAAGCGGCACGCGAGAAAGCCCTCGCCAGCGACGAGCGAGCGCCTCCGACGCTCATCGAGGCCGTCCAGTACCGGTTCGGTGCCCACACGACGGCCGACGATCCGTCGGCCTACCGCGACGAGGCCGAGGTCGAACGCTGGCGCGAGCGCGATCCCCTCGAGCGGTTCGAGGCCTACCTCCGCGAGCGATGGATCCTCGACGACGACCAGCTCGACGCCATCGACGAGGAGATCGAGACGACACTCGAGGGCCTGATCGACCGCGCCGAGGCGGCCGAGGCCGATCCGTCCGTGATGTTCGAGCACGTCTACGAGGAGCCGACGCCGCGGCTCGAGGAGCAGCGTGAGTTTCTCGAGACGCTGCGGGCCGAGCACGGCGACGACGAGTTACTCGACTACGAGTAATCCTACTCGCCAGTATTTAAAGAAAACAGTAGCACAGGCGAACGACTATACCACCGTCGTCCCGACCCACGGCCGAAATGCAACTCGAGCAGCGGTCTCGGTCGACGGGGGCCGACTGGAGCGGGACGATACCGAGCGCGTTCGACGGCCGAATCCTGGGATTCGTCGTCGTGATCGCCGGCCTCGCGGCGTCGCTGAACGTTCCGTTCGGCGGCGTTGCGATGGGCCTCGTCGCGTTCGTCGTTCTGGTGACGAGTGGCGTCGTCGGGCACGTCCTCGGCGAACGCAGACTCCGACGACTCACGGACGGGCTCGTCGCACACTGGAGCGCGGCCGGCGGCCACGTCGACGGCGTGACCCGGTCGGCAGGCGGCATGCGGACGGAGTGGACGGTTCACACGCCCGAGGGCGACGTGACGGTCGGCGGGTTCGCGCTGGCCCCCATCTCGCGGCTCTCGGTCGAGTGGCAGGGCGTCGGCGACACGGTCGACGCGAGTGACGCCGAAGGCCACCTGGACGTGCTCGCAGCGGAGCTCTACGAAGAAATTTTCGAGATCGGGTCCTCTCGAGGCCGCTGACGGTCGCGTCGGTACTGCCGGGAGTCGCACGGCTGAAGGAAGCGACGGAGACCGTTGTCGGACTCGAGTCGGATTGGACCGGATTAAACCGGCACAGATTGGATCGAGCCAAACTGGGTTCACGGCCGACCGTCACTGTGGGCGGTGATATTTTGTAGCCGGCTGCGGTAGGCTGACTCATGCCAACAGAGTACAAGCCTTCGGACGTGATGGACCGGGAGTCGCGCTCGAATCGCTACTACCGTAACGCCGTCGAGCGCCACTGGGACCCCGGCCAGATCGACCTCGAGGCCGACGTCGAGCACCTGCTCGAGCATATCGACGCGACGCCCGACTACGATCGGCGCCGGTGGGACCAGACGTTAAACGGCATCGCGAAGTTCGGCGCGGGCGAGGACGCCGTCACGGAGGACCTCGCGCCGCTGGCGACGGTGCTCGAGGACATCGACGACCAGCTGTTTCTGACGACCCAGCTGTACGAGGAGGCCAAACACGCCGACTTCTTCGATCGCTACTGGCGCGAGGTGATCTGGACCGTCGAGGACGAACTCGGCTGGGACCGGTCGAACCCCCGCGACGACAAGTGGTTCAACGACCCCTACATCGAGCTGTTCGACCGGAACAAGAAGGCCCAGTATCGGCTGCTCGAGGAGGACACTCCGGAAACCCGTGCGAAAGCCTACTGTCACTATCACCTCACCGTCGAGGGGATCCTCGCCCAGACGGGCTACTACGGGATGCAGACCTCCTACGGCGGCGAGTTCGAAGAGTTGCCCCACCTGCCGGGGCTCGTCGAGGGTTTTACGAAGATCAGAAGCGACGAGGGCCGCCACGTCGGCTTCGGAATGAACCAGCTCAAGACGCTCATCCGCGAGGAGGGCGTCGATCCCGAATTGATCGAGGAGACCGTCTACGACCTCCTCCCGCTCGTCCAGGGGATCACCGAGGACGATCGCTTCCAGCCCGACGACCCCGACGAACAGGTCGGCCTCGAGCAGGGCGAACTGGCCGCCTACGCGGTCGAGAAACACACCGACCGGATGCGACAGATCACCGACGCCGCAGCGGACATCCCGGACGTCGAGGAACTGGTGCGACTCGAGGGCGACGACTGACAGACCTGCGCCGGGAGTCGATGATGACCACGCGGATCGAATCGACTCGGTGGCCTGAATCTTAAGCTCCCGCAGACGATCGTTGAAGTATGGTAGCAGGCGACACAAGTGGCGTACGGTTCGACGTCGACGAGGAGACCGCACTGATCCTCGAGAGTATAGACGAGTTCGTCGAACGGGAGGTCGACCCGATCGTCGAAGAACTCGGCGACCTGGCCACCAATCCCCGACGGGGATACCACGAGGACGGTCGCTGGACCGACGAACTGCTCGAGGCGCGCGAAGAGATCCGCCGGCGCTCGGCCGAGGCGGGCTTCTACGCGATGACCCTCCCCGAGGCCTACGGCGGTGAGGGCGTCTCCACGGTCACGTGGTACCGAGCGAAAAAGCGCCTCGCGAGTCACGGCCCCGGGCTAGCCCGCTACGCGCTCGCCGGACCCGAGGGGCCGAAACCGCTGTTGGCACAGGCCGAGGGCGAACAGATCGAGCGCTATCTCGAGCCGACGATTCGAGCCGAGAAGTCGACGGCGTTCGCCCAGACCGAACCAGGCGTGGGCTCGGACTCACCGAACATGGCGACCACCGCCACCAGAGAGGGCGACGAGTGGGTGATAAACGGCCGCAAGCAGTGGATCACCAACGCGCCCTACGCCGACTTCGTCCAGGTGTTCGCCCGGACGACACCGCAAGAAGACGCCGGACGGTACGGCGGCATCACCTGTTTCATCGTCGAACGCGACGAGTACGACCTCGGTACGCTCAACAACGCCGTCGGCTCGCCGGGTGCCCAGGCCGAGATCGTCCTCGAGGACGTTCGCGTCCCCGAAAACCGCGTCCTCGGTGAGGTCGACGGCGCGTTCTACGCCGCCATGGAGTTCCTCTCGCTCGGCCGGCTCGAGCTCGGGGCCGAAGCCGTCGGCTACAGCGAGTTCGCGCTCGAGGCGGCCGCCGAGTACGCGGGCCAGCGCGAGGCGTTCGGCCGCCAGATCGGCCGCTTCCAGCAGGTGTCGGCACCGCTGGCTCGCGGGAAGGCGAAGACCTACGCAGCCGACGCTGCGGGGCTCAAACTCGCCTGGAAGATGGCCCAGGACCAGCGGACGGTGATGGACTCGTCCGTCTTCAAGTGGTTCGCGACGACCGTCTTCTGGGAGGTCGCCGACGCGGCGGTCCAGATCCACGGGGCGAACGGGCTGGCCGAGGAGAATCCGCACATGGACTTGCTCCACCAGGCCCGACTCCTGCGGATCGTCGAGGGGACGGACGAGATCCAGCTCAACACGATCGCGAAGTCGATGGGCCTGCTCGATTAGAAGCTAAACAGGTCGACGCCACCGGTCACACCGATGAGCTGGCCCGTGACGTAGGAGGCCTGCTCCGAACAGAGGTAGGCGACCATGTTGGCGACGTCGTCTTCGGTGCCGAGGTGGCGCATCGGCGTCGCCTCCGCGATCCGGGCGAAGTATTCGTCGACGTTCTCGCGCAACTCCTCCGGGCTCATCTCTGCCCACTCGCCGACGACAATGTTCGGCGCGATGACGTTCGAGGTGACGCCGGCCTGGGCGCCCTCGAGCGCCATCGTCCGCCCGAGGCCGATCATCGCGGCCTTCGTCGCCGAGTACGAGAGCTGGCCGAAGCCGCCGTACCAGCCGGCCATCGAGGACATGGTGACGACCCGGCCCCAGCCGCGCTCGCACATCCGGGGGAACACCTCCCGGCTAATGTTGTACGTCCCGGTCTGGTTGATCGCTACGTCGCGTTCCCAGAGGTCGTCGTCGTAGTCGGCGATCCGCGAGCGGGCGTCGACCATCGCGGCGTTGTTGACCAGGATGTCGACGCCGCCGAAGCGCTCGCGAACGGCGGCCATCGAGTCGGCTACGTCCTCGCGATCGGTCAGGTCGCACTCGAGGGCCATCGCTGCCCCGCCGCCGGCCGTCTCGTCGATCTCCGCGGCGACCTGCTGGGCTCCGTCGGCGTCGACGTCGAGGACGACCACGTTCGCGCCCTCGTCGGCCAGGATTCGACAGTCTGCGCTCCCGATGCGGCCGGCGCCGCCCGTGACGACGGCGGTCCGGTCGGTGATCCCGAGATCCATTGCGATTTCGGTAGACCACGTCGATAGTTAGTTCTTTGCCAGGTATCGACACGCATCCGGAATTCGGGGGTCGATACCCAGCCTGCAGCGGGTTCCGGCACGTCGACCACAGCTTCCCAACAGCTATGTCTTTCGTTGGCATAGTTCGTCCCGACAATGCACTCCGCAGTCATCGTCGACGCCGTTCGAACGCCGTTTGGCAAACGTGGCGGCTCGTTTAGCGACACGCACCCACAGGACCTCGCGGCCGAACCCTTACGCGCACTCGAGGAGCGCAACGGCTTCGACCCCGAAACGATCGAGGACGTCATCTACGGCTGTGTGACGCCGATCGGCGAGCAGGGACTGAACATCGGCCGACTCGCGCCGATGATCGCCGGCTGGGGCGACGGCGTCCCGGGCGTCCAGCTCAACCGAATGTGTGGCTCCGGCCAGCAGGCGGTCAACTTCGCCGCGACGAACGTGATGGCTGGCCAGCACGACGTCCTCGTCGCCGGCGGCGTCGAGCACATGACGCGCGTTCCGATGGGGTCCGACGGCGCCGACGGTATCGACGGCTCGAGCACCGTCACCGAGACCTACTTCGAACAGTTCGACGAGCTGACCCACCAGGGCGAAGGAGCCGAGCGGATCGCCGACGAGTACGGCTTCTCCCGATCGGAACTCGACGAACTCGCCGTCGACTCCCAGCGCCGCTGGAAGGCCGCCTGGGACGACGGCCGGTACGACGACCAGATCGTTCCCGTCGAGACGGGCGAATCGCGGAGCGACTCGGAAAGTCGAGCGGGGAGTGAGCCGACCCGCGAGACGGAACTCGACGGCGAGTCCGTCGTCGTCGAGCGCGACGAACATCCCCGTCCCGGAACCGACCTCGAGACGCTCGAGTCGCTTTCGCCCTCGTTCCGTCCGGAAGGCGAGGGCGTCCACCACCCCGGGAACGCCTCGGGCATCGTCGACGGCGCGAGCGCCCTGTTGATCGCAAGCGAGGAGGCCGCCGAGGCCCACGGCTGGGAGCCGATGGCTCGCATCGTTCAGACCGAGGTCGTCGGCGTCGATCCGATCACCATGCTCACGGGCCCGATTCCCGCGACCGAGCAGGTCCTCGAGAAGGCTGAGATGGACCTCGAGGAGATCGACCTGTTCGAGGTCAACGAGGCCTTCGCGTCCGTCGTCGCCGCCTGGCTCGAGGAGACCGGCGTCTCCTGGGAGGACGTCAACGTCAACGGCGGCGCGATCGCCCACGGCCACCCGCTCGGGGCGACCGGCGCGGCGTTGCTGACGAAACTGGCCCACGAACTCGAGCGAACGGGTGCCGACACCGCCCTCTCCACGATGTGTATCGGCTTCGGGCAGGGGATCGCGACGATCGTCGAGCGCGTGTAAGCGGGACTCGAGCCGGCGACTGGCCGCCGGCGGGTTGCAACCAACCGTACGGTAAAGTACCGGTGTGACCATGCTCGTCGTATGCAACTTGACGGCATACGCGTGCTCGATCTCACGCGGCTGTTGCCCGGCCCGTACGCGACGCAGTTGCTCGCCGATTCCGGGGCCGAGGTCGTGAAGGTTGAAGACACCGGCGCTGGTGACTACGCACGGCACATGGAGCCGTACACCTCGCGAGACGTCGGCGCGATTTTCGACGCGGTCAACCGGGGCAAACGCAGCGTCGCGATCGATCTCAAGCGCGAGGAGGGCCGGGAGGCGTTCTACCGGCTCGTCGAGGACGCCGACGTCGTCTTCGAGGGGTTCCGCCCGGGCGTCGTCGACCGTCTCGAGATCGACTACGAGACGCTCACCGAGTACAACGACGACCTCGTCTACTGCTCGCTGTCGGGGTACGGCCAGGACGGCCCCTGGGCCGACCGCGTCGGCCACGATTTGAACTACGTCGCGGTCGCCGGCCTCCTCGATATGACCAGGGAGTCCCCGGACGCGAAACCCCAGATTCCCGGCTACCCGATCGGCGACATGGCCAGCGGGCTGTTCGCTGCCTTCGCCATCATCGAGGCGCTGCTCTCGCGCGAACTCGGCAATACCGGCGGCGAGTACGTCGACGTCGCGGTGACCGACGTGGTCGCCTCGTTCTCCCAGGCCGTCGCGACGCAAGCGTTCACCGGCGACCCCGAAGCGCCACGGCCGGGCGAAACGCCCCTCTCGGGTGCGCTCCCATGGTACGACGTTTACCGGACGGCCGACGACGAGTGGGTGACCCTCGCCGCGCTCGAGCCGAAGTTCTGGCGCGCCTTCTGCGAGGCCGTCGACCGCGAGGACTTGCTCGACCACCACGGCTCGAGCGATCCCGACGTTCGCGCCGCGTTGCGCGCCGAACTGGACGACCTGTTCGCCTCCCGAACGCGTGAGGAGTGGGCGGCCCGCCTCGAGTCCGTCGACGCCGCCGTCGCACCCGTCTACTCGCCTGCCGAGATGGTCGAGCACCCACAACTGCGCGCCCGCGACCTGTTCGAACGGCCGGCCGGGGCGCCCCCACGAATCGGGTTTCCCGCGCGCTCGAGCGAGCCGTCGGCGACCGACGACGAGTCAGTGCCGGCCCAGGGCGAACACACCCGCGAGTACCTCGCCGACGCGGGCTACGACGAAGAGACGATCGAGGCCCTCCTCGAGGACGGAGTGGTTCGCTGACCGTCCGCCGATCAGTTCTCGATAGATAATTCCATGTACACTATTCTCGAGCTGTCACCAGTGACATATCACACCGGGCGGTTCGTGACGACGGTTGCGGGGAGTAGGTCGGCCCCCGACCGAACTCGGCCGAGGCCACCCGGCGGTTACTGCCCACTCGGTGCGGTGGTGACGGTGAATTCGGTCGGTAGGGACGGCGCATTCGATCGGTAGGGACGGTGCATCCGGCCTGCGGCGGCGACTACTCGAACAACTCGTCGTGGCGCTGGGCGAGGTCGGTGTAGTCGCCCGAGGAGAACTCCTCGAAGATTTCTTCGGGATCGATCGTCGTCTCTTCGAGCGGGGTGATCTCGGCGGGGACGCCGCGAACGAACGACTCCGCCGGGATGTCGTAGCCGTCGGGGATGACCGTTCCTGCGGCGACCACGGTTGCGGCCCCGATCGTCGCGTCGGTGTTCACCGTGGCGTTGAAGCCGACGAGCGTGCCCGCCTCGACGGTCGCTTCGTTGAGGACCGCACCGTGACCGACCATCACGCGCTCCTCGAGCGTCGAGGCGTGGATCGTGGCGTTGTCACCGACGTGAGTCCGGCGGCCGATCCGGACCGGGCCGATGTCGCCACGCAGGATGGCCCCGGGCCAGACGCTCGCTTCCGATTCGATCTCGACGTCGCCGACGAGCACTGCTTCGCGGCTCACGTCGGCCGAGTCGTCGATCGTCGGGTTCGTTCCCTCGAACGCGTAGGTTCGGCTGTCGACCATAGCCGCGTGGTCCACGACCGGCCAGATAACAGTAGTTCATGGGATCCTGAAAGTGGGCCGCTCGTGTCGGTGTGGTGAGTCGTATCCGACCGCCGCAGACATCTATGCTTGCTAACATAGATAAAAGTCTGACAATTCGGCCGGTTTCGACGCCAGTCAGTCCGGTCTTGACCCGACCTGGGGGCGTGTGTCGGTTACCGACGCGTGGCTCGTACCATCGATGACGTGTCTGAATCCGAGAACGGTTTGTCCGCCACGCCTCGAAGGTCGTCGAGAGGGGCGCCGACGAGCCCCGGTGGGAAAACGGACACCACAGGCGGCGATCAGCGTTCGACGACCGATTCGAGTTCGTCTGCGAGTGCCTCGAGCGCGATCGTTTTCGTCCGCGCGTCGACGTCGGTATCGTAGCGCTCCTTGTAGCCTGAGCCGGTGAGGATCGTCACGACGTTTTCCTCAGCGTCGATCTCACCGTCTCGAGCCAGCGCCCGAACGCCGGCGAGGGCGACCGCACTCGAGGGTTCGACGGAGAGGCCCGCGTCCGTCGCGAGCAGGTCCATGGCGTCGCGAGTCTCGTCGTCGGTGACGGAGACGGCCGCGCCGCCGGTGTCTCGAACGGCGGCCAGCGTGCGGGTTCCACTCGGCGGATCACTGTTGGCGATCGAGACGGCGATGGTGTCGCCGCTGTCGACGGACGTCACCTCGTCACGACCCTCGCGGAAGGCCGTCGCGATCGGA
>LKMK01000116.1 GCA_001563805.1 Natrialbaceae archaeon B1-Br10_E2g2
GCGTGGCCTCGAGCGTGATGAAAAACTGCGACCCGTTCGTGTTCGGGCCGGAGTTTGCCATCGAGAGTACTCCCGCGTCGTCGTGTCGCAGGTCGGGATGGAACTCGTCGTCGAACTGGTAGCCGGGACCACCCTGCCCGGTGCCGAGCGGGTCGCCAGTCTGAATCATGAAGCCGTCGATGACGCGGTGGAAGGCCACGTCGTCGTACAGCGGCTCGCCCTCGAGTTCGTCCCCGGTTTCGGGGTGGGTCCAGGCACGGTCGCCCGTGGCGAGCCCGACGAAGTTCTCGACGGTCCGAGGTGCCCGCTCGGCCTCGAGGTCGACGTCGATATCGCCCTCGCTCGTGTGCAGGGTTGCGTGCAGGCGCTCCGGACCGTCCGTCGCGTCCGCTCCGGCGGACTGATCGTCGTCGGCTGGCTGCTCGTCGTCCGCGTCGGATCGCTGGTCGTCGTCACCGCTCCCGAGACAGCCGGCGAGGCCGACGCCGAGACTCGAGGCGGTGGCGACGATGAGTGTACGTCTGGATGGAATACTACCGGTCAGTGGGCGTGAGGACAGAATAACGGTGTCGATCGAACCGGCGCGTGGTCCGCGCGGTGGTTACTCGTCGTGGACGGTGACCGACTCGAGCAGGATATCCTGTTTCGGTCGGTCGTTGGCGTCGGTGTCGGCGCTGCCGATCTCGCGGACGACGTCCATCCCGTCGGTGACCTTGCCGAAGACCGAGTGGCGGTCGTCGAGGTGCGGGGTGGCGTCGAGCGTGATGAAGAACTGCGACCCGTTCGTGTTCGGGCCGGAGTTGGCCATGCTCAGGATCCCCGCGTCGTCGTGGCGGAGTTCGTCGTGGAACTCGTCGTCGAACTGGTAGCCGGGGCCGCCGCGGCCGGTGCCGGTCGGGTCCCCACCCTGGATCATGAAGTCGTCGATGACGCGGTGGAAGAGCACGTCGTCGTACAGCGGCTCGTCCGTGATGCGCTCGTCCGTCTCGGGGTCGGTCCACTCGCGCTCGCCGGTCGCGAGCCCGACGAAGTTGCCGACGGTCCGGGGGGCGCGTTCGTCGTAAAGTTCGACGTCGATGTCACCCTCGCTCGTGTGCAGGGTTGCAGTGAGGTCTCCCATACCCGCAGCGACGGCGCGGCGAGTGAAAACGGTAGTGGTCTCGTCCCGCCGGGCTGCCATCGGCTCCCCTCGGTGGTGGACCAGCCGGTGGGCCGGCATTCGTTGCCCGCAGGTACATACGACCGGAGCGTGAATCACTGGCCATGAGCGACGGGACACATTCGGCCGAGGAGGTGACCCTCGAGGCGCTCCCCTCGGGCATCACGCTGTCGACGACGGTTCACACCTATCGTGGATCCGAGGACGGACCGACGCTCTACGTCCAGGCCGCCCAGCACGGCCGCGAGATCAACGGGACGGAAGCGTTGCGCCGGTTTCACGACCGACTGCCGCTCGAGTCGCTCGCCGGAACCATCGTCGCGGTCCCCGTGGCGAACCCGCTCACCTTCGACCGCGTCTCCTACACCACGCCCGAAGTTATCGACAGCGTCAACCCCAACATGAACCGGGTCTGGCCCGGTGACGGCGAGGGAACGCTCCACCAGCGCATGGCCGCCCGCCTCTGGGAGTACGTCGAGAGCGCCGACGCCGTCGTCGACCTCCACACCGGTAGCCCAAATATGCTCCCGCACGTCGTCTACCGCGAAACCGACGACCGCTCTCGAGCCCTCGCCGCGGCGTTCGGCACCGACCTGCTCCTCGCTGAGGGGGCGGACGAGAACGCGTCCGAGGAGTGGCACCGACGGGGGTTCGCCGGCAAGCTCCGCGTCGCCGCCGCCGAGGAGGGGATCCCGTCGATCACGCCCGAACTGGCCCACAACAAGCAGATCGTCGAGTCGGCCGTCGAAACTGGCGTCGAGGGGCTGCTCGACGTCTGTCGCTACCTCGACATGCTGCCGGGCTCGCCCCCGGAGCGAGACCAGACGGTCGCCCGGAACCACCTCGGACAGGTCACCGCCACCGAATCGGGGCTGTTCCGCCCGGAGCCGACACTCGAGGTCGGCGACGTCGTCTCCGAGGGCACGTCGCTCGGCACGGTGTACGATCCACAGCGATACGATCCGCTTCAGGAGGCCGTCGTCGACCGGGCGGGCGTCCTCTATGCACTCACACGGGAGGCGACCGTGACTGCGGGCGACCAGCTGGCGAGCGTCGCGCTCGTCCTCGAGGAGTAGCCGCCTCCGACGATCACGGAGGGTGTTAGCAGGTCGAGAAGCCGCCGTCGACGACCAGCCCGTGTCCGCTGACGAACGAGGACTCCTCGCTCGCGAGGAATACGATCGCGCTGGCGATCTCCTCGGGTCTCCCCAGTCGTTTGAGCGGGTACTGCTCGGCCATCGCCTCGCGGGCGGCTTCCGGGTCCTCCTGGGTCGCGAGGTACTGCTCTAGCATCTGGGTCTCGGTGAACCCGGGACAGACGGCGTTCGCCCGGACGCCGTAGGGGCCGGCCTCGGCGGCGATCGTCCGGGTCAGGTTCAACACTGCCGCTTTCGTCGTCGAGTACGCCGCCTGCTTTGGCAGTCCGAGGATGCTCGCCAGCGAACCGACGTTGACGATCGCGCCGTGCCCCTGTTCTTTCATGTGCGGTAACGCGGCGTGACAGCCGTTCCAGACGCCGTTGACGTTGACGTCGACGACGAAGTCACGGATGCTGTCGTCGATCTCCTCGAGACTGCCACCCGGGTGGCCGGTTCCGGCGTTGTTGACCAGCACGTCGAGCCCGCGGGTCGCCGCGACGTCGTCGACGACTTCGTGGACGCGATCGCTGTCGGTCACGTCGAGACGTCGAAACTCCGCGGCGCCGCCTGCGTCGTCGATCGCGTCGACGGTGGCCGCACCGCCGTCGTCGTCGACGTCCGTCACGACGACGTGGGCTCCTTCGCTCGCACACCGTTCGGCCGTCTCCCGTCCGATCCCGGACCCCGCACCCGTGATGAGTACTGTCTCGTCTTCGAGTCGCATACGTTCGTCATCACACGACACACACATAAAATCGTTCACCGTTTGCGCCCTATGCTGACCGACGTTTCTACGACTGCCCTCGCACTCGAACGCTGGTAACTGAACGGCCGGTCGCCGGCAGGGACGTCCGCCGAGACAGTCCCCTTCGAGCCGACCGAACCCGGCCAGTCGGTCACGACGTCGTCGCAGTCTCACCGCTGGTGGTCGCTCGAGCGGACGGTGTCGGGGCGCTCGTCGACGTGGCGGTAGGCCAGCAGCTCGTCGTCTCTGATCACCACGACCAGCAGGTCGCCCTCGCTGACTCGGTCGAACTCGTCGACGGAGACGACCAGCTGGTCGACCACCTGGTCGCCGTCCTCGAGCAGTACCACGACGTGTTCGCCGTCGACGATTCGATCGACTACGGCGACGTACCGCCGTGCACCGTTCGGTACGTCGTCTACAGCATCGATGTTCCGGCCCGGCTGTCCATCGTCGGCGGCCGTTCGCTCTGCATCCGAGCCCCCTCCCGACGACCCTGCACTGGCGACTGCCGAAGCCGGTATCGCGGCGGCGAGCGTTCCGATCACCGTACAGACGGTCCGACGTGACGGAGTGGTTCGATCCGACATGCCCCCGTTGGCCCCGCCTTCGTATTTAAATCCTCGAGCAGCTGTCTGCTGTGTGCCACCGGGGAGGTGTGTCGTGCCCGCTCTATCGGCTAGTGTAGGAGAACAAAGGTGTGGGCGTATTATAAGACGACAGTCATTATTCGCGCCCTGGCCAATGGAAAAAGCGGAGCCAGCTCGATGAGTAGTACTGGAAGATATCCGGTCTTTTGGTGGATTAGCTACCGTCGGTGGTCGACGCTCGCCTCCCTCTGCCGTCGACCTTTTTCCAACCTATATATAAAATATACTGTTCACGCATCTGTGTTGTACGTCGACTGGCCGGTGTCGTTCCGACCACCTGTCGGTCCTCGACGTGGGGGCGGCCATCACTCGCTCCAAAGGTTTATCACTTCGCTGGGAAGTAGTTCGAACAATGGCTACGCAGCACTCAGTCGCCCGAGAGGCGCGATTGCAGGCGCAAAACATCGGCGGTATCGACGAGACTTCGGTCGAACTCGAGTCCGGAATCACCGTTCTCGCGGGACGAAACGCGACCAACCGAACGTCCCTCTTGCAAGCGTTTATGGCCGGGCTCGGCGGCGAATCCGCCTCGCTGAAAGCCGACGCCGAAGCGGGCAGCGCCGAACTCGAACTCGGTGAGGAGACGTATCGACGCACGCTCGAGCGAAACGGCGGCACCGTCGTGATGGGCGGCGAGCCCTACCTCGAGGATCCGGAACTGGCGGAACTGTTCGCGTTCTTGCTCGAGTCGAACCCGGCCAGGCGGGCGGTGACGACGGGCGACGACCTCCGCGAAATCATTCTCCGACCGATCGACACCGACGAGATCGAGGCCGAAATCACGCTGCTCACGGCCGAGAAAGAGGAGGTTGCGAACGAACTCGAGCGCCTGGAGTCACTGAAGGGCGAACTGCCGGCACTCGAGCGCGAGCGCACGGACCTCGAGGGGAAAATCGAGGACAAACGAGCCGAACTCGAGGAGATCACCGCGGCGATCGAGGCGGCCGAGACGCCCGAGGAAGACCGCGACGAGCGCGACGAACTCGACGAGAAACTGACCGCGCTACGGGACCGGCGCTCCGACCTCGACGACGTCCGGTTCGACCTCGAGACCGAACGCGAGAGTCTCGATGCGCTCAGACAGGAGCGTGACGACCTCGCCGACGACCTCGAGGAACTCCCGGAATCCGGCTCGCTCGACCGAGCCGACATCGACGAGGAGATCGATCGGCTCCAGCGACGATCGCAGTCGATCGACGGCGTCGTGAGCCAACTGCAGAGCATCGTCCAGTTCAACGAGGAGATGCTCGAGGGTGCACATCCCGAGATACGGGAGCTACTGGCCGACGACGCTAGCGAGTCGAGTGACGGCCAGGTCACCGACCGGTTGCTCGAGGACGAGGAGGCCGTCCAGTGTTGGACCTGTGGGAGCGAGGTGAAACGGTCGGAGATCGAGTCGACGATCGATCGACTCCGGTCGCTCCAGGAGACGAAGCTTCGCGAGCGCGACGACCTCGAAGAGCGTATCACGGCGCTTCGATCGGACCGTCGCGAGATCGACGAGGTACGCGACCAGCGCGACCGGATCGAGCGCCGTCTCGGGGACGTCACCGACGAGATCGAGCGACGCGAGAGCCGCCTCGAAGAGCTCTCGGACCGCCGGGAGGAGCTTGAGGATGACATCGAGCGACTCGAGGCGGAAGCGTCCGAACTCGAAGCGGAGGACGACCCCGACGACGAAGACGACGAGGAGAGTCTCCTCGACCTCAACCGACGGGCCAACGAACTCGAGTTCTCGCTGGGCCGTCTCGAGCGCGACCTCGAGACGACGGTCGACCGGATCGAGACGATCGAGTCGACAGTCGACGACGAGGACCGGTTGCGCGACCGACGGGACGAGATCCGCGAGGAACTCGAGGAGCTGCGAACGCGGATCGACCGCATCGAACGCGAGGCCGTCGACTCCTTTAACGAACACATGGACGCGGTCCTCGAGGTGCTCGAGTACGAGAACATCGAGCGGATCTGGATCGAACGGGTCGGTGAGACCGTCCGCGAGGGCCGCCGGACGGTCGAACGAACGAGGTTCGACCTCCACATCGTCCGGAGCACCGAGGAGGGTCGGACCTACGAGGACACGATCGAGCACCTGAGCGAGAGCGAACGCGAGGTGACGGGCCTGATCTTCGCACTCGCGGGCTATCTCGTCCACGAAGTGTACGACGTCGTCCCGTTCATGTTGCTCGACTCGCTCGAGGCACTCGACTCGAACCGGATCGCAGCCCTCGTGGAGTACTTCCAATCGTACACCGACTTCCTCGTCGTCGCGTTACTTCCGGAAGACGCGGCGGCGATCGACGACGCTCACGATCGAATCACGGAAATCTGAATTCGCACAGTCGCCACCAACCCATAACACCGGTACTGGTGTTATAGGTTCTCTCGAACCGTCGACTCAGGACGGGCCGTCCGGTTCGAAACAATCGCAGGCTCCGGACTTGAGCAACCCGGAGATCTCGTACTGTTTTCCACACGTCTCACAGAGAACCTGGACGTCGACCAGAACACGGTGTGGGCCGAGGTGTAACTCGTCGGCTTCTCGGAGGCCGTCGAGTTTGGTCTCGGTGACCGACGCCGTTCGCTGGCGGAGCCGTTCGATGGTCTGGGCCGTCGACTCCCGGTCGATCCCGTTGGAATCCGACGGCGGCGAGACGTCCCGGTAGCCGACGAGGTACGACCTGATCGCGCCGTAGGAGACGAACTCGTCCGTGATCGCGTCCACGTCGACGCCGTCGCGCTCGAGTCGGCGGCCGATCTGCGTCCGCTCACCACGACTGCCGGTCGCGCCGGAGAGCAACGCGTACAGCCGTGAGACGTCCTCGGCGAGCGTGTCGACGTCGGCCTCGGCGAGGGCTGCCCGGAGGACCCGCTCGTTGAACCAGTCGGCGAGCTCCCGGAGACTCTCGCGGTCTTCCGGACGGCGCCATCGGGTTTCGAGCTCCTCGCCGACCCCCTCGAGGTCGTACTGGTCGATGAGCCGGGCGACTTTCGGTCTCGGACCGGGCCTGGCGTTCCCCTCGTCCATCGAGTACCCGTTCCCGTGAGTCGCCGAAAACCGTTTCGGTGCCGTCTCGACGCGTTCGCGGATGGTGAACCGCCCGCACTCGAACGCCCGTCTCGGTGTCAGGCGGGCGTCACTCGTAGGCCGCGATCCCCGTCAGGTCTTCGCCGAGAACGAGCGTGTGGATGTCGTGGGTCCCCTCGTAGGTGTAGACGGTCTCCATGTTCGCCATGTGGCGCATCGGCGAGTAGTCGGTCGTGATGCCGTTGCCGCCGATCATCTCGCGGGCGATGCGGGTCCGGTTGCGCGCCATGCGGACGTTGTTGCGCTTGGCCAGCGAGATGTGCTGTGGGCGCAACGCGCCGCGCTCTTTGAGGTCGGCGATCCGGTAGGCGAGCAACTGTGCGAGCGTGATCTGCGTGGCCATCTCCGCGAGTTTCCGTTGCTGGAGCTGGAACCGACCGATCGGGCCGCCGAACTGCTCGCGATCCTGGGCGTACTGGCGGGCCTCCTCGAAGGCGTCCCGGGCTGCGCCGACGGCACCCCAGGCGATGCCGTACCGGGCCTGCGTGAGACACGACAGCGGTCCCTTCATCCCCTCGACTCCGGGGAGCACGTTCTCCTCGGGGACGTAGACGTCGTTGAGACCGATCTCGCCGGTGATCGACGCGCGAAGCGAGAGTTTCTCGGTGATCTTGTTGGTCGTGACGCCGTCACGGTCGGTCTCGACGAGGAAGCCTCGAACCGGGGTGTCGTCGGCCGACCGGTCACGCGCCCAGACGACCGCGACGTCGGCGATCGGCGAGTTCGTGATCCAGGTCTTCGAGCCGTCGAGCACGTAGCCCTCGCCGTCCGCGTCGCGTTCGGCGGACGTCTCCATCGCCGACGGGTTCGAGCCGTGCTCGGGCTCGGTGAGCCCGAAACAGCCCACAGCGTCGCCCTGCCCGAGTTTCGGCAGCCACGATTCTTTCTGCGCGTCGCTGCCGTAGGCGTGGATCGGGTACATCACGAGTGCCCCCTGCACGGAGGCCATCGACCGAACTCCCGAGTCGCCGGCCTCGAGTTCCTGCATCAACAGCCCGTAGGCGGTCTCGGAGACGTTCGGCGAGCCATACCCCTCGAGGTTGGGTGCGTAGAAGCCGAGCTCGCCCATCTTCGAGAACAGGTCGGTGGGGAACGTCCCGGCCTCGAAGTGATCGCCGATCTCCGGCTTGACGTGTTCCTCGACGAACTCCCGGGCCGTGTCCCTGATCATGCGCTCTTCCTGGTCGAGGTCGCTCTCGAGGTGAACGTAATCGAGCATACGTGATAGTATAGCAATGGGCACATTACGATTGCGGTCAGTGGTATCGAGTGTGCCGGGCCGTTCGGTCAGGCGGCGGTCGCGTCGTGGTGGTCGCGTGATACGGATCGTTGTACCGTTTTACCGGTGATCGCTCGACCGCGGACAGCGTTCACCGGTAACGAATTACAATAGACCGTATGAGGCCGCGTGGCCGGCGCTCCGCGGGGCCACGTTCGGATCCGATTCCGAAAGCACCGATCGGACGATTCTCATTGGTGGTAGCTCAAACCCGGCTCGAATCTTACGATGGTTGTTGCAGCGACCTCCTATTTTACGATGATTCGGCTGTCCCGAAACTATTTTACGATTGCGACCAACGGTTGAGGCATGACGTTCACGCTGTCGGACGAACACCGGGCGATTCGCGAGGCGGTCCGCGAGTTCGGGGAAAACGAGATCGAGCCGGTCGCCGAGGAGTACGACCGGGAGAAAACGTACCCCGAAGAACTCCGCCGCAAAGCCGCCGAGTACGACTTCGTCGCGCCGAGCATTCCGCTCGAGTACGGCGGCGCCGGTATGGACAAGCTCTCGAGTACGATCGTCACCGAGGAGCTGTGGCGTGCGGACCCCGGCATCGGCTCGGCCGTCGGCAGCGCGGGGTTCGGGACGAGCATGATCCTCGAGTTCGGCGACGAGTGGATGAAAGCGGAGTGGCTGCCGAGGATCGCCGCCGGCGAGACGGCCTCCTGTTCGATGATCTCCGAGCCCGCCCACGGCTCCAACGTCGCCGGCATCGAGACGGTCGCCGAAGCCGACGGCGACGGGTACGTCCTCAACGGGAACAAGATGTGGATCACGAACGGGACCGTCGCTGACGTCGGCGTCCTGATGGCCAAGACCAGCCCTGACGACGGCCACCAGGGCATCACTGCGTTTCTCGTCGAGATGGACTGGGATGGGATCACGACCGAGAAGATCGACAACAAGCTGGGGATCCGCGCCTCGGACCTCGCGGAAGTCCTCATCGACGACGTTCGCGTCCCCGAGGAGAACGTCATCGGCGAGGTCGACGAGGGCTTCTACCAGTTGATGGAGTTCTTCGCCGCCGGACGCACCAGCGTCGCCGCACAGGCCGTCGGCGCGGCCCAGGGCGCCCTCGACGCCGCCGTCGAGTACGCGAACGAACGCGAACAGTTCGGCCAGAAAATAGGCGAGTTCCAGGCCATCGTCCACAAGATCGCCGAGATGGCGACCAAGGTCGAGGCCGCCCGCTCGCTGACCTACCGCGCCGCAACGCAGGTCGAACGGGAGAACCAGGACGTCGCTGCGAAGTACTCGAGTATGGCGAAACTGTTCGCCTCCGAAATCTCGGTCGAAGTCGCCGACGAGGGCATCCAGGTCCACGGCGGGTCGGGCTACGTGACCGACTATCCTGCCGAACGCTACTACCGGGACGCCCGCATCACGAAGATCTACGAGGGGACGAGCGAGATCCAGAAGAATATCATCGCGGATCGCGTGCTGTAATCGGTCGCCGCTTGCCCGTCCCGTCCGCGCTCGAGCCGGATTCGGGCGTGCCCGGCCGCGTCGCTTCTCCCTCGCGTTCGTGGTCTGAATCGGTGGTGAGTCCCGGCCGTTCCCCACCGACCGAGAAGGAACGTTTTTGATAGGTTCCGTCGTGGGTGTGTGCATGCATGTCGCAGTGCTCGGCGCCGGGAGTATGGGCCACGGAATCGCACAGGTCTCCGCGATGGCGGGCCACGACGTCGTCCTCCGGGACGTCGAGGCGTCGGTCGTCGAGGGCGGCCTCGAGGCCATCCGCGAGACCCTCCAGGGTGGCGTCGACCTTGGAAAACTGA
>LKMK01000117.1 GCA_001563805.1 Natrialbaceae archaeon B1-Br10_E2g2
GGACGACGTCGGTCGCGTCGTACTCGCCGTACTCGGTGCCGACGCCGTGGCCGTCGCTCCCGTAGGGCCACAGCGAGCCGAATTCGGAGACGGAGAGGCTGAGCCCCGAGAAGGCGCCGACGGCGCCGACTGCCTTCGTAAACTCCCGTCGGGATAGTTCTGTGTCGTCCGTTCGCGTGTCGTCTGTCATCAGTGATCGTCCTCGAGCGGTTTCAGCGGTAGCAGTTCAGCGCCGACCGTGTAGATCAGCGCGCCCAGTGCAATGAAGCCGGCAGAGAGGATCCACTCCTCGGCCGTGCCGGCGTAGACGCCCGCGGGCATCCCGTCCATGTCGGGAACCAGCAGTGCGGGGACCACGATCACGAACCGGGTCCCGATGACGCCGACGATGACGCTCAGGCCCGCGACCACCATCATTCGCGGCGACCAGCGCCACGTGCGGCGACTGAGGATGGTAAGCGGAATCAGCCACGCGAAGAGCACCATCAGCCAGAACGCCCACGCGTTCTCGCCGAAGACGATCAGGTACCAGGTCTCGACTTTTCCCGGTGACATGCCGTAGAGGCCGACGATTGTGTCGAGCGCCTTCAGCCCGATGTCGATCAGGATGAACACCCCGAGCAGTTTGCCGAGGCCGGCGAGCAGTTCCCTGCTCAGGTGGTCACCGAAGAATTTCGAGCGAGCGACGTAGAGTGCGATCACGAGTCCGAGGCCGCTGACGACCGCGGAGATGATGAAGATCACCGGGAAGACGCCGGTGTGCCAGTAGCTGATCGAGTGGTTGACCGCGAACAGCAGTCCGGTCCCGCCGTGGACGAAGAAGATCGCCAGCGGGATACCGAGGATGCCGAGTCGCTTGAGCCACTTCCGGTCGGTCTGGATCGACTCCGGCGAGGTGTCGGTCCGTCCGAGCGTGAGGAGGCCGGCCAGTGTCGCGCGGATACCCGATCCCGTCTCGCTGACGGTGACGAGGTCCTTGCGCATCGAGAAGTAGAGTTCGCCCGCGAGGACGCCGATGTACAGCGCGTAGGCGTGGACCTCCCAGGAGAGCACCGACATCCCCTGGCGGTGAAACAGCGGGTTGAACGACCGGTCGACCCGGCCCAGGTCGGCCTGGATGAACAGCAAGGCGACGATCATGCTGATCACCGCGACGAACAGCGCGTCGCGTTCGATCACGTGGAGGCTCTTCATGCCCAGCACGTTGGCCATCGCACTGACGAGAAAGGCCCCCGCCGAGAGGCCGACGAAGTAGATGTAGAAGGCGACCCACGTGCCCCACGGCACCGTCGCCGTCAGGTTCGTCTCGAGCAAGCCCGTCGTCAGCCTGACGTAGAGGCCGTAGAGGCCGACGAGCAACCCGACCGCGATAATCGCGTACCAGCCGACGCGAACGCGTCCGTCTTCGAATCCGAACTGATAGGAGCGTGTCGACATGATCACTTCAGATAGTACATGTTGGGGTCCGTCCCCTGCTCTTCTTTCAGCCGGAAGGCGCGCTGATCGCTCGCCATCTCGGCGACCTCGCTGTCCTCGTCCGCGAGGTCGCCCATGTAGCGGGCGTCGCCGATACAGGTCTCGACGCAGGCGGGCTCTTCGCCGCGCTCTAAGCGGTGATGACAGTAGTTGCACTTCATCGCCTGACCGGTGGTATCCTCGAGCGAGCGTTTGTTGCCGTACTCGGGAACCTCGACCTTCCCCTCCTCGTCGAATTCGTCGTCGTAGTCCTCGCCGAAGTCGAAGTACCGAGCGCCGTACGGACAGGCGACGAGACAGTACCGACAGCCGAAACACCGCTCGTAGTCGATGGTCGTGATCCCGTTATCCATCTTGTACGTGGCCGTGATCGGACACACCTGCACGCACGGCGGGTTCTGACACTGCAGACACGGCCGGGGCATGTGCGTACGGGTCACGTTCGGGAACTCGCCGTGTTCCTGTTCCATCACGACGTTGTAGCTCACGCCCGGCGGCGTCCGATTCTCCGCCTTGCAGGCGGTCGTACACGACTCACAGCCGACGCACTTCTGGAGGTCGATCACCATACCCCACTGCGGGATGTGGTCGTCTTCTGCCGGCTCTTCGTCGACGTCTTCGGCGACGTCCGGGAGGCTGCAAGCGTCACAGGAGAGCGTCTCCGCCGTCTCCTCTCTGATCGTCTGCTGGACCCGGTCGACCGCCGGGTTCGGCGTCCGGGCGTACTCCTCGCCGAACTCCGCGAGTGCGGCCTCGTCGTACTTCTCCCAGTACTCCGCACTCGAGAGCTCGCCGTTCGAGACCCGCCTGGCGTCGGCGGCCATCATGATCCCCAGATCCGTGCTGTACTCGGTCTTCTCGAGTTCCTCGAGGGACTCCTCGAGGTGGTCCTCGAGCATCGACTCGTAGTTCACGAGCGGTTCGTCGAAGCCCGGGGCATCGGACTGGCTCACGGCAGTCGCCCTCCGTCAGTGGACGTCCCCTCGGCACTCGTCGTCGAGGTCGGCCCCCGCGTCGCTGGTCCCCCGTTCGACGGGTCTCCAAGACCCAGCGAAAAATCGACTCCGCTTCGATCGCTCCCTGTGTGCAATACCATACGGTAGCCACTGGCCGACGACCCGGTAGGTCTTGATCTAAACGTGTTCTAGCATTCAAATACCGGGGGATGGTGCCCTTCTATCGTCGGGTTAACATATTGTCACGAAACGTGAGAGAACAACGACGAACCCGGCGTGAGGGACGCGGTCGGAGCCGTCGACACGCAGTAGCAGCCACTGAACGTCAGCGCACGCAGGTCGCACGACGACTGTGCGATCAGTGTAGAAACGGTTCAGTATTTAGGATACTACCGTCGCCTCTGGAACGCCGAGCCAGGCGAGAGGTCACCGACGCGACGCCCGGAACGAGGTCTCAGTGGCGAGGCCATCGCACACCGGTCACGCTCGAGCACGTAGCGCGACACGTGTCGAGGGTTGATTCTCGACCGGGTGTGCAGCGACGGTCAGCACCTTCCGCCGCCGTCGACGAGTTGCCGCATCAGTTTCGCCTCCGCACGGCTCAACCGCTGGGAGAGCGCCGACTTCGAGATGTCGAACTCCTCGGCGAGTTCGACCAGCGTCTTCCCGCCGGTCGGCTCGTAGTAATCCGCTTCGACCGCCCGCTCGAACGCGGCGCGTTGTTTCCCCGTCAGTACCGAGACGTCGACCTCGAGGACGTCCTCGAGGAGGTTCGCGTCGCCGTCGCCGTCGGTCAGTCGAACGAGCCGAACGTGTCGACAGGACGCCCGGAGGTCGTCGACCAGGTCGGCGATCGTCGCGGTGTCGGGGGCGAACGTCCGGATGACGAACGACCCATCCGTACAGCGGTCGAACCGCGGAATGCACTCGTGAGCCGAAAAGACGATCCCTGGACAGTAATTGCAGATCCGGCTCGAGCAGTGTTTCGTGACGGGACCGCCCCCGCAGGCGTCGACAGTGACCTCGCAGTGACACTTCCCGCCGTGGAACCGGACGTCGACGGCGCGGATGTCGTCGGCGAAGGCGTCGAGCGAGCACGGGCCACCCCGTCGAATCTCGAGCACGGCCTGGATCGTCCGCTCCTCGGAGACGGGCGGCCGACGGTTCACACATCCGGACGGCTCGGCGTCGGTCATGGTCCGAGCAGTTCACCTCGGTGGTCCGGGTCGGTCCCGATCCGCCCCGACAGTCGGCTGTTCTCGTCCCCGCTCGTCGGTCCCGGACGAACCCCCATCATCGATGTGGAATAATCGCCCGATGGAACTATTCATCATTCTGGTTCGATCGTCGGACGAGCCGTCGGCGAGTCGACATGTGTGGCCCCGGTACGTCGCGTGACGAGCCGCTCGGGGGCCGTGCTACCGGGGCGATTTCGAGACCGACTACCGCAGTCTCGAGGCCGAACCGCAACTCCTTACGGCGCTCGTCACCGAATGGAGGTATGAGTCTGATTCGAGTCGTCTGGGGGTCGGCGTCCGCCCCCACGGCGATGGCCTCCTACGACGCCGCCCTCGCGGAGGCGGGCATCGAGAACTACAACCTCGTCTCCGTCTCCTCCGTGATTCCGGCCGACGTCGACGTCGAGGCCGTCGGCACCGCCCCCGACCTCGGTCCGGCAGGCGAGCGCCTGACCGTCGTCGAGTCTCGAGCCACGACCGCCGGCCCCGGCCGCGTGAGCGCGTCGCTCGCGTGGTCGCAATCTGCCGACGACGGCCCGGGGCTGTTCTACGAGGTGGCAGGCGAGACGGGACGCGAGGACGTCGAACGTCGCGTCCGCGAGGGGCTGGCCGCGGGCCAGGAGCTGCGAGACTGGCCGTTTACGGAGCCACACGTCGCCGTCGAGAGTAGCCAGGCCGAGTCCGGGGCGTACACCACGGCGCTCGTCGTCGCCGTCTACGGCGAGAGCGAGCCGATCCTGTAGCTCATACGCGATTCGGTCGCGTCGGTTCTCTTCGCGGGGCGCTCGAAGCCACTGTGGTGTGTGGGCAAGTGTCACTCGAGTCGAACCGTTTATACCAACCGGCGCCGAAAGACGGGATACATCTCCTCATGAACGGAAATACGCCGTACGCAGGACTCCCCGGACAGACGAAGGCCGGTCAGCGAGCCGCGGCGGACCTTCCGACCCTCTCCCGCCCACAGAAACGCCTCCTCCACCGGGACGTCTCGCGCATCGCCGCGCTGACCCGGGAGTTTCTGCCCGACGAATACGTCGTCGACGCCGACGTCCAAAGTGGCATCTCCGGACCACAGGTGACCGTCGCCGTCCAGCCGCCGGTCGGCCATCCCGTCAGTGCGGGCTTTGCCCCCGACGTCGAAGACGTCACCGACGAGATCATCAGCGACGACGAACGCGCCGAAGTCGCCCGCGGACTGGCCGCGAGCGCGGCGTTACAGGTGAAACAGGCCGTCAGCAACGGAATTACGCCGACCGGCAAGTAAGGCCTCTCACCCTCGAGCGGGCCGAACAGATTTTTCGTGCAGGAGCACCGATCACTCCTCGTTCGTACCTGTCGAAGACGGCATGGCACGAACCCTCTCGAGCACTGCACAGCCCGCGCCGAGGGCGGCCGTTTTCGACGGGAAATTCAACCCAAAAAGGCGTGCGGTCGGTCACGAACCGTGACGCCGGCCGATCCGTCTAGGCGGCGTCGGACCCGCCCGTCCCGGGCAGTGGCTCGACTCGAAAGACGTAGTCCCCGCCGGCGCCAACGAGGTTCGCAGGACGTTCGTCGGCGGTGTGTGCGGTACAGAGGTCAGCCGTCGCTTCGACGACACCCTGGCCGGTTTCCTCCTGGTATCGCTCGAGGACGACGAACGACGCCGTCTCGGAACAGTCCCGACGCTGGCACTCACGCGGTGGTTCCGCCTCGTCACCACGTTCGCGCGCCTCCGCGAGATCTCGCTTTCGCTGGCGGTTCTCTGCATCACGCGCTTTCTTGGTTCGCCCCTTCTTCGTGTCTGCCATACGATAGTACACGAGCGTGAACGCTATAACGCTATGGTCGCCCCTCGAGGGGACTGGAGCGTGGCTGACAGCCGCCCTGTCACGCGGCGGGTCAGTCGTCGTGATATGCCAGCTGCTCGAGCTGGTGAGCCCGGCGCTCGAGGTCGATCGCCGGTTCGACGCCGGGGTCGCGACGGAGACGATCGATCGCGAGCAAGGGGTCGGTCCCGGCCGCCTCGACGTCGGCGAGGAGCGATTCGATCGCGTCGCGATTGGTCACCAGCGACGAACACAGCCCCAGGGCGATCGCGAGCGGAACCGCCCGATCGGGACGCGTCGGGAAGGCATCGCAGACGCGCGAAAAATCGGGCTCGGTGTCCGGGTTCGACCCGGCCGTCTCGAGCGTGAGACAGCGAGGGCAGAACGAAGCCGCCGACATGTCTGCCGACACGTACTCGGCGTAGGCAGCTGGGACGGCAAACGTGATCGGCGTCGAGTCACACACGGGACAGGACATCGCCGGGAGGTGGTCGGTTAGTCCTGGGACGCACCGCCGGCCGCCGGCGGCTCGAGGTCCGCTTCCTCGAGGTCGTCGGCTTCCTCGGCGGCCGCCTCGCGATCCGCTTTCTCTTCTTGTTCTTTCTTCTCTTTGATCTTCTTCAGCCGGAACGTCTCCTCACGTTCCTGTTCCTCGAGTTTCTGCTGGATGTACTCCTGGTTCTCGTAGAGTTCGGGCAGGAGTTTGAACTCGAGGGCGTTGACGCGCCGTTTCGTCGTCTCGATCTCGCGGAGCATCTTCTTCATCGCCGTCTCGACCTCGGCGGCGAGGATGATGCTCTCCAAGAGGTCCTCGTAGGCTTCCGCGGCCTCGTCGATCCGAGCGGAGGTGCCCATGATCCCGTAGCCGCGCTCGTCCAGACTCTTCGAGACGCGCGAGGACTCGATCTGCGGGACGACGACGCCCATAATGTTCTTCGACTCGGTGGTGATCTCGGGGTGTTCTTGCAACGCGGCGGCGGCCCCACGAACCGCGACGTCGCCTTCCATGGCCCGTGCCATGTTGATCTTCTTCTGGGCTTCCTCGTAGTCGTCGGCGAGGTCGCCGCGAACGTCCTGGGCCTTGTCCAGGATGTCCATGAACTCCATGATCAGCCCGTCCCGTTTCTTCTCTAAGGTCCCGTGCCCCCGCTCGGAGAGTTCGATCCGATCTTCGATCTCCATCAGGTTCTTGCGGGTGGGCTTTACGTCCTTGGCCATCTTGAGGGATGCTTGCGTAGCCAGTCGGATAACTGTTTACAGTTTCCGCCGCACTCGAGCGCACGCACGCGACGAGGGGACGGGGACGGTTTCTATCGACCAACAGCAATTTTATTCCAGCCATCGTCGTATCGACGACTCAACCCGTGTCCCAGCCGTCCACACGGCCCCTCCCCGAGCCGCTCGAGACTCCCGACGTCGGCGTCGTCGCCGCGACCGGAGCCTACGTCGCTATCTGTTTCGTCGCGGTAGCGATCGCCACCGCGCTCGCGGTCGACGGCTCCGCCGCGACCGTCGTCGGCACCGTCTCCACCGCCGTGACGCTCGGACTCGTCGTCGGCGCACTGCTCGCCGGCCGCATCGACGGCCTCGCGGTCCGAATCGGCCGACGTCGACGGACCGTGGCGATCCTGTTCGTCCCACCGCTCGGCTTTGCCGTCGCCACCGTCGGATTCCTCACGGTGCCAGCCCTCGAGCCCGCTGCAGCCGCCGGGACCGGACTCGGCGCGGTCGCGACGATCCTCGCGGCGCTCGCGTTCGCGTCGATGGCCCGGGAGCGGTACGCACGGGCGATTACGCCAGACGAGCCGATCGCGACGATTCCGTGGCTCGATCCGTTACACGCTCGTGCGTCCGTCGGGCTCGGAATCGCGTCGATCGTCGTCGCCGTGGGGACGGCCTTCGGCGGCAGCGTCGCCGCGATCGACACCGGGTCGTGGCTGATTCGGGCGTCCGGAAGCGTCGCGTTCGTCGCGATAGTCGTCGGCGTCGTCTTCGTCCTCACGGGCCTCTCCGCTCGATCGCGGGACGCGGGCGACGAGTCCTTGCTCGAGCGAGTTCGACCGAAAGACCCCGGCAAAAAAGTGTTCGGGACGCGGTACTCGGCCACCCCCGGATCCGACAGTGACTGGGGAACGCCGACCCTCGAGGTCTACGACAACGGACTCGTCGCTCCGGGGCCGACCGGCCGACAGTTCGTCCCCTGGGCGGACGTAACCGACGTGCGACTCGAGTCCACGCAGCTGGTCGTCGACCGTCGGAGTCGCCGCCCGCTTCGCTGTTCGATGTCGGTTCTCGACGATCCCGACGAGGTCTGTGCGTTACTCGAGCGTGGCTCGAGGGACGGCCTGGGCCGACACCGCGTCGATGAAAGACCGACGGCCTCCGACTAGCCCTGGCCGACCATCTGGTCTTCGTCTTCCCACTCCCGTTCGCGGAGTTCGTACTTCTGGACCTTGCCGGTCGCCGTCGTCGGCAACTCCTCGACGAACTCGACGCGCTTGACCGCCTTGTAGCTCGCGAGGTTGTCACGCGTGAAGTCGACGAGTTCGTCGACGGTCACGCCCGGCTCGTCCGGGTCGCCGTTTGCGGGCACGACGAACGCCTTCGGCGTCTCGCCCCACTCCTCGCTCGGCGCCGGGATCACTGCGACGTCCGAGATCGCCTCGTGTTCGAACAGCGTGTCCTCGAGTTCGATGCTCGAGATGTTCTCGCCGCCGGAGATGATGATGTCTTTCTTGCGATCCTGGATCGAGACCATGCCGTTCTCGTCGACGACGGCGAGGTCGCCCATGTGGTAGTAGCCCTCGACCCTGTCGGAGAAGGCCGCCTCGGTCTCCTCGGGTTTGTTCCAGTACTTCTCCATGACCTGGTTGCCGGCGACGACGATCTCGCCGATCGTCGAGTCGTCCCGCGGGACGTCGTTGCCGTCTTCGTCGACGACCCGAACCTCGGTGCCGAGGAACGACAGTCCCTGGCGTTTCTTGACCGCGAAGCGGTCGCGACTGTCGTCGTCGAAGTGGCGTCGCGCGTCGGAGGTCGTGATGAGCGGGCCCGTCTCGGTCGCGCCGTAGACGTGTTTCAGGTACCAGCCGAACTCGTCTTCGACCGTTCGGATGGTCGCTTCCGGCGGCGCGCTCCCTGCGGTCGCGATGCGAACGTCGTTTTCGCCGGTCGTCTCGGGGTCGTGCTCCCCGTAGTAGTCGATGAGCATGTTCAGCACCGTCGGCGCACCGCACATGTACGAGACGTCCTCGGTCCGGATCGCCTCGAAGATGCCGGCGGCGTCGACCCCGCGCGTACAGACGTGTTTCGCCCCCAGACCGGTGATCGCGTAGATGTGACCCCAGCCGTTGACGTGGAACATCGGCAGCGTCCAGAGGTAGACGTCGTCGTCGCCGATTCCCTGGTGGACGCTGGTGACGTAGGCGTGCAGGCTCTCGGCGCGGTGGGTACGACAGACGCCTTTCGGGTCGCCCGTCGTCCCCGAGGTGTAGTTGATCGTGATGATCTCGTCTTCGGCCATCTCCGGGCGGTCGTACTCGGTGCCGGCCGCCTCGAGCACCCCATCGAAACTCTCCCAGTCGCCCTCGACCGCGTCGACGTCGTTCGTGATGAACGTCTCGGTGGGCACCTCGTCGCGGATCGGTTCGATCTTCCCGGCGTACTCGTAGTCGGCGTAGATCGCGTCGACCTCCGCGTCCTCGAGCATGTACGAGAAGTCCTCGGGCGTCAGCCGGTAGTTCAGCGGCATGTGGACGGCGCCGAGCTGCATACTCCCGTAGGCCGCCTCGAGGTGGTAGTGCGTGTTCGGATCGAGCACCGCGACGCGGTCGCCCTTCTCGATCCCCCGCGCCTCCAACGCCGCCGAGAAGCGATCGGCCCGCTCGCCGAGTTCGGCGTACGTAAATCGCTCACCCGTCGTCGCGACGACGGCCTCCTCGTCGGCGTAGTGCGTCCGCGCCCGGTCGAGAAAGTCCGTCACGAGCAGTGGCTTGTGCATACACAGCATAGTAGCAGCAACGATGATTAAGTTGATTTCGGTTCTTCCAGGGTGTCCGGGCCACATCGACTGGAACCGGCCGCCTCGCAGTCTCGAGCGTGGCGTCGTGATCGGTCGACAGTGGTACTCTGCGGGTCCGTTCTGACTCGGTGATCGGGGATCGGGAGCTCGAGCGAGCGATCACCGGTAAAACGCTACAAGGATCCGTATAAAAGGACTATTAGCGAGTGTATGTAAACCTTACATACCCGTCTTGACCGGCAC
>LKMK01000118.1 GCA_001563805.1 Natrialbaceae archaeon B1-Br10_E2g2
AGATGTAGTAACCGTTATACCACGCGCGGACCACGGCTCACGTATGCAATTCCGAGCAGGGGCTTTCTACATCGTCCTTTTCTTGGTGGTCGCTGCAGGGGCGTACGGAGTTATCGCCGTTGCAGAGGCACCTGAAGCGACGGTTGACGAAGCGGACGCTGACTACGTGCTCAGCGTCGGTGATGAGTTCGAAGTAAACGGGCAGGTGTACAACGTCACTGATCTGGCTGAAGACTCAGGGACCCTCGAGTCAATTGAGGAGGATGTCACCCTCGAGCAGGAGTGGGAAGACGGTGACACCGTTATGCTCGATGAGGATAGTGAGTATACGCTCAGTATCAACCAGCCTGAGGACGATGAGGAGGCTGAAGACGAGAACGGCGCCGAGGCTGAAGAAGATGAGAACGGCGACGAGGCTGCTGATGACGCTGAAGAAGAAAACGGCGACGAAGCTGCTGATGACGCCGAAGCCCAACCAACTTCGTTCACATTGACTGAAGACTACGACGAAGATGAGTACGAAACCGTCGAACGCGAGGACGGGATTTACGTCGTCGTCGAAGAGGACGGCTCGGAGTCACTCATCCACATCGACGATTTCGATGAAATCGACAGTCAAACGTACGAACTCGGTGACTCGATTGAGTACTACAGCCAGGATGACGACGAGATGATCGACGGCGAGGTCGCCGACATTACGACCGAGACCGTTACCGTTGAGTACATTGGCGACGAGGTAACCGAGACGGACCTCGAGCAGGGCCAGACGGTGACGTTGAACGGCGAGGAGTTTGTGGCGTACTTCCCTGGCACCGAGGAAGTCTATCTCTCTTCGAACGTCCAGGAGTTCCAACAGCAGCAGGCTGAAGTCGAGTACCACCACGAGCGAATCGGTGGCTTCTGGTGGGTGATTGGCCTGTCGATGATTACGGCAATCTTCATCGCTGGGTTGGCGTTTATGCCAGTTCGAGGGTAACGTCGCTTCGGTTTTCTTTGATTATCCCGTTCGTTCGCCGCGGTCGTCTGCGTTTTCGAGTGGCATCGTTCCGCTCGGTTTCGGTCTTGCGTCTGCGTCGTAGACCTACTGTCGGTTGGCACTGTTGATGGGGGATTCATACCGGAGAAGACGGCGTCAGTGTCGGCCAGCATGGTGATTTCGCCGAGGGTCGCCATGGATCGTCGAGTCGTAGACGCGTTCTTGGCGCTCGTCGCTCGCCTCGAGGTTCGTGATCGTCGGTTCGCCGGTGAACCTCGACGACCGATCGGTGCTCGAGTCGCCGGTGGCGACCGCCTGGTCGTAGCTGAAGCCGATGTCGCGCCGTCGGAGCCGTTGACGTCGTCGGTCAACTGGTTGAGAGGGAGCTGTGGCTCGAGCGTTCTCACTGAATCTCGAGGGCTGGGAGGGCGTTCGCATCTGCGGGTGGTCGTCCAGTACATCTGGGAGAGTGCTCGTCAGCGTCAGTTCGATGTAGTCGCCGGCCCTCGACTGTATGCGTTGCCGACACTCCGTGTGGTGATCGGTCTCGGTTACTATCTCGAATGTAAAACTATCGTCGAGCCGGCATTGTCGACGTTAGCACCCCATCGGCTGGCGTTCGTCTGTCGCGCGATCGATGTGGTCTCTCGTGATCGTTAGAGATGTGAGGGGGAGTTCCCTTACCGAGTGTGTCGCCGTGCGAGGAGACTGGCAACGATCAGCGCGAGGAGGCCAGCGAGGAACCCGAATCCGGACTGTTCGTCTTCAGTCTCCGTTTCAGGTTCCGGTTCGGTTTCCTCCTCAGGTTCCGGTTCGGGCTCCGGTTCGGTTTCCGTCTCAGGCTCTGGTTCGGGCGTTTCCTCGTCAGGTTCCTCACCAGGGGCTGCTACTGCGCCACCACCGCCACCGCCACCACCGCGGGTCGGTGCGTCATCGTCATCGCCGTCAGCTTCCTCTTCGACCGCGCTCCCGACAGCAGCGGTCGCCGCACTGAACGACAACTCAATCTCGATGAGTAGGTCGTCCCCGTCGGCTTCGATGTTCTGGACGCGGTCGTCGTCCGGTTCGATCGTCTCCGAATCGAGGTCGCTGTCATCGACAAAGATGGCCCCTTCGTCCTCGAACTCCTCGACCGTGTCGATATCCTCGAGGTCGGCAAACGGCATTCTGAGCGCCAGCGTCCCGCCGTCGACCTGATCAGCAACGTCGTCATCCGGATCGACAGTCACGGCGACCGTCGTCTGCTCGACGTCATCCACCTCGGAGTCGGGAACGTCGGTCGTCCTCGTGGTGACCGTTCCGCTTACCTCCTCGTCGAACTCCACCGAGTCCACGGCGTCGTCGGCGGGATCGATCGTGTCATCGTCGTCCAGATCGAACTCTTCGACGAGGACCGTCGTTACCGTCGTGTTCGCCGTCTCACCGTCGATTTCGGCCTCGACTGTCGTCGTGGCTGGCTCACCGGCCGGCTCGATCGTCCCATCGTCAACCGCTGCGATGTCGGTATCGGTGACGGAGATGTCGAGGTCGGCCTCGTCGGTGACATCGCTCTCCGTGCTGTCCTCGAACGTCGCGGTTACCTCGAGATCGGTCGTCTCTTCGTCGACGACGCTTCCTGCCTCAAGCGAGAAGTTGAGTCGGTCGTTCTCGGGGACGATCTCGAGGTCGCTGACTGTGGGGTCCTCTGGCTCGTCGCCGACTGTGACGGTGTCGGTGTCGAGTGACTCACCGGGTTCGAACATCGATTCTATCGTTGCCGTAATCTCGTCACCGTCGTCGATCCCTCCCAGTTCAGCGACCGGCACATCCATCGAGCCGTTACGGACCTCCTCGGGATCTGCTTCGATAAGCTCCTGATAGCTTTCTCCGGTCGCCTCGTTTGCCACGCTGATTCCGATTCCAGCCACCTCGGAGTTCTCCGAACTGTACTCGACAGTGATGGTGTCCTGTTCCGCTTCAACCGGCTCTTCAATCGCTGCTGTGCCGGTCGGTTCGCCAAACGTTTCGTGTGATCGGTTCTGTTCGTCGGCGTTGTCTGCGTCGGCGGTGACACCCGCCACGTAGGTGTCATTGACGTCCAGAGAGCCGACGTCGAAGCTAAATACCGCAGACTCTCCTTCGAGCTGTTGGTTGCTGATCATGTCGAAGTAGACTATCTCGGGTTCTTCACCCGGTTGCTCTGGATCGACGTTTGCGATCCCCAGTGTGACCGCAAGATCAACGGTCTCGATATTGGCTGTCTCTTCGACTTCTACCTCGACCGTGCCGAAGTCATACTCCCCTTCCTCGGGGAGGTCGTCGGCCTCGGGGAGTTGGTCAGAGAAGTCGGCAATCGCGAGCTCTGACTGTTCGGGCTCCTCAACGGTCAGGTTCGTCCCGAGTTCGCCCCACCAGTAGACGAACTCGTCTTCGTTCTCGATCTCATACCAGAGTTTGTAGGGGTCATTGGGTAACTCGTCGGCCGCTATCGTCGCTTCCCACGTCGTTCCATCCTGGTGGTCGGCTTCGAACATCTCTTCGTCCTCGCTGACCGTCTCTAGCTCCTGTGCGATGACCGAAAGCTCCTCGACTTCGTTCGTGGCGGGTATCTCGGGCTCCTCACCGAACGCGTCGACCGAATCGACGAACACGCCAACGGTGCCGTACGGACCGCTCGTGCTCGCGGCTGTCAGATTCACCCCAATCGTCTCGTTCTCGGTGTCGAGTGTCGCCTCATCGAGTTCCTCCCACGACTCCGTCTCGGGATCGTAGAGCCACAACGCTAGGTCGGACGGATCGGCGTCACCGAGATACGCCTCCTCGTAGTGGATCTCGAGGTCGAGATACGTCTCCGGTTTGTGGTGGTACATCTCGATGTACTGCCCGAGGCTGTCGGCGTCGGGGTTCTCGGCGGGCGAACTGCTCGCCTCCACGTCCGCGTCCTTGGTTTCGAAGGAGACGCGAATGTCGGGGTTAGGCAGCACCTCCAGTTCGAGTGTGAGTTCGTCTCCCTCGACGACGGCGACCTCGTCGTCTTCGACTGCTTCAGGCTCACTGTCTGCTAGCTCCACCTCGGAGTTGGCACTGAGCGTGATGTTCTCGGCCGTGTGCACGCCGCTGTTGACGGTGAAATCGGGCAGATGTGGGCTCGTATCGCCAGTACTGTACCGAACCTCCGAGTCAGCTACCGTTGTGCCATCGGAGCCGACAATAGACACTCCCCAGTTGTTCGAGGAGATATCGTTGTCCGTGACGACGTTGTCGTCGCTTTCTTCCTCGCTTATCAGGATACCGTAGTACGCTCCCGTGAGGTCGTTGTGCGTGATGGTGTTGTTCTCGGACTCGTCAAAGATGGTCACGCCGTACCACGTGTTGCCACCGAAGTCGTTGTCGTGTATCTCGGTGTTCGACACCTCTTCGCCCCAGATACCCCAGTAGCTGTCCCGAACCTCGACGTCGGTGACCTCGCTGTCGGTCACGTTCTCCATGAGGATGCCGCCTTTGGTCACCTGGCCACCGGACCAGTCGGTGAGCACGACGTTCTCGACGGTGACGTTCCGGAGTTCGCCATCGGTCCCGTCGACGTGGATCCCGGCCGACCAGTCGTCGATGCCGAACCCGCCCACGAGACTGATACCGTTGCCGTTGAGTTCGACATAGCTTGCGGTGATTTCGATACAGCTCGAATCGCTACTCTGGCCTCCAGTCAGGGTGTAGACGCCGGGCGTGTCGAGTTCTTCACAGCCCGTAATCTCTGCCTCCTGCTGGATACCAGCCGCCTCGACGTCCGCGTCGTCCGCGCTGCGAGCGGTCACGTCGCCGGCGGCCGCATCGCCCTCGTCGGTCTCGATGGCGTAGCTCAGTTCGGTCTCTTCGCCGGCGCCGAGCGTCACCTCCTTCGTCTCGACGACGTTGCCGTCGAAGTCCTCGAGTTCGACGGTCTGTGTGCCCTCACCGCCGAGGTTGCGCACGGTCACGTCGACGACGAGGTCCTCGCCCTCGAGGACGGGCGCGTTCGTTCCGTCGATCGTGACATCGAAGAACGGACTGGTCAACTCGTTGTGTCCGAGCGTCGCCAGTTCGATTCGGGAGTCGGTACTGGACCCCTCAGCACCCGCGTCTATCGCGTGGAGCGTGCCGTCGAAGTCCGGTCCGTCCGCGCCGACGTAGACGATGCCGTCGACGGCAGTCGGCGACGACCGCACCCAGTCCCCAGCGTTGAAGAACCAGTAGAGGCCGCCCGTCGCGTCATCGATGGCGTACACGGCACCGTCGTCGTTGCCGACGTAAATGAGTGCGTCGGCCGCGGTGACTCTGTCGATGCCGTCGGGGTCGTGGACGACGGTGGGTGCAGACCGGATCGTATTGGCCGAATCGAACCGCCACTCTTCGCTTCCGTCCGCAGCGTCGATTGCGAACAGTTCGTCGTCACCACCGGGCACGTACACTGTGTTGTGGTGGACCGTCGGTTCCGCCGTGAGTCCGGAGCCCTCGAACTCGTCGACGAACGGTTCGTCCCACACTTCCTCGCCGTCCTCGGCGTCAAGCGCGTAGAGCTCGCTCGTCCAGCGCGTCACGTTCGCCCCGAAATCCCCAACGACGCTGTCGACGGGGACGTACACCGTGCCGTCGTCAACCGTTGGCGAGGTCGAGATTCGCGTCGTCGCGTCTGCCTCGAACGTCCACTCTTCGGTACCGTCGCCGGCGTCGAGCGCGTACAGCGTTCCGACCCCGTCGCCGACAAAGACCGTCCCGTCGGCGACGGTCGGCGCACCTCGCGTCTCGCGGGTGGTCTCGTATTCCCAGCGCTGCTCGCCGTCGATGGCATCGAACGCCAAGACGTAGCCGTTGTTGACGTCGAAGTCCCCGCCAGTCGAGACGTACACCGTGTCACCGACGACCGTCGAGCCTCTTGGCGCTCGCGTCATCGTCTCGTTCCAGTGTTCGTCGCCGGTCTCGGCGTCGATGGCATAGAGCGTTCCCGAGTCGCCGACCGTCGAGGTCCCACCGGCAACGTAAACGACGCCGTCGACGACGGTCGGTGCTTCGCTCGATCCGTCGTGGTCGCGGTCGAACTCCCACTCGATGTCGCCGGTGTCGGCATCGACCGCATACACCGTTCCCTGAGTATCGGAGATGTACACCGTGTCGTCGACGATCGTCGGCGAGTTATCGCGGACCTCCTCGGTGAGCGACTCCTCCCAGATTCCCTCGCCGTCTTCGGCGACGTGTACAGTCTGAGTCAGGACGTCCGTCTCTCCCTCTTCGTCCTCGACCTCGAGCTCGACCTCGTAACTCCCCTCCTCGCTGAAGGAGTGGGTCATCTCCGATTCCGAAGTGGTCTCGGTCGTGCCGTCATCGAAGTCCCAGTCGTACTCGACTATCTCGTCGGCTGCCGTCGCGGAGTCACTCGCGTCGAACGTTACCACTTCGTTTGGCTCGGGGTTCAGCGGATTCCACTCGAATGCGGCCGTGAGTCCGTCGAACACCTCGATGGATTCGGTGACGGTATCGGTATCTCCCTCGGTATCCTCGACTGTCAACTCGACCTCGTAGCGCTCTGCCTCCTCGTACTCGTGTTCGACGACCGGGTCGGTCGTCGTCGCGTTCTCCCCATCACCGAAGGCCCACTCGTACTCGACGATCTCGTCGGGAGCGGTCGAGTCGCTCGCATCGAACGCGACGGTTTCATTTATCTCGGCCGGTTCCGGGTCGATGTCGAACGCCGCCGAAAGCACCTCCCCAACCACGACCGTCCGCGTGGTCTCGGTCGTCTCGCCCATGTCGTCTTCGACCTCCAGCGTGACGTCCTGCTCGCCGGTCTCCTCAAAGCTCGTCGTGGCCTCCGCGTCGCTCGTCTCCTCGTCGAACTCCCCGTCGTCGGTGAAGTCCCAGCGGTAGGTTGCTATCTCCTCGTTGGGCGTACTCGAATTGGCGGCGTCGAAGGTAACGTCCTCGTCCACTGCCGGAACGTCGGGGTCGAACGTGAACGCTGCGAGGAACGCCGTTTCAACCGACAGCGTCGTCTCGTCGGTGTCGTCGTCGACGGCGTAGCTCTCACCGCTCTCGTCACCGAGCGCCTCAACCGTCGCCGTCAGGTCTGCCGTCCCCGCTTCGGTCGCCTCGAGTGTGACCGTCGCGACGAGGAGCTCATCGTCGCTCGGCTCGAGCGCGTCGTCACCGTAGACGCCCTCCAGTACGGCGCTAGATCCATCGGACGCGACCGGCTCCTCGGGCTCGAGCATCGGGTCACCGGCCTCCTCCGTGTCAGTTATCTCTAGTGTATCTGGGTCTGACACCTCGATTGCCGCTGCGAACGCTCCGATGTCGTCGGTGTTCTCGACGAAGATATCGACGGTGACGGTCTCATCAGTCTCGAGGTCGGTCGCTGCGGGTTCTACGGTTACCTGTACGTCCTCGTCAGCGACTGCGACCGCGCTGGCCCCGACGAGAAGACCGCCCACGAGCGCGAGCGTCAGCAGGGCCAGACCGAGTTGTGGCAGACGGCTCCGATCCCCCGTCATCAGTTGTCACCTCCGGCGGAGACCTGCTCAAACAGCGCTTCGACGTCGTCCTGGCTCACTTCGGTCGGATCCTCGCGGGCGAACGCGAACCACTCGGGGTTGTCCGTCACCACCTCGTCGTCTCTGTGCTGGTCGAGCGCTTGGACGTCGACGACCGTCGCCTCCCCGTCGCCGTTTACGTCGTTTAGGTACCCGTTGTTGGTGAGATCCTGCGGTGGCGAATCGAACGGTCCGATGGGGTCGAGCTGGTGGACCTGAAGCGTGGGTGGGTTGGCCGTCACCGTCGCCCACGTCTCGGCGAAATCGAGCGTCGTCATGTTATCGGTGGCCGCGTCCCCCTCGATTTCGTCGGGGTGCAGGTCGGTTACGTCCGCGGTGCCATCGTCCTCGCCAAACGCGCCGTTGTCGGACACGTAGTACACATCCTCGACATCGCCTTCGTTGAGCCCAGCGACCTTGCCTTCCATGTCGCCGGAGCCTCCGATATCCCCTTCGAAGTACGAACGTTCGACGGTGGCATCCTCGAGGTTTTCGCCAACGAGACCGCCGAGATAACCGTCGGGGTCGCTGGCGTTGTTCACGAACCCCCTTGCGTAGGAGTTGGTCACAATGGCCTCCTCGCCACTATTTTTGCCTGCGATTCCGCCGACAGCGTTGTTCGTGATGCCGGATTCGCTCCCGTCGACACGGCCCACGGCGTAACACTCCTCGATGGTTCCCTCGTTCTCTCCGGCGATGCCGCCGATCTCGGATCTATCGGCAGCGATGAGCATGTCTTCGACACCGGTGCCTCTGGCATACGAGCGTACTATCTTTCCCTCGTTGTTACCGGCCAATCCACCGACCCAGAACCAGCCTCTCACAATCCCTCGGAAGTACGAGTCAGTGATGCTCGCGCTGTTGTCTCCCACTAGCCCTCCGGAATAGACGGCGTTGTCGTCGTCGGCTGCCTCGACCTCGCCGTGGACGCCACAGTTCGTTATTTCGGACCCTGTGCTAGCATCTCCCACGAGGGCACCGACTCTGGTGTTCCCGGTGACGTCGGCGTCGACGAGACGAAGATTCCTGACTTCGGCACCCGGCTCGAGCTCTTCGAACAGGCCGATGTTGTCATCGCCGGTACCCGTCCGCTCGATGTACAATCCGGATATGGCGTACCCCTGCCCGTCGAGTGAGCCCTCAAAATTCGGGATGGGGTTCCAGCCCTCGTCGTCGTTTGCGTTCTCGCTTGCGTGCGTGTCGTACCCGGCAGTCCCCTCGTTCAGGTCCGCCGCAAGTTCGAAGTGGTCGTCCCTGTAGTCTCGTACCGTATCGAGTTGCTCCCACGTCTCGATCTGGTAGGGTGACCCCTCACTGCCGTCACCGTCAGCGAAATCACCGCTCACGACGCCGACCGCTGTAAGTCCCACAGCAACGCCGCCAATGGCCGCGAGCGTCCCTCGCCGCGAGAGGTGCCCCCGATCTGTAGCGCCACCGACCGGGTTACTGTTCTGGTTTGTCTCTGCATCCGTCTGCCGTGTCATCGGCCACCTCCCGGTGTATTGCCACTCGAGAGCGCGCCAGTAACACCCTTTCTTCCGGTCATGTACTCAATTAACTCAGAAGGACATAATGAATTTCAGCCGAGTTACAAGTAACCTATGGGGTTACTTTCAGGTAAGTTAAAGAGACTCGAGGAGAACACCCACGACTTTAGTGATTCACGGACGGATTTCGGCAATTACGACCCGCGGAGTGGCTGCTTCCAGGTGGAGACAAGCCGTCGGCTACGTGAATAGCCGATTTTCCACCGAACGCTCCTCGAGGCCCGGCTACAGACAGTAGTCGGCTCCACTCGGTGAGGGCCCTCTGCGTTCAAATTGCAGTAGCCTCGTTGCTCCTCGCGTAGATGCTCGGAGCAAAAGCGGGCCGGGCGCAATTGTGAACCACGCCGAGACGTTCCAGTTCGCTCGCGTTGCTTGCTCACCGGCTGCGACTCGTCTCGTTCAAACCCCGCCGGTTCCGATGCTCGCGGTGAGAAGCGGGCCGGGCGCGATTTGAACACACGGTCGGACGTGCTCGCTCACGGCTTCGCCGTTCGCAATCGCGGTCGCGTAGTACATCAGGGAAGCTTTTGTGCAACTGGAGCCCATCGAACCAAGCATGGTTGGTCGGGAGAAGGAACTTGTGCGGCATCTGAGCGACGAAGAACTGGAGCGGTTACTGACCGAAGCTGATGACA
>LKMK01000119.1 GCA_001563805.1 Natrialbaceae archaeon B1-Br10_E2g2
AGGCCGTCGTCGCCCTCGGCCAGTCCGTACGGCATCGGCCGGGCGACGTCGCGCCACTCAAGCTCCGACCGTCCCGGCGCGGCGGACTCGAGCGTCGCGTCTTCGTCGGTCGACTGCAGGTCGCGGACCTCGTCGGGGAAGACGGTCGCGGTGTGCTCGTCCTCGCCGTCGCGGGTACAGCAGGCGCCACAGCGGGGACACTCGAAGCCGATCGACTCGATCGCGTCGGCGATGTCGGCGACGGCGAGCTCCCGGGCGGTCGCGAGTTCGGCCTCGAGCGAGTGCACACCGGGAGGTGGGGTGCGGGCGCGCAAAAGTCAGTCGGTGCGGGCTCCGGGTCGGGACCGGCCGATTCGTTGGGACGGTCGTCCATCTTCGAGGGAGGCAGCTTCTGTCAGTCGTCCTCGCTCGAGGATCGATCGTCGTCGCCTGAGGGGCCGTCGTCGTCGGCGACTTCCCCGTCTTCTCGTCCCCCGGTGTCGTTCTCCTGGGCGTTTGCATCCGACGTCGGGAACTCGTAGCTCGCGATTTCGGCGGTCTCACAGACCGGACAGCGGCCGACGGGCTCGTCGAACTTCGAGCCACAGTGGCGACACTCATAGAGCACCGCGGCATCGGGCTCGGGCTCTGGGTTCCGGCTCAGTAGTTCGGAGAGGAGTCGATCGACCGGCATACTAGGTGGGAGACGACGGCTGGGACCGTTCCTCGGAATCCTCGAACCCCTCCAGTGCAGCCTCGCCGGCTCCGTCCGGCGAGAAGACGGTGACGACGTCGTGTGGGCGTATCTCGGTGTCGCCGTGTGGGGTGAGCACCGCGTCGTCCCGTTCGATCGCGATCACGAGGGTGTGGTCTTCGAGGAGTCCGTCCTCGGCGGCTCGCTCGAGCGTACAGCCGGCGATCGGGGCGGTTTCGTGGACCGTCACCTCGACGACCTCCGCGCCGCCGGTGAGGCTGATGTAGTCGGCCAGCGGCTCGAGACGCCGTTGATCGGCGGGGCCGTACGGCGTGTACGGGAAGTGGTGCTCGTTCTGGAGGAGCACCTCGTCTTCGATCTCGACGTCGGCGTTCTCGAGGTCACGGCCGATCCGCCGGAGGTCGCTCGTGTCGGCGCCGACCGCGAGGACGTGGAGGTTCATCCGGCCGCCCATCAGTTCGCGGACGTTGATCACGCCGGGGATCGTTCCGATCCGGCGGGCAGCGCCCTCGACGTCGCCGAAGGGGGCGTGACACAGAAAGAGGTTCATGAGCGAACCATCGGCGCCTTCGAAGTCGACGGTGGCGTGATACCCCTCGAGGATTCCGTGTTCTTCGAGCTGGGCGATCCGGTTGCGGATCGTCGCGCCCGAGACGCTCACTTCCTCGGCGATCGCCGGCGCGGAGGTGTTTCGAGCGTCCGCCATGAGGGCGTAGACGATCCGCCTGTCGATCTCGTCGAGTCGGTAGTCGCCACCGTTCCCGCTTCCCATACCCCTCTCTGCGACATCGCGAATAATATAGCTACTGCTCTTCTGCATCGGAAATTGATGGTCGAGAAAAGTATCGGATCAGAAATCGCTTCGGGCCTGCTCAGACCGGCTGCACGCGAGCGCCGTCCCACTCGAGTCGGCCCTCGACGGCGAGCTTCTCGAGGTGGGCGACGACCGTCATCCGCGCGAGGTCCTCGAGCCCGGTCAGGTCCTTCCCGTAGGCGCCGTCGAGAACCTCCTCGAGCGTCCGTGCACCGTCCTCAAACGCCGCGAGTACCCGGCGTTCCCGGCGGTACCGGTGGGACAGGAGCCGCTCGAGCGTCGCCGCTGGATCGTCGACCGTCGGCCCGTGACCGGGGTACAGCGCGGGTGGGTCGATCGCCCGAAGTCGGCGAAGCGTCGTCAGGTACGCGCGCATGTCGCCCTCGGGCGCACCGACGACGACGCTCCCGTCCCGGACGGCACAGTCGCCACAGCAGATCGGTCCGCCGCGACCCGCCTCGAGTGCGACGTGGTCGGGCGCGTGTCCGGGTGCGTCGAGAATCCGAACGCGGTCGTCGCCGACCGGGATCGTCGAGCCCGGCAGGAACGTCCGATCGGGCGTTCGACCCGTCGCCTCCCGAAAGCGGTCGACCCGCCCGTAGCGAGCCCAGACGGTCGCGCCGGTCTCGGTCGCGTAGGCGTCGACGGCACCGACGTGATCGCGGTGCGTGTGCGTGACGAGAACGTGGTCGACGCTCCGGCCGTCGACTGCGGCGTCGAGGTCGTCGGTCCGTGCCGGCGGATCGACGAGTACTGCCGGATCGACGCCGAGCAGGTAGGCGTTCGTGGTCCCGGTCGGGACGCGGCCGTCGACCGGAACCGGGTGCCGACTGACGTGCATACGACGAGGTGTGGCCGAACTCACAAGTGCATAGCGGAGCCGACTGGGTCCAGAGAACGGTCGATGTCGTGAGGGGCGTTACGGTGATCTGTCAGTGCCTGAAGCGAGTGGTACGGTGGTCTGTCAGTGTTTGAGGAAGTAGACCTGCTTGCGTGCGTCGCGGAAACTGTAGCGCGAGCCGACGAGGCCGACGTCGTCGAGGCGGTTCAGTGCGTAGCGAACGGTACGGTCGGGCAGGAGCGATTCTTCGGCGAGTTGGCCCTGAGAGAGCGGGGAGTCGGTCTCGAGGACTTTCGCGACGAGTTTGGCGCTCGGGGGCAGCTCACGGAGGCGGTCGCGGTACTCGTCTTCCGTCAGCGGTTCCTCGACGGCGGCGGACCGGTCCTCGGCTGGGCTCGTGCTCATACTCATTCGGGTGAAACCGCCGATGGTAAAGCTTCCCTATATGTGGATACGAACAATCTTGTTTGTATAAGGTGTATGGGTGAAGTATTAATACGATCTGTCCGCCCGGTCTATGAGCTAGCTGGTCGTCCGTTTCGCTCCAGGTCGTACGGGCCCTGCTCGCGAGCGGAGTCCAGTATCGTTTTATCCCATCGGATCTGTAGTTGCGCCCAGTGTGAAAGGACAGGAGTGGTACCAGGCTGACGACGTCGCCGAGGAGTACGACGACAAGCGGTTCTCCAAGGGCGGCAAGCTCATCGACCGTCGGGAGAAGGCGGCGGTCCTCGAGGCGATCATGCCGGTCGAGGACCGGCGCATTCTCGAGATCGCCTGCGGGACGGGGCGATTCACCGTGATGCTCGCCGAACAGGGCGCCGACGTCGTCGGACTGGACATTTCGGCTGCGATGTTACAGCAGGGACGAACGAAGGCACAGGGGGCGCAGCTGGACGGAACGCTCGAGTTCCTGCGTGGCGATGCGGGACGGCTCCCGTTCCCCGACGATCACTTCGACACCGTCGTCGCCATGCGGTTTTTCCATCTGGCGGACGATCCCGAGGCGTTCTTGCGGGAGATGCGCCGCGTCTCGAGCGAGCAGGTCGTCTTCGATACGTTCAACCGCTTTAGCGCCCGGAGCGTCTACAACTGGGCGCTGCCGATGGGGTCGCGTCTCTACTCGAAGAGCGAGGTGAGCGAACTGCTCGCGAAGACGAACCTGACGCTGGTCGACGTCGAGGACGACTTCCTCGCCCCGTACGGGCTGTACCGATCGATCCCCAACGGGCTCGCGTCCCCGATCCGGACCCTCGATACGGCGATCGGGGGCCACCCCGTCACCGACCACTTCGCCTCGGTTTCCTACTGGAACACGCGGCTGCGCTGACCCCCGTCAGCACGCGTCGTATCCGGCCCGCTCTCGTCCGCGAACCCTCGATCTTTTTTACTATCGACGGGTACGGTGACGTATGGAGCTCTCGGTAGTGGTGTCGACGCTCAACGACCGGGAGCAGTTACTGTCCTGTCTGGACTCGGTCGCGGACCGAACCCCGACGTCGACCGAGGTGATCGTCGTCAACGGCCCGTCGTCGGATGGAACGACGGGCGTGGTTCGCGAACGCGACGACGTCGACGTGTTAGTCGAAATCTCCGACCGGAACCCGAACGTCTCGCGTAACAGCGGCCTCGAGGTGGCGACCGGTGACGTCGTCGCCTTCCTCGACGGCGAGTACGTCGTCGAACGAAGCTGGTACGGAGCCATCGAGCGATCGATCGCGGGCGAGACGTCGGTCGTCACCGGGCCGATTACCGGCGAACAGCCGGTCGCGCCGGAGCCGGGAGAGTCCCAGACCGTCGCCGGCCGGCGTGTGACACGCTTTGCCGCCGACAACGTCGCCTTCGATCGGACCGTCCTCGACGCCCTCGACGGGTTCGACGAGTATCTGACCGTCGGCGGCGGACGCGACTGTGCCCATCGCCTCGCCGGCCTCGGGTTCGACGTGAACTGGGACGGGGAGATGGCCGTCCGGAGCGAGGTCGGCACCGACGGCGGCCAGGCCGACGTCGACTGGGGCCGACGCTACCGGGCACTGTCCTACCGGCTCGCGAAGAACTACGGCCCGCGTCCGACCGTCCTCGCCCGAACCGTCGGGAGCGCGATTCGCGACGGCGCCTCCGGCACTCGCCGCATTCTCTCCGGCGACGTGACGCCGACGACGTGGGCCGGCGACGGGCTCGAGGTCGTCTCGAACGCCGCCGCGGGCTTCCGTGACGGGATCCGCGCGCGGTACCGGGATCGGTCGGCACGACGGAATCCGAACGGTGTCTCGGTCAGACACGACCGGGCGGTTCGAAAATACGATCGGCGCTGATCGTCGTCCGACCGTCGGTCGCTCGATTACGCTCCGCGGAACTCCGGTTCTCGTCCCTCGAGCCGTGCCTCCAATCCTTCGCGATAATCGTCGGTGTCGTCGAGCCCGTACGCCAGCTGTCGTTCGTAGGCGAGCCCCTGCTGGAGCGGCAGCTCGAAGGCGGCGTTGAGCGCCTCCTTCGCCCGCTTCATTCCGAGCGGGGCGTTCGCACAGAGGTCGTCGGCGAACGCCTTCGCTCGCTCGTCGACGTCCTCGTCGGCACAGAGGTCGTGGACGAGTCCCATCGCGTGGGCGATCTCGGGGTCGACGAACTCGCCGGTGAGGACGATCCGTTTCGCGTTCGAGAGGCCGACCAGTCGGGGCAGCCGCTGGGTCCCGCCCCCGTGGGGGAAGGTTCCGAGCTGTACCTCGAGCAGGCCGTATTTCGCCTCGCGCCCGAGGATCCGGACGTCACAGGGGAGCGTCAGCTCGAAGGCCCCCGCAGGGGCGGCCCGTTTGATCCCCGCGACGACCGGCTGGCGGAGCGTCTCGATGCGCTCGAGCACCTCGGGGAACGCGTCGCGATCGATCGACGACGCCGGCTCGACGCGCTCGCGCATCATCTCGAGGTCCATGCCGGCACAGAAGACGGGTCCCTCGCCGAGCAACGTCACCGCACGGACGTCGTCGGCGTCGTCGACGCGGTCGAACGCCGTGACGAGGTCGCGCATGAGCGGGACGGTCATAGCGTTTCGCTTCTCGGGTCGCGAGAGGACGACGTCCGCTCGCGGCTGGTTCCAGTCGATCGTGACGAGGCCGTTCCCGACGGATTCCATGCCATGGCGGTCGACGGCCGGGCCCGTAACGGTTTGGGCGCTCACTCGGGGTCGAAGCCGCCGGCGAGGGCGTCGAGGGCGAACAGGGCGAGTGCGCCGACGACCGCCCACGCGCCAGTCAGCGCGAGGACGTCGGCCGTCAACGCGTACGTCTCGGAGACGTTGTGCAACGGTGCGGGCACCGAGCCGGCGATGAGCCCGACGAGAAAGAGCAGCGTCGGCTCGCGGGCGCGCTCGAGCGCCCGGCGGACGACCCTGGCGATCGTGACGAGCCCGACGAAGCCGCCGAGGACGAAGACGACGACGGTGGTCCCCGGATCGATCGCGGCCGCAAGCGAGGTGTTCCCCGAGAGGGTGCCCCGGATGGCGCCGAGGAAGGCGGTCAGCTCAGCCGAGAGGAAGACGTACTGGCCGAGCAGGATCAGGATGAGCGCCCCCGAGATCCCCGGGAGGATCATCGCGCTGATCGCGAGCGCGCCGGAGAGGAAGATCAGCGTCGCGCCGCTGCCAGGGAGTTCGACCACGTTGGCGCTGACCAACAGGGCGAGTGCGATTCCGGCGGCCGCGGCGAGGAGGTGGCTGCGCGAGGCGAATCGGAGACTCCGGAAGAGCACGACCGCGGAGGCGGCGATGAGCCCGGTAAAGAAGCCAAAGAGAGCGATCGGGTGGCTCTCGGCCAGCGACGAGACGGCGCCGGCGATCAGGGCGACCGCGGTCACCATCCCGACGCCGAGTGGCAACAGGAACTGCAGGTCCATCTCGAGGAGCGCCTCCCGCGCTCGCGGCCGCCGCTGTGGATCGTACGCGCCGACCACCTCGAGGACCCGTCCGGGCGTCAACGCGGTGATGGCCGCGATCAACCGACCGTAAAAGCCGAGCAGGAGGGCGACGGTGCCGCCGGAGACGCCGGGGAGGGCGTCGGCCGTCCCCATACAGAGGCCGTAGCCGTAGATCCGAAGCGTCTCCCGTTGCTTTCGGACCTGTTCGCGAAGCGTGTGACGCATCGTCAGGGCGAGTCACCACCGGTCGCGCTCGAGCGGGCGGTCGCCTCGAGCCAGGTCGTCGACATACCTACCGGATGTGCCAACAGGGGCATAAAAGAATCCTCTCGTTGCAGCGAGTGGATCCGCCAGCCGACGGCGTCGGGTCGTCCGCGTGCTCGGGTCACGTTTCAGTACCGTCACTCGAGGGGAGCCACGCAGCACCCATACGCCGGAAGCCGCCCAATGCATGCCCCCTCGAGGTCGATTGCGGCATGCGTTCAGCGACTCCCGCCGTCGACGTTCGCGCTCGGTGCGAGGGCGTCGACGACGCGACAGGCGTTCTTCGAGAAGACACGCCAGAGGAGGTCTTCGCTGACGTCGAGCGTGAGGATCTCCATAACGGCGACGTCGGGGTGGCAGGCGGGGGCGCCGCTGCCGAACAGCACCCGGTCGGGGTGTTCGAGGACAGCGCGCTCTAGGAGGTCCCGGTACCGGACGAAGCTCGTCTCGACGTAACAGTCGTCGTACTCCTCGAGGAGGTCGATCAGTTCGTGTTTGAGCGTGCGATCGAGCGGGTGGCCGCCGAAGTGGGCGACGATCACCGGGAACGACCGACCCAGCAGGGTGTCGGCGAGGTCGCTCGGTGGTGCGTCGACGCCGCCGCGGACGATCAGCGGGAGGCCGACGTCCTCTAAGACGGCGAGGACGTCGTCGTCCGGGTAGTCGTCGACGGTCGGATCGAGGACGAACCCGTGGAAGCGGTCGTCGTAGGCGTATCGCTCGACGTCTCCGGGCGTCGTGTGGTGGTCGTTCCGTCGGCTCACGGCGTTGTACAGACGCCCAGTGGCGGTGCGCTCGGGGCGGTGGGTGCCGTTGATCCGGGCGAACGCGACGAACGGTCGATCGACGCTCCGCCGTGCGACCCCGTTGTTCGGGGCGAGGTAACTCGTCTCGCCCTTAGCGGGCGGAAAGACGACCGACCGCGTGATCCCCGCCTGGTGCATCTCCCGCTCGAGTTGCTCCGGGGAGAGGTGCGGCCGACGGCTTCCTCCCGGTCCCCCATCCGGCGTGAGTCGCGCGTAGACGTCGACGACGCGAAACCCGTGTTCCAGCTCCAGCATCCCTGGGAATCCTTACGACCCGACCCATATTTTGGTACCGACTCCGTGTGCGGCGGTGTCGAGGACGATCGATTCCGGGCAATCGCCAGAGGGAACGCCACTGGGAGAGAAAGCTTTATATAGAAGTGCTGACGACATGGTTAGTGAGGATTCAACTATGGCACAACAGCGACGCATGGGCGGACAGCCGATGTTTATCTTGAGCGAGGACAGCCAGCGAACACAGGGCCGTGACGCCCAGTCGTCGAACATCATGGCCGGCAAGGCGGTCGCCGAGTCGGTACGGACGACGCTCGGCCCCCGCGGGATGGACAAGATGCTCGTCGACTCGAGCGGCGAGGTCGTCATCACGAACGACGGCGCGACCATCCTGAACGAGATGGACATCGAACACCCCGCGGCCCAGATGATCGTGGAAGTCGCCGAGACCCAGGAGGAGGAAGTCGGCGACGGGACGACGACCGCCGCGGTGATCGCTGGTAACCTGCTCGCCGAGGCCGAAGACCTCATCGAACAGGACGTCCACGCGACGACGATCGTCGAGGGTTATCACGAGGCCGCCGCGATCGCTCTCGAGGCGATCGCCGAACAGGTCCAGGACGCCGAGGTCGACGACGACGTCCTCAAACAGGTCGCCGAGTCGAGCATGACCGGCAAGGGTACCGGCGGACTCACCGCCGAGACCCTCGCCGAGACGGTCGTCGAGGCCGTCCGCCACGTCGAAACTGACGACGGCGTCGAGCGCGACAAGGTCGCCGTCCACACGCAGATCGGCGCCTCCTCGAACGCGACCGAACTCGTTCCGGGGATCGTCCTCGACGAAGAGCCCGCCCACGACGAGATGCCCTCGGCGGTCGAGGACGCCTCGATCGCCATCCTCGACGTCGAACTCGAGGTCCGGACGGGCGACGTCGACGCCGAGTACGCCATCGACTCGATCGACCAGCTCAACGCCGCCATCGACGCCGAGGAGAACGAACTCCGCGGCTACGCCGAGACCATCGTCGACAGCGGGGTCGACGTCGTCTTCACCACCGACGACGTCGACGACCGCGTCAGCTCGGCACTCGCGAACGAGGGCGTCCTCGTCTTCGAGAATCTGGGCAACTCCGACGCCCGCGAGGTCGCCTCCGCGACGGGTGCGAGCCGCGTCGGCGCACTCTCGGACCTCGAGGAATCGGACTTCGGCCAGGCCGACCGCATCCGCACCGAGAACTTCGGCGACGACGATCTCGCGTTCGTCGAGGGCGGCGCCGCGGCTGAAGCCGTCACCGTCTTCGTCCGTGGCGGCACCGAACACGTCGTCGACGAACTCGAGCGAGCGATCGGCGACGCGCTCGACGTCGCCGCGACGGCGCTCGCCTCCGGCGAGGTCGTCCCCGGCGCCGGTGCGACCGAGATCGCCATCGCGGACAAGATCCGCACCGAGGCCGCCGGTATCGAGGGCCGCAAGCAGCTCGCGGTCACCGCCTTCGCCGATGCACTCGACGTCGTCCCGCGGACGCTCGCCGCCAACACCGGCCAGGACCCCATCGACGCGCTCGTGGACCTTCGTGCCGCCCACGATGCCGAGGGTCGTGCCGGTCTGATCACCGACGGGGAGACGGTCACGATCGACGACCCCTTCGACTACGGCGTCGTCGACCCCGCCGACGTCAAGCGTGAAGCCGTCGAGAGCGCGACCGAAGCCGCGACGATGATCGTCCGCATCGACGACGTCATCGCTGCCGAATAACGTCGCCAGCGGTCCACCAGACGTTCTCGTTTCTCCGCTCCGATCGTTCCGCGACAACTGCCACGTGGTGGGACGTTCCGGTCCGATCACCCACTCAATTGGCCAGTAGCCTTATGTGTTCGAGTGGTGTCGTTCTGCCTGTCATGTCCGCAACGGCTCCGGCGGATCGACTGACGCCAGTCGACGACTCGACTGGGCGACCGATCTACCACGACGATCGACGGGGAACGTACCACATCTGGTGCGACGAGCGGGATTACGATCCGGCGAGCACCGCACTCCTTCTCGCCGTCTCGTCGATCCAGAACGTCGAGCCGGAGGAACTCGAGC
>LKMK01000013.1 GCA_001563805.1 Natrialbaceae archaeon B1-Br10_E2g2
CCGTTTCTGGTGTCGATGCTGCCCGACACGCGGACGGGCTACGTCACCGTCCCGACGATCATCGGCGAGACCCAGGGACGGACGATCTACTGGAACAACGAGGTCGAGCCCCCGACGCTCGAGGAACGCATCGGCGACCTCACCTACGATACGGACGTCGGGAACCCGCACATCGACCTCGAGGACGAGTCCTACGAGGCCAGCGGGGCGGCGGTCTACGCCTGCCCGGTCAGCGCGGAGGACTTCGGCGGCGGTTGTTATCGCTCCGAGGAGGTCAAACGAAACGGCACCGCAGAGACTGTCGTGAGCCTCGACACCCAGCCCTGCGTCGAGTGTGGCACCTGCGCGGTCGTCGCCGACACGACGTGGGAACACCCCCGCGGCGGCAAAGGCGTCGAGTACCGCGAGGGCTAGCGTGAGCCGGTATGGGCCGCGGATCGCCGCGCTCGAGCGCCAGGCCGAACGCGACCGGGCTGCCTTCGAGCGCGAGGACGTCTCGTCGCTCTGTGAGGACCCCGACCAGTATCTCCGTGAGGGGGCCGGTCAGGCAATCTGGTGGTACGTCGAGGGCCGAACGGGTGGCCGGCGCGTCGGGTTCTCCGAGGCGGAGTTCGAGGCCATCGAGCGAGCGATGAACGCCTGGCTCGAGTGTTACGCCCGCTGTCACGGCGTGGAGCTCGAGGCCGAGTTCACGGTGCGCGAGGCGGCTGAGTTGTTGCTCGAGACGCGAAACATCGTCGACGTCGCACAGCTGTTGACCGGGGTCCCGCCACGCGATTCGTGAATCCGAAGCCGAGGTGATCTCGAACGCGCTCGTCGCCGGGTCACGGCGTGGACACGACAAGATGGGAAAAGCACGGTCGTGCTCGAGGGAGACACTGCAGCGCTGGCGTGTGGTGTCAGTAGATCAGTTCGTCGTCGTTCTCGACCATGTACAGCGTCCGTGCGGCGATGTTGACCGCGTGGTCGCCGACGCGTTCGAGGTCCCGAATCGTCAACAGGAGCCGCGAAACGTCCTGCAAGAGGAGTTCGACCTCGTCGGGCGACTCGAGTTCACGTTCGATCAGGTCCCGGACGACGATCTCGCTTGCGCGCTCGGCGAAGTGATCGAGGTCGTCGTCGCGGACCGCGAGTTCCCGGCAGGCGTCGACGTCTTCGGTGTCGTAGGCCATCATCGCATCTTCGATCATCTCGAGAGTTAATTCGCCCATCTCCTGGACGTCGACGTCGGGAAAGAGGTCCTCTTCGGCGTCGAGCGTGTACTCGCCTAAGTTGACCGCCAGGTCGCCGATTCGCTCGAGGTCGGTGATAATCTTGAACGAGGAGGCGATAAACCGCAGGTCGCTGGCGACCGGTTGCTGAAGTGCCAGGAGGTTGATACACTCCTTCTCTAACTCGAGGTACATCCGGTTGACCTCGCCGTCGCCGGTGATTACCTCGTGGGCTAAGTCTTCGTCTTTCTGCTCGAGTGCGTCGAGCCCCATGCGAAGTCGTTCCATGACGACCTCGCTCATGTAGAGAATGTCCTCGCGAAGGACCGCGAGTTGCTCCTGATAGGATTTTCGAGCCATACTGCAGCCACCCGTTCGTGTCCCAATATAGCTTGTGCTCGGTACAGCATTGGTGGGCTGTCTCCTGTTGTGAGACGAAGACGAACACTCGAGCGTGACTGCTAGCCGAAGTTTTCGATCAACGCGTCGTCGGGGTCGCCACCGGCCTCTTCGATCGCGTCGGCGACGGTCGTCACGAAGCCGGCGAAGCCGAACGCGTAGACCTGACCGTCGTCGACGTGGCTCGAGATGGCGTTGGCCAGTTCGTCGTCGGCGTCATCCGCGATCACGTGAACCGCCGCACCGGCGTCCGCGAGCGCCTCGAGGCGATCCTCGTGGGCAGGGTCGTCGTCCTGGTAGATCACGACGGCGTCGTGGCCCGCCTCGTGGGCGGCTTCGGCGATCGAGACCGCGGGGCCGACACCGGGGCCGCCAGCGACCGCAACGACGTCGCGATCACCCTCGTAAGTAATCGTACCGAAGGGGCCCTCGACGTGGACGGTTTCGCCGCCCTCGAGGTCGGCGAGCCACGGCGAGAGGTCGCCGTCGGGATCGATACCGACGGTGAGTTCGAACGTCTCCGCGACCGCGGGCGAAGAGAGCGTGTAGTGGCGGGCGAGTTCCTCTCCCTCTGGGGCGGCACGGAGCAGGACGAACTGACCGGGCAGGGCATCGAAGTCCTCGGGCGTCTCGAGTTCGAGTGCCACGGTGTCCGGCCCGACGTCGCGGACGTCGTCGACGGTGACGGCAGTACCTTTCATACCGAAGGGTTGGTGCGCTGGCCGAAAAGCGATTTCGTTCGCGCGTGGTCGACCGTCGTCCGTGAACTCGCCGTCCGTCGGGTCGGAGTCGAGATAGTCGCGACCACGTGGCCCGCGGCTCGTGTAGTCGCTGTACGGTATGCGTACTCACGCGTGCGAGCAGGTGCGTCGGACGCCGTCTGCGGGGACGGTGTCCGTCTCGGACCGTGCTCGCCGATCCCGCATGGGTGTGCGGCGAGCATTCGAGAACGACTGGCCGGCACTCGAACTGATTTCCCCCGGATGCGGACTGGCTGTTCACCCCTATGCGTGTTAATAATTCGTTCCAGTGAGTCCGTCGGTGAGGCTTTCAGAAGCCTTTTCATTTGTGGGGAGCAAGGTTCGGCCTAACATGGCTGAGGACCTCAACTGGGCGGTTGGAGGCGAGGCCGGAGACGGGATCGACTCCACCGGGAAGATCTTCGCCCAGGCACTATCGAGAGCCGGGCGGCACGTGTTCACGTCGAAAGACTTCGCATCGCGAATCCGTGGGGGCTACACCGCGTACAAGATTCGCACGTCCGTCGACGACGTCCAGAGTGTCGTCGACAGACTCGACGTTCTCGTCGCGCTCACCCAGCGGACGATCGACGAGAACCTGGACGAACTCCACGAGGGCAGCGCCGTCATCTACGACGGCGAACGCTCCTGGGAGGCCGAGATTCCCGACGAGATGACCGCGGTCGACGTCCCGCTGAAGTCGCTGGCCGAAGAGGCCGGCGGCGCGATCATGCGCAACGTCGTCGCACTCGGTGCGGCCTGTGCCATCGCGAACTTCGACGTCGAGTACCTGGATGAGGCCCTCGAGAAACGCTTCGGCGGCAAGGGCTCGAAGATCGTCGAGAACAACAAGGCGGCAGCCCGGCTCGGCGAGGAGTACGTCGAGGAGAACTACGATCTCGACCACCTCGGCTACGACCTCGAGACGACGGACAACGATTACGTCCTGCTCAACGGGAACGAGGCGATCGGGATGGGCGCGCTGGCTGCCGGCTGTCGTTTCTACGCTGGCTACCCGATCACGCCCGCGACGACGATCATGGAGTATCTGACCGGCCGCATCGAAGAGTACGGCGGTCACGTCGTCCAGGCCGAGGACGAGCTGTCGGCGATCAACATGGCTCTCGGTGGCGCTCGAGCCGGTGCGCGATCGATGACGGCGACGTCGGGTGCCGGGATCGACCTGATGACCGAGACGTTCGGCCTCGTTGCCACCAGCGAGACGCCGATGGTCATCTGTGACGTCCAGCGATCCGGCCCGTCGACCGGGATGCCGACGAAGCAAGAACAGGGCGACCTCAACATGGCACTCTACGGCGGTCACGGCGAGGTCCCGCGGTTCGTCGTCGCCCCCACCTCGATCACCGAGTGTTTCTGGAAGACGATCGAGGCGTTCAACCTGGCCGAGAAGTATCAGACGCCGGTGTTCCTCATCTCCGACCTCGCGATGTCGGTGACAGAGCAGACGTTCCCGCCGGAGGCGTTCGACATGGACGCAGTCGAGATCGACCGCGGGAAACTCGTCGACGACGACACCGTCGACGAGTGGCTCGACGAGGGAGGTCGGTTCCGCGCCCACGCCGTCACCGACGACGGCGTCAGCCCACGTGCGATCCCCGGCACGACCGACGGGGCACACATGAGCACGGGCCTCGAGCACGACGAACTCGGCCGACGAACCGAAGACCAGGACGAGCGCGTCCGACAGGTCGACAAACGCTATCGCAAGGTCGAGACCGCCCAGGAACGCGAGGACTGGGAGTACCGCGAGTTCGGGGACCCCGACGCCGACAGCCTCGTCATCTCGTGGGGATCGAACGAGGGTGCGCTCGTCGAGGCCCTCGGCTACCTCGAGGAGGACGGGATCGACGTCCGCGTCATCTCGGTGCCGTACATCTTCCCGCGCCCGGATCTCACCGAGGAGGTCGAGGCGGCCGACGACGTGATCGTCGTCGAGTGTAACGCGACCGGTCAGTTCGCCGACCTCATCGAGCACGACACGCTTACCCGTGTCAAGCGCATCAACAAATACACCGGCGTCCGCTTCAACGCGGACGAACTCGCCGAAGAGATCACCGACCAACTCGCTGCAGAGGTGCCAGCCAAATGAGCTCCGACGTTCGATTCACCGACTTCAAATCCGACAAACAGCCGACGTGGTGTCCCGGGTGCGGCGACTTCGGGACGATGAACGGTATGATGAAAGCACTCGCCGAGACCGGCAACGACCCCGACAACACGTTCGTGGTCGCCGGGATCGGCTGTTCCGGCAAGATCGGGACCTACATGCACAGCTACGCCCTCCACGGGGTCCACGGCCGTGCGCTGCCGGTCGGCACCGGGGTCAAGATGGCCCGTCCCGACATCGAGGTCATGGTCGCCGGTGGCGACGGTGACGGTTACTCGATCGGTGCTGGACACTTCGTCCACGCCGTCCGCCGCAACGTCGACATGACCTACGTCGTCATGGACAACCGAATCTACGGGCTGACGAAAGGCCAGGCCTCGCCGACCTCCCGGTCCGACTTCGAGACCTCGACGACGCCGGAGGGCCCGAAGCAGCCGCCGGTCAACCCGCTCGCGCTCGCGCTCGCCTCCGGGGCCTCCTTTATCGCCCAGTCGTTCGCCTCCGACGCGCTGCGCCACCAGGAGATCGTCCAGCAGGCCATCGAACACGACGGCTTCGGCTTCGTCAACGTCTTCAGCCCCTGTGTCACGTTCAACGACGTCGACACCTACGACTACTTCCGCGACAACCTCGTCGACCTCGAGGAAGCGGGCCACGATCCATCGGACTACGAGGCCGCCAAGGGCGTCATCCTCGACAGCGAGAAAGAGTATCAGGGCGTGATGTACCAGGACGAAAATTCCGTGCCGTACCACGAGCAACACGGCGTCACCGAGAACATGTCCGAGATCCCCGACGGCGCACCGGAGGACGCGATGGATCTCGTCCGGGAGTTCTACTGAGCCGTCGACCGACTTCGATCACTGTTCGGCTTCGATCACTTTTCGACGCGGTCGCCGATCCGATAGCTCGATCACGAGCCGGCGAGCGCTCGAGCGAACTGCCCATCCGCTCGAGCGGAGCGGTGGCCTACTTGAGTGACTGTAATATACACCGGGAAAGCGAGGGTGAGGGCCCTCGTTTCTCGTCGTGTGTCAGCGACGCGGCTGGGTCAGTCGATCGGGCAGGCGGTGGGTCGTCGTCACCGTCGGCCGACGATCGATCGTCGACGACCCGACGCGACCCGACGATTCACACTGGAGGAGAGCGATCATGGGTAGCCCATCAGACGACGACAGCACACAGTTCAAAATCTCGATGGTCGTCTCGGAGCTCGAGTCGGCTCGTGACGTCCTCACCTGTCTGGACGAGGCCGGTGTGACGATCCATCCGGAGACGGCCGACGTCAGCAACCCACACGTCTCGGACGTCAACGTCGATCTGTCCGACGTGACGGTCAAACAGTGGCAAGCGCTCGAGTTAGCCTGCGAGCGTGGCTACTACGACAGCCCGCGAGGGGCCGATCTCTCGGAACTCGCGTCCGAACTCGGGATCTCGAAGTCGGCGGTCTCACAGCGACTCCGCTCGGCCGAAGCGACGCTCGTCGAGTCCGTCGTGGAGGCGACGGGGTGACGATTCAGGCGAGTCCATCTCTCGACTCACCACCGTCTCCGATCCGACCGCTCGAAATGACGTACCCGCGTACGCTGGTAGTGCTGGAAGTCCGGGACGCCACCGGAACCCCTCGAGGAGAGCGGTCGAGCGGCGTTACGCCGTCGGCAGCGACCTGAGCGTGACGTCACCGACCCAGCGGACCAGCTGGTCGAACAACACCGAGAACCCCTCTACCTCGAGGAGCGTTCCCGGACCCGTCGTCTCGATACTAATGGCGACGGTCGTCGTGTAGCCGTCCTCGCGTCGCGAGACCGAGACGTCCTGTACGCGCTCGACCTCGAGACACTCGAGCGACCACTCGAGGAGCCAGGCCTCGTGCTCGGGGCGATGGTCGACGAGTCCGTGATCGAGGTCGTACTCGAGTTCGTAGCGCCAGCAGGGCTCGTCGCATCCGGGACGCTCCGAGCACTGTCCGATGCGGGGCGAATCGCTCCCGCCTGGAGGAGACCCGTAGGTCATAGGTGAACCGACGGCCACTGCGGCGATGGCTCTATACCTCTATACTACATTGATTTAAGTGACAGACGGGGGCCGACGGGTGGCCCGCTCGAACTGGTGGCGAGAACTGTCCAGCGCGGGGAGGTGTCATCCGGTCTGCCATCCCGATATACTGGCCCGACCGTAGGATGGCTCGCCCTCGGGCCGAAACTGATGCAGGAGTCCGTATCAGTCCTGCTGGGCGATCGAGGCAGATTCGGACGGGTGCTGTTCGAACAGGTTCGTGACCAGTTTCGATTCGATGGCCGTGAGCCGCTGTGAGACGGCGGATCGAGAGACCTCGAGCGATTCGGCCAGGTCGGTCAGGTCGGCCCGTCGTGGCGTTTCGTAGTATCCCATCTCGACGGCGAGGAACACGGCCTCGCGTTGTTTCTCCGTGATCGAATCGACCTCGAGTTCGACAGGGCCGGCGTCGATGTCGCCGCCCGAACGCGAGATCCGTCGCAGCCGAACCGTCGCGCCGGTCGCCTGCAGAGCCGAGACGATCGCGGACAGCTCCTCGCGATCCGGGGTCGTGACCGACACCTCGAGGACGCCGTTTTCGTACTTTTCGACGGACGTGATACAGTCGTGACACTGGAACACCGGACAGACACATCGCTCGTGGACGACCCCGTTCAGGTACCGTCGGTCGTTGGACTCGGGGTCGACGACTTCCGTCCGACACTCGCTGCCGTTAGAGCGGCTGTCGTCCGGGAGGACTAGCTCCTGGGTTACCTCGGACCCGTCCGTGCTTGCACCGACGATCGAACAGCCGGCTTCGGGATGGGGCTCGATCCCGAACGTCGCCCGCAGATGCTCGGTGGCGCCGGATCGGGGGGAGTTCTCGCTCGAGGACATAAATAGACCTTTATTATGCAGGTATAACGGCTCGAGGGGGAATTTTCACTCGGTGGGAAGTGACGGACCCGTCGGCTCGGCCGTCGATCCGGGAGGGCGTACCTCTCGACACGCTGGTGGGCTGGAAACGGATGCTGGAAGGGGTTTGCGGGTGTCACGGTCACTGCTGGTCGACGAACGATTGGATCAGCGTCACCTCGGCGGCGGTAAGTCGCTGAGAGACGGCCGACCGTGAGATGTCGAGTTCCTCGGCGAGGTCGGAGAGCGTCGCGTTTCGCGGTCGGTCGTAGTAGCCCCGTTCCACCGCCAGTTCGACGGCTTCCTGCTGTTTTTCTGTTACGTCAGTTGCGTCGACCTCGAGAATCACGTCGTCGCTATCCGAACGGTGTGAGAGCCTGCTCAGGCGAACCGTTGCCCCGGCTTCTTGAAGCGCCCCGACGATCCGTCCGAGCAGTGCCCGATCCGGCACGACCAGCCCGATCACGAGCGATCCGTTCCGGACTTTCTCGACGTCGAACGCACAGTCGAACTCGCCTATCGTCCCACAGACACAGGTGGCAGTCCGCTCCCCGGAGACGTACGTTTGCTGGCACCCTCCGTCTTCGAGGACCGTGACCTCGCTGTGGCAGGTCTCGCCCGTACAGCTTCGGGTCACAGCGGCGGCGTTCGTGGACGTTTCGACGACCACACACGCCGCGCTCTCGGGTGGATCGACCTCGAGTGTCGCCCGCAGCGGCGTCGTCTCCGTCTCGCGAGCCGCTGGGTCCCCTGAGTCGACGGTCATACGGAAGTATCGGGAGTCCGTCGGCGTATAACGGCCACCTGATTCCTACACAGCGAGAGCACCAGAACATGTTCACGCCGCCTTTCACGTTGCGGGAATGGTAAGGGGTGACTTTTCGGGGGGTGGTCGAAGCGTCTCGTACGGGACACAGCTCCCGGTGATACGATGAGCACGGCAACGAAGCTACGGGAGCGACTCAGTACCGTCACCGATCCCGAACTCGAGGACGACCTCGTCTCGCTCGGGCTGATTACGGACGTCCGGGTCGACGGCGACGTCGCGTACGTCTCGCTCGCGTTCAACGCCCCGCTGTCGCCCACCGAGTGGCACATGTGTGACGAGGTGCGTGCGCTCTGTCGGGGAATGGGCCTCGAGCCCCGACTCTACGCCGACGTCGACGTCGATCGGCGGGTGTTTCCCGGGGTCAAGAACGTGGTCGCGATCGGGGCGCTCGACGCCGAGGCGGGGTCGGCTACCGTCACGGCCAACCTGGCGACGGCGCTGTCGGCGATCGACGCGCGCGTCGGAGTGCTCGACCTCGGGGTCGGCGTAGAGCGCGTGGGCGAGACCTGGCTCGACGCCGTCGATCCCCCGGATCTCGCGCGCGAGCGGATCACCCCGACGGCGTACCGCGACGTACAGGCAGTCGCCCTCGGCCGCGGGCTACCGGGACGGGAGACGGCACCGATGGCCGACGCCCTCTTCGAACTCGCGCTCCCGCAGTTGCTCGACGGCCTCGAGTGGGGGTCGCTCGACTACCTGCTCGTGACGTTGCCGGCGGGGACCGGGTCGATGACGCGAATCGTACTCGACGCGGTCCCCACCGACGGCGCCGTCGCCGTCGCACCGGCCGACGCCGACCCGCCGGCCGTCAGAATGGGCGTGCAGAAGCTCACGGGTGTCGGCGCGACGGTGCTCGGCGTCCTCCGGACCGTCGAGACCCAGACCGAAGCGGACGAGTCGACGACGAACTTTCCGGCCGGCGTCTACGACCTCGAGCCACCGATTCTCGGGACGGTCCCGCTCGACGTCGCTCCGTTCGCGGCGGCACCCGATGACGCCCCCTCCGACGGCGACCGCCCCAGGGTGCCAGCGACCGTCGAGGGCCCGTTCGGCCGTCTCGCCGTCGCGATCACCGATCGGGTAGGCGTCGTCAACCGCGAGTCGGCCGCGGCGACCCAGTGTGCCTGAGTAGCAGACGGTCGACATCCCGTCGAACGTCGGGAGCTGATATATACTCGTTATATAGAACTTAACACGTGGACGTTGTTCCCACGGAACAGGAACAGCCGCGATTGATCACTTCGTGCTCGTCGTACCACCAAGCGTGGTGATTACATGTCATGGACGATTGCCGTCGGGGTCAAACAGGTACCCGACGACGACGAGGTCGGCATCGACCCCGATACCGGCCGGCTCGACCGTGCGAGCGCACCGGCGGTGATGAACCCGCCCGACCGGGAGGCCCTGGAGGCTGCGTTGACCATCCGGGACCAGGTCGGTGGCGAGGTAATCGCGGTCACGATGGGGCCGCCGAACGCCAAGACCGTGCTCGAGCAGGCGGTCGCGATGGGCTGTGACGACGCCGTACTGGTGACGGACCGTGCGTTCGCCGGCAGCGACACCTGGCCGACGAGTCTGACGCTCGCGCGGACGGCCGAGGCACTCGAGGCCGACGTGGTCGTCTGTGGCGAAGAGACGACCGACTCCTCGACGGGGCAGGTTCCGCCGGGAATCGCTGCGCACAACGGCTGGGCGCAACTCACCTACGTGGAGGGCGTCGACGCTCGACCCGAGGAGGACAGACTCGCCGCCAGACGCGACGTCGAGGGCGGTCACGAACTCGTCGCCGCCGAACTACCGGTCGTGGTCGCGGTGGCCTACGGCGAGTTCGATCCGCGACCGGCTGGCTTACACCGGAAGATCTACGCGGAGAACGACTTCGAACCGACCCAGTGGACCGCCGAGGACCTGGAGATCAAAGAGGAGGTCGGCCTCGACGTCTCGCCGACGTCCGTCGGCGGGATGGAGACGGTCGATCCGGTCGACCGCAAAGGCGAGGTGGTCGACGAAACCGACGATCTCGCCGAGGTACTGACGGAGGTGAGCGCATGACCGACGACGAGGAACCAGGGATCGACGTCGACGAGTACGACGACGTCTGGGTGTTCGTCGAAGAACACGCGGGCGACGTGATGCCCGTCTCCTGGGAACTGTTAGAGGAGGGTCGGAAACTCGCCGAGAAGCTGGGCGACGAGCTGGTCGCGCTGGTGATCGGCGAGGACGTCGACGAGATCGCCGAGGAGGCACTGGCGCGTGGGGCAGACCGCGTGCTGGTCGCCGACGACCCGGTCTTCGAACCGTACCGGGCCGACCCGTACGGCGAGCAGTTCCGCGCGATGGTCGAGGAGTACAAACCTTCGATCGCCCTGATCGGCGGCACCCACACCGGCCGCGACTTCGCCGGTCGCGTCGCGGTGCCGGCCCACGCCGGCCTGACCGCCGACGTGACCGAGATCGACGTCGACGACGACGGCCTGTTGCAGGCCCGTCGCCCGGCGTTCGGCGGCGACGTCCTCGCGACGATCCTCTGTGAGGACCACCGCCCGCAGATGGCGACGATCAGGCCCGGCGTCTTCGAGGCGGCCGAGCCGACCGACGAGGCCGACGGCGAGATCGTCGAGGCCGACGTCGTCGTCGAGGAAGCCGACTGCATCAGCGAGGTGCTCGAGCGCGAGGTCGGCGACACCGCCGATATCACCGAGGCCGAGCGAATCGTCGCCGTCGGTCACGGTGTCGAGGGCGACCTCGAGCCGGCCCGCGAACTCGCCGAGGCGCTCGACGCCGAACTGGCGGCGAGCCGTGCGGCGGTCGACGAGGGCTGGATCGACGGCGCACGACAGGTCGGCCAGACGGGCAAGACCGTCCGACCGGACCTCTACGTCGCCGTCGGCATCAGCGGCGCCATCCAGCACCTCGAGGGAATGAACAAGAGCGGGACCGTCATCGCGATCAACAACGACCCGAACGCACCGATCTTCGACCACGCCGACTACGGCATCGTGGGCGACCTCGTCGAGGTCTGTCCCGACCTCGCCGATCGGCTCGAGGGCGAGCTTCAGGAGGTGGTACAATGACACCGGAACTCGACGGCGACGCCGTTGCCGATCCGAACTACGACGACGAGTTCGACGCCATCGTCGTCGGCGCGGGCCTGGCGGGCAGTGCAGCCGCGCTGACGATGGCGAATCGCGGACTCGAGGTACTGTTGATCGAGCGCGGCTCCTCACCGGGGGCGAAGAACGTCTTCGGCGGGGTGTGCTATACGCCGACGATCCGAGAACTGACCGACTTCGACGGTGCGCCGCTCGAGCGCTACGTCGCCGAACGCCGGTTCAGCATGCTGAGCCGGAACGACGAGACGGCCGTCTCGATCAGCCCTGGCGAGTGGCACGAGGCGCCACACAACGACTCCTACACGGTCCTCCGTGGGGAGTTCGACGAGTGGTTCGCCGAGCAGGCCGTCGAAGCGGGAACGACGCTCGTGACGTCGACGACCGTCACCGGACTCGTCCGGAAGAACGGCCGCATCGTCGGCGTCGAGACCGACCGTCCCGACGGGACGATCCGCGCGCCGTACGTCGTGCTCGCGGAGGGCGGCAACTCGCTGGTCAGCGAGGGAGCGGACCTCAAAGCGACCGAGACCCGCGAGAACGTCGCCGTCGGGGTCAAGGAAGTCCTCGAGTTCCCGGGGCGCGACGAGGTCATCGAAGATCGGTTCCGGCTGACCGACGACGCGGGCGTCTCCTACCACTACTTCGGCGAGGGAGCCGTCGGCGACGCCTTCGGCGGTGGCTTCATCTACACGAACGACGACACGGTGAGCATCGGCGTCGCCTACCGGATCGAAGACGCCGTCGCGGCCGACCAGTCGCCCGAAGCGACGCTGAACGCGTTCAAGTCCCACCCGGCGGTCGCGCCGCTCGTACGCGACGCCCGGACCGTCGAGTACAGCGCGAAGACCATCCCCGAGGGCGGTGCCGAGAGCATCCCCGACCTCGTCCACGACGGCGCGGCGATCGTCGGCGACGCGGCCGGCCTGGTGCTCAACAACGGCGTCCACCTCGAGGGGACGAACATGGCCGTCGAGAGCGGCTACCACGCCGGCAACGCCATCGCGCGGGCGGCCGACCAGGGCCGGGTCGGTGCCAAAGCGCTGCAGGCGTATCCGGACGCACTCGAGCGGTCGTTCGTCGTCCAGAATCTGGAGCGCTACGCCTGGATGATGGACGCCGTCGAAGCCGACCGCGACCTGCTGTTCGAGGACCTGCCACGCGCGTTCGCCGACGCCGGCACGGAGTACTTCCGGATGGATCGGACGCCGAAAGAAGCCCACGCGGAGAACGCAAAGCGAGCCGTTCTCGACGCCGTCGGCGGCTGGACCGGCGCGGCGAAACTGGCGCTGCGGTACCGAAAGGTGGTGACCTGAGATGAGTGCCCAACCCACGACCCCACAGGTCGACAACGACTCGATGGAGGATCGCCTCTACACTGTCAAGTACAGCGACCCTGGCGACTCACACCTCGACGTGAAGGTGCCGGACGTCTGTACGCAGTGTGATACCTACGACTGCGTCCGGGTCTGTCCGGCCAACGTCTGGCGCGAGAGTGAGGACGGCGTTCCCCACATCGCCTACGAGAACTGCCTCGAGTGCTCGAGCTGCCGGTACGCCTGCTCGCACGACAACGTCGTCTGGACGTACCCCGAGACGGGTGCCGGCGTGACCTACAAACACGGCTAACGGCCCTGCACTCGTCGCAGTCGTTCCCACCCGTCGGGAACGGGCGACCCGTTTCATGAGTGAGAAGAACAAACACGAATCTGGAGCCAGGCCAATGTCCGACCGACTCACCACGACCCCGACCGGAGATCGTATCGCGACAAAAGAGGAAGCCGCCGTTGCGGCGTACGACGCACTCGACGCTGCTGGCTGTGACTCAGTCGTCACGTCGATGCCCCACCGAACGCGGGCGACGTGGATCGTCCCCGCGACCAGTGCAGAATCGTCGTGGCGGGTCCACATCGACCCGAAGAACGGATCCACACGCATCGTCGAAGCGGAACACTGAGCGACGATCGAGTCGGTCGATGTCGAATCCGTCGGAACTCAGCGCCCAATCCCCACCGACCACGTCGGAGCCGTTTTTTCACCGTCGTCGCGAAACGGCGTCCGCAGTCGCAATCACACCAGTCGACCACTGCCCCGACCCTCAACTACTCCTCGAGCGGGTGGTCGACGGACGCCATCAGCGTCTCGACGTTGTCGGCTTCCGCCTCGAACGCCTCGAGGTGAGCCCCGAGCAAGACGACGAAGTCGTCTTCGTGGCCGAACGACGTGACGGTGAGGCTGACGCGTGCGCCGTCGCCGGTGCCCCCTGCGCGTCCGGTAAACCGTTCGACGTCGCGGTCCTCGCCGAGAATCTCGAGCGTGACCGACTCCTCGTGGCTGACGTCCTCGACGTCCTGGTCCGACTGATCGAGCAACTCCTCGAGGAGTTCGTCGGCCGCCAGCCCCTCCAGGGGATTGAGCGACCGGCCGGCAACCTCGATTCCGGGGGTCGAGACGGCCACGAACGTGTGCTCTCCGAGCTCGCCGGCATCGACGGGGACCGCGTCGTCGATCGATGCGTCCTCGAGCTCACCGTCGTCCTCGCCGTCCACCTCGTCCTCGGACAGCTCGTCATCGTGTTCGTCGAGAAGCTCGTCGTCGGACTCCTCGAGGAGCGCCTCCTCGAGTTCCTCCGCTTCGGTTCCATCGATGTCGTCGTCGCCGTCTCCGTCAGCGACGTCCTCGAGAAGCTCGTCGGCGCCGTCGGCCTCGGGGTCTATTCCTTTCGTGTACGTCGAGATCCAGAACGAGGCCCGGATCTCCCGTTCGACGCCGAACTCGACGGTCTCGTCGAACGTTTCCTCCTCGACGTCGGCCGTCTCGTAGCCGGTTTCCTCGAGCGCCGCGTCGGTCGGACCCGCGCGTGCGGCGGTGAACTCCAGTGGGCCGTCGCCGGTGACGAATTCGAGACAGCCGGCCGTGAGTGCGAGCGCGCCCGTGGCTCCCGCAGCGAGCACGGATCGTCGAGAGGATGGCATCACCGAATACCTGCGACAGCACTCACATATACGTTCCGGCTAGAGTCCGGGTCGACGATCTGTTTGGTTTCGATTATTTTCCAGTCCAATTCACAGCACGAACGGACCATCAAGAGTTATCGGGCTCGACGCCCCCGGTACTGGCATGACGGAGTTTGCACGTCGCGTCGAGCAGGTGTCGATCAGCGGCATCCGCGAAGTGTTCGAAGCCGCCGGCGAGGAGGCGATCAACCTCGGGATCGGCCAGCCCGACTTCCCGACGCCCGCTCACGCCCGCCGCGGGGCAATCGAGGCGATCGAGTCCGGCCGCACCGATGCCTACACCTCGAACAAGGGGACTCGGTCGCTCCGTGAGGCCATCTCGGCGACGTACGACCGCGAATACGGCCTCGAGGTCGACCCCGAGGACGTCATCGCCACCTCGGGCGGCAGCGAGGCGCTCCACCTGGTGCTCGAGGCCCACGTCGACCCCGGCCAGGAAGTCATCTTTCCCGACCCCGGGTTCGTCTCCTACGACGCGCTGACGAAGATCGCCGACGGGACGCCGAAACCCGTCCCGCTGCGTGAGGACCTCACCCTCGATCCCGCGACCGTCGAGGAGGCGATCACCGACGACACCGCCGTCTTCGTCGTCAACAGTCCCGCGAACCCCACGGGAGCCGTACAGAGTGAGGCGGACATGCGCGAGTTCGCGCGCATCGCCGACGAACACGACGTGCTCTGTCTCTCCGACGAGGTCTACGAGCGGATCGTCTTCGAGGGGGAGCACCGCTCGCCGCTCGAGTTCGCCGAGACCGACAACGTCGTCGTCGTCAGCGCCTGCTCGAAGACCTACTCGATGACAGGTTGGCGACTCGGCTGGGTCCTCGGCTCCAACCGCCGGATCGAGCGCATGCTCCGGGTCCACCAGTACGGCCAGGCGTGTGCCTCCGCGCCGGCCCAGTACGCCGCCGAGGCCGCGCTCACCGGCCCACAGGACCCCGTCGAGGAGATGGTCGGCGCCTTCGAGGAGCGCCGCGATCTCGTCCTCGACGGCCTCGAGGACGCCGGCCTCGACGTTCCGAAACCCGAGGGTGCCTTCTACGTCATGCCGGCGGTCCCCGACGGCTGGTGTGAGGCGGTACTCGACCGTGACGTGATCGTCGTCCCCGGCGACGCCTTCGGCGCCAACGGCGCAGGCTACGCCCGCCTCTCCTATGCGACCGGGACCGAGGACCTGAAGGAGGCGCTCGAGCGGATCGACGCGGCCACTCGAGCCGTTCGGTGAGGCTGGCCACGCGACGGAGAGACGACGCGGCCAGTCCCTTCTCGAGTGACGTCCCCGTTCCTGTGCCGCGGGACGTACGCTTATTCCGCTCCGCTGCGTTGCTGTGACCCATGCGAGCCGTCCGCTTACACGAGCACGGAGCTGCCGACGTCCTGAACGTCGAAGAGATCGAACGACCGACGCCCGGCCCGGACGAACTCCTCCTCGAGGTGGCCGCCGCCGGCGTCAATCCCGTCGACACCTACTTTCGGGACGGGTCCTACGAGCCGGTCGGCCTGCCCTTTACGCCCGGCGTCGACGTCTCGGGGACCGTCGTCGAGACGGGCGAGGGGGTCGAGACGTTCGAGGCGGGCGACCGCGTCTTCGGTACCGGAATCGGCAACGGCGGTGCACAGGGGAGTTACGCCGAGTACGCGACGATCCCGACCGATCGCGTCGTCCACCTCCCCGACGACGCGGACCTCCTCGAGGCCGGAGCGGCGGGCGTCGCGGCCGTCACCGCCTGGCGAGCGCTGATCGACCACGCCGACCTCGAGCCCGCCGAGTACTGTCTCGTCCACGGCGGCTCCGGCGGCGTCGGCCACGCGGCCGTCCAGATCGCTGCTGCCGTCAGCGCACGCGTGATCACCACCGCCGCACCCGAGTACCACGACCGGCTCGAGGCGCTGGGCGCCGAGACCGTCCTCGATTACGACCGGGACGACCTCGCAGATGCCGTCCTCGAGGCTTCCGATGGCGGCGTCGACGCGATCCTCGATCACCGCCTCGACGACTATCTACAGTTCGATGCCGACGTGGCCGCCACCGGCGCACGCGTCGTCGGGATCGGCGAGAACAGCCCCGATCCGGGCTTTTCGAACGACGGCGTGGCTCGCTCGAAAGACGTCACCTACACGTTCATGAGCATGTTCAACACCCCGGACCTGCGCGTGCCCCTGCGCGGGGTGGCATACCTGATGGAGACCGACGCGCTCTCGATCGAGGTCGCCCGCAGCTACGACCTCGAGTCGGCCGCCGACGCCCAGCGGGACGTGATGGCCGAGAGCGTGTTCGGCAAACTCGTCCTCGAGCCCTGAGCCGCGCGTCGTCCGTTTCTGAAACTGAAACTCGTTACAATCAGTCGTCGGTTCAGACCTCGCCGACGACCGCTTTCATCGTCGCCCGCTTCTCCGCGTCGGTCATCCCGTCCACGAAGCCGACGCGGACGGCGTCGACGCCGTCGATCGTCGCGTAGTCCTCGACCCAGGCAGCGACCTCCTCGGGTGTGCCCGCGGGCGCGAGGTCGTCGAGCACCTCGTCGGGGAGTGCAGCCGCCATCGCGTCGGTGTCCCGGTCGCTCCAGGCCGAACGGATCTCCTCGACGACGTCGGGATAGCCCTGGTCTGCGACCGAGTCCCCGTAGTAGGGACCGTAGGCGCCGAGCATGAACGCGATCGTTCCGCGGGTCTTCTCGCGGGCCCGCTCGCGGTCCTCGCTCGCCATCCCGCGGACGATCGGGGCGACCCGGAGCTCCTCGAGCGTCTTGCCGCCGAGGTCGGCCCCGCGACGCAGGTCCTCGAGTCGGTCCTCGAGGCCGGTTTTCGTGAACATCTGGGGGGCCCAGCCGTCGCCGAACCGGCCGGCCAGCTCCGTGGCCTTCGGTCCGAGGGTGGCGACGTCGATCGGCGGCGGGTTCTCCGGCGTCCCGCGTTCGTAGTTCAGCCCGGCAATGTCGAAGATCTCGCCCTCGTACGCCGAGTTGCCGTGCTCGTAAATCGTGCGGATGATCTCGATCGTCTCGCGGGTCCGTCGCAGCGGTCGGTCGAACGACGCGCCGTGCCAGCGTTCGGTGATCGCGGGCGAGCTCGGGCCGATGCCGAGACGGAATCGGCCGTCCGCGGCCGCCTGCAGGGTCAGCGCCGTCTGGGCGAGCATCGCCGGCGAGCGCCCGAACGGCGAGACGACGTCGTTCGAGATGCCGAGGTCCTCGGTGCGGTCGGCCGCGAGCGAAAGCGGCGGGACGATGTTCCAGCCCGTCGTCTCGCCCACGGTGAGTCGATCGAAGCCGAGCTCCTCGGCCTCGACGGCGCGCTCGGCGACGTCCTGGGGTCGCTCGTAGTCGGTGAGGCTGATCAGCAGGTCACGTTCACCCGTCACGGCTCTGCCCTCCCTGAGTGTCCGTGGGTCGATCGTCGTGTCATCGTCCCCTATCGTGTCACGAACTCACATAAAGCTCGGCGTTTTCGACAGGTCCACGCCGCTCGAGTTCGTCGACTGGCACCGCCTTAGGGTAACTCAGGACTCGAGCAGGTCGACGCACTCCCGTCGTGCCGTCTCGAGGTGTTCGTCGGCGTCCTCGTGGCCCGTCCCCTCGACCTCGGCGAGCAGCTCCTGGACCGTCGCGACGCGCTCGGCGACCACCGGCCGCTCGAGGTCGCTTCCCGCGACGTCGCGGGCGACGGCTTCGGCCTCGCCGAGCCAGCGGCTCGCCTGACGGTCGACCGGCAACTCGGCGGTCGCCTCGATGTGGTACGAGAGCCGCGCGAGCCGTCGTTCGAGGGCGTGCTCGTCGATCGCGTCCCGAAGGGCTGGCGATCGGTCGTCGGTCATACGTCCACCTACGGGCTCGAGGATGGTATCGGTTTCCGGTGGCGCTCGAGCCGAGGCGGGCTGGGACGACGAGTACGCCGAGGTCGATGGCACGCGCCGAACCCGGTGGGAAACGTTGATACGGCCGCTGGCCAACGTGAAAGTATGACACACGACTGTTCGTTCCTCGAGGACCTTGCGCTCGCGGACGACCAGGTCTCGTTCGCGATGGGGCGACGCGAGCCACGGGCGGCCGACTGGGGGACCCAGGACTCCGAGGAGGCGGTCGTCCCCGACGCGGTCGTCTGGCCGGAGTCGACTGCCGACGTCTCGGCCGTCCTCGCCGCCGCGACGGACCACGGCGTTCCCGTCACGCCCTTCGCGGCGGGAACGGGACTCGAGGGCAACGCCGTCCCCGCCCACGGCGGGATCAGCCTCGATCTGACCCGGATGGACGACGTCCTCGAGTACCGCCCCGAGGACTTCCAGATCGACGTCGGTCCCGGAATCATCGGGGCCGACGTCGACGAGTACGTCGCCGACGATGGCCTCTTTTTCCCGCCGCTGCCCTCTTCGGGCGACATCTCGACCGTCGGCGGCATGGTCGCCACCGACGCCAGCGGCATGAAGACCGTCAGGTACGGCGAGATCGCCGACTGGGTGCTCGGCCTCGAGGCCGTCCTCGCCGACGGCACCGTCATCGAGACGGGTTCGCGGGCGATCAAGACCTCGAGCGGCTACAACCTGACCGAGCTCCTGATCGGCAACGAGGGGACGCTCGCGGTGATCACACGGGTAACGCTCCAGCTTTCGGGCCGACCCGAACAGATCCGCGGCGGCCGGGCGATCTTCGAGAGCCTCGAGGACGCGACGGAGGCGATCTCCGACGCGATCCGGACGGAGGTCGACGTCGCCAGGATCGAACTCGTCGACGAGCTGAGCGCCGGGATGGCGAACGACTACCTCGGCACCGACCTCCCCGACGCGCCGATGGTCTTTCTCGAGTTCCACGCGAACCACGGTATCGAGGAAGAGATCGACCTCTGTCGGACGATCTTCGAGGCCCACGACGTCGCCCGCTTCGAGATGAGCGACGACGACGCCGAGATGGAACGGCTCTGGCAGGCCCGCCGCGAACTGGCCTACGCCGTCCGGAGCTACGACCCCGATCTCGAGCCGCTCCACCCCGGCGACGTGACGGTCCCCATCAGCGACTACCCCGAGGTCGTCCGCGAGGCCAAACGACTCGGCGAGGAACGGGACCTGCTGGTTCCCTGTTTCGGTCACGCGGGTGACGGCAACGTCCACTACTCCGTGCTCGTCGATCCGGACGATCCCGAGATGGTCGACCGCGGTGAACGCCTCTACCGCGATATCGTCGACCGCGCACTCGAGTTCGGCGGTACCGCGACCGGCGAACACGGCATCGGGCTGGGCAAGCGCACATTCCTCGAGCCCGAACACGGTCCTGGCGCGGTCGAGACGATGCGTGCGATCAAGCGCGCGCTCGATCCGGCGGGCACCTTGAACCCGGGAAAGATCTTCCCCGAGACGCTCGAGGACGAGCGGGTCCGGGAGGAATAAGGAGCGCAGACGCCGACTCGCAGTCTGCAACCGCGGGTCAGTCGTGGACCAGCACGTCGAGGACGTTGACGCCGTCGTTCGCGAGTGCCTCTTCGAGCGCACCGGCGATTTCGTCGGGCGTCTCGACGAGCCGAGCGCGGGCGCCGTGGCTCTCGGCGTTCTTGACGAGGTCGACCGGCGGGTCGAAGTCCATGCCGACGAACGCGTAGTCGGCTTCCGCACCGCCCATGAGCTTGAGGGTGTTGTCCTTGAGGATGCGGTAGTTGCGGTTGTCCGAGACGACGACGGTGAGGTCGACATCGTGGCGAGCCGCGCTGTAGATCGCGTGGGGGTAGTACTGGTAGGAGCCGTCGCCGACGAAGCCGATCACGTCGCGTGGGGCCTCGCGCTGGCCCTCGGCGATGGCGGCGCCGACCGACGCGGGGAGGCCGTAGCCGAGGCCGCCGCCTTTGTTCGAGATGTACTGCTCGGGCGCTAAGTCCCAGCGGGTGAGCATCGCGTACTTCGAGGTGACCCCCTCGTCGACGATGTAGGCGTCGCCGGCAACGCGTTCCATCTCGTCGACGAGCGCCGCCTTCGAGGCGCGGGGGTCGTCCCCGCCGTCGTCCTCGCCCATCGCGGCGACCTGTGCTTCGACCATCTCCGAGACCGCGGCGACGTGCTCGAGCCGGCCCTCGAGCGTCTCGGCGTCGACGAGCGGCGTGACGCGATCGACCAGCTCCCCCATGACCAGCCCGGGGTCGCCGAGGACGGCCGCGTCGACGTGTTCGTTCTTCCCGAGTTGCCAGGCGTCGTCCCCGAGGTGGATACAGGTCGTCTCGGGGTCGACGAGCGGCGCCTCGTGACGCGTCAGCGTGGTGTTCGTCGAACAGCCCGCGAAGACGAGCGTGTCGGCGTCCATCAACGTCGACGCGAGGGCTTCGTCCGGCGGGATGTACGAGACCCACTGGTCGTGGTCGGTCGGGAAGTTGACCTCACAGGAGAGTATTTCGCCGTGGACGCGCATGCCGGCCGCCTCGGCGAGGTCGACGGCCGCCGCGACGGCGTCCTCACCCGCGCGGGCGACGTGATCGCCGACGACCAACACTGGATCGTCCGCCTCGGCCAGCAACTCGGCGGCGCGCTCGAGCTGGCTGGGATCACCGCTGCCCGCGTTCGGGACGGGGCCGAGCGGCTCGGGCTCGGCGTCGACCTCCTCGAGCATCACGTCGAGGGGGAGCCCGAGGAAGACGGGGCCGGTTGGCGGCGTCATCGCGACGCGGAACGCTCGCCGGAGCATCGTCGGGAGGGTGGACGCATCGAGCACCTCGGCCGACCACTTGCAGAACTCCTCGGCCATCCCGACCAGATCGCCCGACAGAATCGGCTCCTCGTGGCGAAAGTCCGTGCTGTGGTTCCCTGCCGTGACGACCAGCGGCGCGCCGACGATCTTCGCGGCGTAGAGGTTCCCCAGCCCGTGGGCGAGCCCCGGCGCGATGTGGAGGTTGGCGACGCCGACCGGCAGCACGTCGTCGTCGTGGTGAGCGTGATAGCGCCGGGTCTGTGCGTAGCCACCGGCCATCCCCACCGCGATATCCTCGTGCAGACCGAGCACGTACTCGAGGTCGCTCTTTCCGATGGCCTCCACGATCGGCAGCTCCGTCGTCCCCGGGTTTCCGAAGACGTAGTCGACGCCGTAGGACTCGAGGGCGTCGACGAAGAGGTCGGCGGCTGTGTCTCCGTCTGACATGCTACATCGTGGGGGAAGATACCACATCAAACTGTGTGTTTCGGAAGCCGCGATCGTTCTGGGCGGTGGGCTGTCGCCACGGGCGAGTCTCGAGGCCGGGTATTATGGTTCGGTTCGTTGACTGCCGTCGCATGGCCCTGGTGCGACACGGGGAGGGACCCGCCGGGATGGCGCGGGCGTTCTGGTCACAGGTCCACCCGGTCTTCATGCTGCCGCCGCTGGCCGCGTCGCTGTTCGGAGCGATCCTCGCCGAGACGGTCGCCCTCGACGTGGCGACGATCCACGTCGTCGCGACGTTCGTGGCGGTCTACACGGCGCACGTCAAGGACGGCTACGTCGACTTTCACGTCCGCGGCGAGGACGACGACCATCCGCTGACCGAGCGAGGCTGTCGGGTCGGTCTCGCCGCCTCGACGGCCGTCTTCACGCTCTGTTGTCTGCTCCTGGTGGTAGTCGTCGACGTGGTCGCGGCCCTGCTCACCCTCCCGCTGTGGCTCGTCGCCTACCACCACGCCCCAGAACTCGATACGAACCCCCTCACGGCGACGACGGGCTATCCGCTCGGAATCGCCCTCGCACTCCTCGGCGGGTACTACGTGCAGGCCGGGGCAATAGCCGCCGTTCCCCTCGCGTTCGCCCTGGTCTTTCTCGTCTTGCTCTCGGGGATCAAGGTCGTCGACGACGCCCAGGACTACGCGTACGATCGGTCGATCCAGAAACGAACGGTCGCCGTGGCCGTCGGCCCGGCTCGAGCCACGACCATCGCCTACGGCCTCATGTCCACCGCCTTGCTCGTCGTCGTCGCGTTCGCCGTCGCTCGAGTCTTCCCGCCGACGGCGGTTCTGGCCGCGCTCGCGTTCGGTGCCGTCGCGCTCGTGGCCCGTCGGGCCGAACCCGAACTCGCGACGATGCTGCTCGTTCGTGGTTCGTACGTCTTCCTGGCCGTCCTGGTGGCGGCTGTCTGGTTCGAGCCGCTCGCGGGCGTCCTGTGAGCGACTCCAACAGACGTGTCGGCGAGACGCTGGCGATGGTGCCGGATTCAGAACGAGAGGTATCCCAGCTCGACCAGGATGAGCTCGAGGACGACCAGCGTGAGACTCGCCAGCCCGATCGCCGCGAAGAAGAGCCCGAACCAGCGCCGTTCCATCACGGTCGTCAGCCGATAGCCGCTGTAGACTGCCACGATACCGACGATCGGGAGCAGAAGCGAGACGATCGCCGAGATGATCGCCACCCAGAGGTACATCATTCCGGCTTTGCCCGACTGCTCGATGTCCTCCATCAGCGACGGTGCGTGTTCGGCCATGAGTCAGTGGACGGTACGGACACCAGTGATTTACGTCTCACCTTCTCGGCCGCACCCGTCTCGATCCCCGCCACTTTTATCGACGTCGTGGAAACTGTCTGGAAGTGACCTGCCGACGCACCGATCCACGGCCTCTTTCCGCTGGCGGCCTCGAGGCGACGCCCCCGCTGTCCTACCGCGTCCGTTGTCCCCGCACACCCGACCGAGGAGGCGTCCTCGAGTGACCGGCTTCGTCCAGTCGGCCGTGATCGATCCGGCGGTGCTCGTGGTCTACCTCGTCGCGGCAGGGGCGATGATCCTCTCACCCGGTCCGGATACGCTCTACGTGCTCACCAGAAGCATCGGTGATGGGCGGCGAGCCGGCATCGCCTCGGCGGTGGGGATCAGCGTGGGCGTCCTCGTTCACACCCTCGCGGCAGTCGTCGGACTCTCTGCGGTGTTTCGCGCCTCGGAACTGGCGTTCGCGCTGGTCTCGTATCTCGGCGCCACGTATCTCGTCTACCTCGGCGTCCGAACGATCCGTGACGACGGCCTCCTCCAGGGAGACGGTCCCGAGCGGTCGACGAGTCCGTTTCGCGAGGCCGTCCTCGTCAACGTCCTCAACCCACAGGTCGCGCTCTTCTTTCTCGCGTTCCTCCCGCAGTTCGTCGACGGCGCCGGCCACGTCCCGGGCCAGTTGTCGATGCTGGGGACCATCTACGCGGCGCTGACGATGGCCTACCTCGCGGCAGTGGCCGTCGGCTCGAGTGCGGTTCGACGACTGCTGTTCACTCGGCCACGACTCGCTGCGGGGGTTCGCTGGCTCTCGGGACTGATCCTCGTGGGACTGGGACTCCGGTTGCTGGTCAGCGTCGTGGTCGGCTGAGACGGTCCGTTGTAGTTCTTTATCGTTGATCTTCGCTCCGTCAGTGCGATCAGCGATAAAACGCTACAGCGATCCGTATGGGACGGATTCCGTACCGAGTTGCCGACGCAATCGCGGTTCGTTCGGCGACTGTGCCTGAACTGCCCTCCAGCAGTCCGTCCGCGGACTCGACCCCGTCCCGAAACCAGCAGTAGTGACTCTCGTCACCCGAGTTGTCCGCACAAAACGTACGCTCGAACGTCAGAAGAGGCCGAGCAGGAGTCGAATCGGGATTCCGACCGCGAAGATCACGATCAGCGCCCCCGTCGCGAGAAGTACGGCCGTCGGCAGTTCTTCTTCCTCGAACTCGAATAGCCAGTCCATAGCCGCCCGTTCGCACGGTCGATAGGTAACCTTGTCGCTCCCTTCGACGTCGACTCCGGCCACCTGGCTGTCACCGTCTCCGGTCGGTCTCGAGTCGCGAGGCTGTCGCCGTCAGATCCCGGAAAAGTCGCTGTCTTCGAACGCCCGATTCATACGGATTCCTGTACCGATGTACCGGCGCTACCGCCGCCCGGGTCGCGGTTGCGCCGGAACTGACGTACAGTAAACCGTATCAGACCATGCTCTCGAAG
>LKMK01000120.1 GCA_001563805.1 Natrialbaceae archaeon B1-Br10_E2g2
CCGGACCATCCGGTGTTCGTCGGGCAGCGTGAACTCCATACCCAGTATGCGCTCGGATGCGGAATAAACGCACCGCCGGGTGGGGTATCCGAGGCCACCGAAAACCCACCTCGAGCCCCAGTCGACGACGAACCGGCTGCGCTACCAGCCCCTGGTTTCGTCGCGGTCGTCGCCGTCGTCGTCACCTTCGTCGCGGTCGCCGTCTTCGGTATCTTCGTCGCGGTCGTCGAACTCGTCCCAGCCGACGGCGTCGTCCTCGTCGCGGGACTCTCGGTCGCTCGAGTCGTCCCAGCCGCTGTCGTCCCACGGGTCGGACTCGTCGTCCCAGATGGCGCTCCCGTCGTCACGGTCGTCGCGTCGGTCGGCCTCGGACGCGTCGTCTTCCCAGCGGTCCTCGCGGCCGGCATCGACCGGCTCGTCACGCCCGTCACGATCGTCGTCATCGCGTGCAGCCGCCCGCTGGTCGGGGATCAGGTCGAGGTCGCGGTTCGTATCGCCGAGCAACAACAGCGCGTAGTACTGGAAGTACGTCCGGATCGGCATCTGGACGACGGCCACGACCAGCAGGGCGACCACCACCCCGAGGAGGACGACCGGAATCGCGAGGAGAAAGCCAACCTCGCCGAGCATCGCGAGGAGGACGACGAGAATCACGAACGGGATCGCCACGAGCACGAGCGCAAAGAGGATCAGGAACCCGGCGGCGATGTTGAGCACGAGCTGGAGGATCCAGACCAGCAGCAGATAGACGAGGTACTCCGACCAGTTACCGGTCAGCGTCGACCAGAACCGCCGCCAGCCGGAGAGGACGCCGCGTGACTCGAGCAACATGATCGGGGCGACGAACTCGGAGGTGAACCGCATCACGATCGCGTACACGAGTCCGACGACGATGCCGACCAGAGCGAGCAAGAGGAACCCCCCCAGGATGGCTTCCGTGTCCGAAGCGGCTAGGAAGATGGCTACCGCGGGTACAGCGAGTACCGCAACCGAGAGAAGTCCGACGAGGAGCCGAAAGCCGAAGAGCCGAAGCCCCCGGCCCAGGTTCTCCCTGCTGAATCGGCGAATCCGAACTTCGTTCGAGCGCAACGACTCGACGAAGACGAACTCCATGATTGCCCCGACGATCGCAAAGAGCAGCCAGAGTAACACGGCGAGGAGAGCGACGATGAGCACGATCACGAAGAACTCATCCGGAAGCGGCTCGGCTGTCGGGTCGGGCGCTGGCTCAGGTGCTGGCTCGACCGGTGCCGGATCCTCGAACTCGGAGACGATGCCCGGATCGCTCGGGATCCCACCCCCGAATCCGATCCCCGTGACGAACAGGACGACGATCGCCAGCTTCACCCACAACCACGGTCGTATCGGCAACAGGAGGTCCCGCGTTACGTCGATCGCATCGCCGAGGTCGTCGACAGCATCCATATCTACTGTTGAGTTACGTTTCGACCGTGAAAATAATACTGTTCTCCCGGACCCTCGGCCCGGCTATCCATAGGCCTGACCGCGGCTGATGACACACCCACAATGTACTGTTTCGGGATGCATTTATGTCTCTGTCACGTCCCACCGACGTATGGATATCCGCCAGCTCGCTCGAGGAAGTATCGAGTGGGACCGCATCGAACGCGTGATTCGGACGCTGGTGGATCGACACGACCGCGACGTCGTTCGTGTCGAATTTCTCGAGGCGGACAACTGGCTGTCGACGCCGTGTGTGATCGACGAGGAGTTCTTCGTCAAGATCGTCTCCCGGCAGAACGCCCTCGTCCACGCGCTGTTGACGACGGGCCGGAACGTCGGCGCGGTGTCGGCGGGAACCGGCGGCTTCTTCGACCGGTTCGATACGCCCCTCGAGATGGTCGAACACGAGTTCGAGGCGACCGAGCGAATGCACGAGATCGGCGTCAACGCACCCAGGCCGATCGAGGCGTTCGAGGTCAACGGACTCGGCGTCCTCGTCCTCGAGTACCTTCCGGAGTTCGAGACGCTCGAGTCGGTCGACGACGCCACCGTCGCCGAACTCGCCCCGGACCTGTTCGAGATGCTCGCGACGGTCCACGACCACGGCCTCGCCCACGGCGACCTGCGAGCCGAGAACATCCTGTTGTGTAAGGACGACCTCTACTTCATCGACGCCACGAGCGTCACCGAGAATCGCGTCCCGGAGACCACCGCGTACGACCTGGCGTGTGGCCTCGCCGTCCTCGAGCCCCGGATCGGCGCCCGCGGTGCCGTCGAGGCCGCCTCGTCGGTCTACGAGCCGCGGGAACTCCTTGCCGCACGCCGATTCCTCGACTTCGTCCGACTCCGGCCCGACCACGAGTTCGACTCGACGACGCTCCGAAGCGAACTCGAGAAGGTGGCCGATCTCGAACAGAACCGCTGACCGTTACGTTCTGCCCCCATCGAACCCCGCCGGCAGCCGCCACACGCCCCGCGGTGTCGTCGGCCGGCTTCCGTTGCCGGTGACCGCTCGAGTGGGTCGGCGACTCCCGCCATTCCGTTCTACCCACGCGTATCAGTGGCGGGAGATTCGACCGGCACGCACGTCGAGTGCCCCGCCGAAGTACAGGAGTGGGTATCCGTCCGGCGCGTCGAAGCCGTTGGCTCGAAAGAGCGTGTTCTCCTCGATGTCGGCCCACGCGGGGGCGAGTTCCCACGGCTCGTGAGCGATATCGCCGTAGTAGAGCCGCCCCCGACTGTCCGCCGTATAGAACCGGTATCGCTCCGTCAGAAACGCTTCGAGCGATCCAGGATCGGGCGTGTCGAACGCACCGTCCGGGCCGTACCGGGCGTCGAACCTGGCTGGGTTCGCCCCGGGCGTCCGGCGGCGACTTCGGAACGAGACGACCCGGTCGGTCCCGGTGCCCTGCGTGTCGATATCCATCGCCGCCCGATAGTACGGTAACCGAAACAGCGAGCGAGCGATGCCGACGCCGAGGCGGTCGTCGGCATCGAGGTTGAAGAAGTAGACGCCCGGCGTCCCGTCGACCGTGACGTACGTCCGGAGGTTGAGTTCGCCGAAGGAGAGTCCGATCGGCGATCCGCTCGGTCGAATGTCGTCCATCACGAACGGAACGACGCCGAGGTACGCATCGTCGTGATACGTGTCGACGGTCACTCCTTCCGGCAGCGTTTCGGCGAGGCGTTCGGGGTCGACACGCCAGTGAGCGAAGAGCAGGTCCCGCCATCGCATCGACAAGAACGCTCGCATAGGTGGTCGTTAGGAGACGGCCCGTTTTCGGGTTTCGGTCGCGGAAGGTCGCGTGACCGTCGACGTCGTCTACGAGCGAGTCTCGGAACAGATATACCTCGTCTTCCCATCGTTCCGGCCAGCATGTGGCCGCTCGGACACGTCGCCATCGCGTACCTCTGTTATACCCTCTCGACCCGGCTCCGGTTCGACCTCCCGCCGGGACACCTCGCAGTGCTGGCGCTCGTCTTCGGCAGCCAGTTTCCGGACCTGCTCGACAAACCGCTGGCGTGGTATCTGGGCGTCCTCCCGACGGGCCGGACGCTCGGCCACTCGCTGCTGTTCCTGGTGCCGCTTTCGATCCTGGCCTATCTGCTCGCCCGGCGATACGCCCGTGGGGAGTACGCCATCGCGTTCGCGATCGGGGCGCTCTCGCACACGATCGTCGACGCGGCGCCGATCCTCTGGGACCCCGACGAGACCGGGGCCCATCTGTTCTGGCCCATCACGCCCGTCGAGGCCTACGAGAGCGGTGCGCCGAGCGTCCTCGGGCTCCTCGTCGAGTCGATGCGCGACCCGTACTTCCTCTCGGAGTTCGTCTTCGCCGCGGTCGCCCTGGTGGTCTGGCGACGCGACGGCTATCCCGGCCTCGAGCCGATTCGCGGCGTGCTCGAGCGCGTTCGCCCGGCGGCGGACAGTTCCTGAGACGCCGGACGACTCCCGGTCGTCGTCTCGCAACCGGTCGAATCGACGCTCGCGACGCCGCTCGAGGTCGATGCGGCCGACGGCAGCCGATGGCGCTGTCGAAGCTGGTGTAACACGTTCTCCCCGACGAGTCGCCGACCTGGTGCCGGGTATATCGCCGGAGTGAACGGCACTCGTGTCGCTCGAGAACCCAGAATCCGTCTCAGTGCTATCGCTCGTCGGGACGTCTGTGAGATCGTATCGAAAGGATGAACGAGGGGGGACGAGGAGAGGGGAGGCGGACGAGGATCGCTCGGTCCCGGGAGCCGAGCGTTCGACGGGCCGGAGACGCGCTGTGCCGGTTCCGACGTGAAAAGCGCCTGTACCGGCAACTCATTGGAGGCCGTGCCCGAATAAAAAGTCAGCGGTCGGTAGCTGCCAGGATCTCACTCCGGTCGGCCAACTCGTCGGTCGTCCAGTGCGGGAAACTCCTCGCGGACCGCCGCGACGCGATCCGGCTCGAGTTCACAGGTGACCAGCGACGGCTCGTCGCCGCTCGAGGCGAGTGGCACGCCCCACGGGTCGTAGACGGTCGACCGACCGAGCAGCGTCGCGTCGGCCTCGGGGAAGTGGCCGCTGCCGTTGATCGTCGCCACGTAACACTGGTTCTCGATCGCCCGGGCACGCGAGAGGGTTTCCCAGTGTTCGATCCGGGGGTAGGGCCACGCGCTCGGGACGAGCAGAAGGTCGGCTCCGTCGTCGACGAACCGGCGGTACAGCTCCGGAAACCGGAGGTCGTAGCAGGTCGTGACGGCGACGGTCGTCCCACAGACGCTCGCCGTCTCGAGTCGCTCGCCGGGGACGAGCAACTCCGACTCGGCGGACTCGTAGCCGAAGAGGTGGTGTTTGCGATACACCAGTTTCCGGGTTCCGTCGGCGTCGAACAGCACGGCTGTGTTGGCCAGCCCGTCGTCGGCAGGCGTCGGGACCGACTCCGTCGCGGCGAGATCTTCGACGATGCTCCCCGCGAGGACCGCGACGCCGGCGTCGGCGGCCGCCTCGCGCACCCGCGTGACCGTCTCCCCCTCGACGGGTTCGGCGAGTTCCTCGTACCGATCGAACGCGAAGAAGCCGACGGCGAACAGTTCCGGCAGTGCGACCAGATCCGCGCCACGGGCGGCCGCCCGGTCGATGGCCTCGAGCGCACGGTCGAGGTTATCCGTCACGGCACCGGCCTCGACGTGCAGTTGCGCGAGGGCGATCGTCAGGCCGTCGGCGTCGCCTTCACGGGTCATCGGCTCACGCACCATCTCGGGCGATGTCGCGCTCGAGCGCGCGCTGGAGGTTCCTCAGTTCGTCGTCGAGGTTTCGCTTGAAGAACGTCTCGACGCCCGGTAACTTGCCGTCGACGACGAAGCGGTTCTCGAGCCGCGCGCCGTCGTCGGTCTCGACGATCGTGTGTTCGCCCGTAACTTCCATCACTTTCGAGCTGCCGACGAACTTGACGTACTCCGGCGGTCTGCGGGTGACGTCTTCGGTGTCGACCCGCACCGTCCGTCGCACGAGCGGAATCGGTAAGTCGACGTGCCAGGTCACCCGCCGTCCCTCCGGATCGGTGGCGTCGAACTCGTTGACGACGCTGATCGATCGGGCCCGGTTTCTCGGATCGGCGATAAAGTCCCAGACGCGATCAGGGGGTGCCGGCAGCTCGAACGACCGCTCGACCCGTACAGTCATGGCTCTATGTGGGTGATTCACCGATAAAAAGGCCGTGGACCGCGTCCCGTCGTTCGAGCGGTCACGGCAGACCGTGACCGCCTAGTCAACTCACCGTCACTTTCCACGTCGTCGAGCGGGCACGACCCCACTTCTCGATGTCGATGTCGTCCGATTTCTCGGCCAGATGTGGGAGCCGTGCACCTACCTGCTTCGACGAGAGTCCGATCGCGCTTGCGATGTTCTTCGCCCGGAAGTATCGTTCACCACGGGCGGCGCTCTCGCGGAGATACGAGAGGATCCGCTGCTCTTCGTCGGAGTAGTCGGTCATCGTCCGTACCGGGCCGTAAGGCCTCCGCGCTCTTAACGTTTGCAGCTATCGTCCTTCCTGAACGTTCCAATCGACCCCCTCACGACACGGCGTCCGTCGACTCCGCGTCCGACACTCGAGTGCGAACGCTGGGCCGTCGTTCGATACGCTCATACGCCGTCGCGGACGTACTGAACGCGTACCGATGACCTCTCAGCGGGCAGCCGACGTCTCACCGTTCATCGCGATGGACGTCTTAGAGCGGGCGAACGAACGCGAGGACGTGATCCATCTCGAGGTTGGCGAGCCGGACTTCGAGCCGCCGGCTGGCGTAGCCGGGACGGCCGTCGAGTCGATCCGAGCGGGCAACACGGGCTATACGGCCTCGCGGGGGAAGCCGGCGCTCAGGCGGGCCATCGCCGCCTACTACGACCGGACGTACGGCGTCGACGTCGATCCCGGGCGGATCGTGGTGACACCGGGGTCGTCTCCCGGGTTGTTGCTCGCGATGGCGGCCGTCGTCGATCCCGGAGCCGAAGTCGTCCTCACCGACCCACACTATGCGTGCTATCCGAACTTCGTCCGAACGGTCGGCGGCCGGGTCGAGACCGTCCCGCTTCGTCCGGAGAACGCCTTCCAGCCCGACGTCGCCGACTTCGACGCGACGCTCGAGGAGTCGACCCGCGCGCTCGTGCTCAACTCGCCCGCAAACCCGACTGGCGCCGTGATGGACGGCTCGACGCTCGCCGCACTTGCGAGGACTGCGTCCCGGACCGATACGACGATCATCTCGGATGAGATCTACCACGGCCTCTCGTACGGCGTCGACGACCACACCATCCTCGAGTACACCGACGACGCGTTCGTCCTCGACGGCTTCTCGAAACGCTTCGGGATGACCGGCTGGCGACTCGGCTGGCTCGTCGTGCCGCCGGCGTTCGTCGACGCCGTCAACCGACTGATGCAGAACCTGCTGATCTGTGCCCCCAACTTCGTCCAGGACGCCGGCGTCGCTGCGCTCGACTCCCCCGCGGACCGACTGGCCGAGGTTCGCGACCGGTACCGGACGCGTCGCGACCTGCTGGTCGACGCCGTCGCCGACTGGGGACTCGACCTCGGCTACACTCCGCAGGGAGCATACTACCTGCTCGTCGACGTCTCCGACCTGCCGGGTGAGACGCTCGAGGTCGCCGACCTGTTCCTCGAAGAGGCAGGCGTCGCCGTGACGCCAGGCGTCGACTTCGGCACCCGGGCGAGCGACTACCTTCGGTTCTCGTATGCGACCGACGTCGAGTCGATCACCGAGGCGATCGACCGACTCGGGCGCCTGCTCGAGCGGACTGACGTCGTCTGATACGGACTGTCCTAACAGTTATCCGGCGCAACATCGGCTCGAACAGTGGGTACGCAAGCAATGACGTACAGGAGACCGTCTGAAAACCAGGCGTTCGGGTCGGCGGATCGGGACCGGGTGCTCACGCTCCGTCGTCGGTCGAGTCGAGGGGCGAGTCGACGGTCAGTCCCAGTAGAGGTGGATGCCGACGACTGCCAGCGCGCTAAAGATGATGGCTGCGGCGAAGCCCCATGCAGCCTCGATGTCCGGTGCACCGGTGTACATCAGCGCGGCGCCGATGACGGCGATCGCGCTGAGTGCGAGCGCGAGCCCGACGCCCATATCCGTCGACGACTCCGATTGCGTAGCCATGGTCGGGCCTTGTGAGTGAGGTCTCTTAATTGCACTTATTTCAGCCGGACCGACCGAGGGCCGGTGCGGGTGGTGACCGGACGGCTCCGCCCTGGCAGCGCGTGGGAGTTACCTGATCGTCGTGTGTTCGGACTCCTCGTTGAGGGCGAGGTTGGCCGCGATCTCGGCGTTTCGCATGGCGTACTGGGCGGTCTGCTGGAGGCTGACGAGCACCTCGCGGACCCGCAGGAGATCCGCGTTGTCCATCTCGGGGAGTTCGGCGAGGATCTCCTGTTCCCGATCCGAGATCTCCCTGAACAGACGGCGAACCTCGTTCGACTTGTTGTAGTCACGCTCGACGGCTGCCTCCACCGACCGGGTCGTGATCGTATCGACCTGTTCGTTGAGCTCCCGGATGTCACGCATCACGGAGCTGTCGACGTTCAGGGTGTGACCGTCGGTCTCGATGACGATCTCGGCGATGTCTTCGGCGTTGTCCGCCGTCAGCTCGAGGTTCTTCGCGATCGATCGGTAGCCGATCAGCGGGAAGCCGCTGTTGAGCCCGACCGCACGAGCGAGGTTCGGGTTCTGGTAGGCGGTGAAGATCAGCCGCAGCAGCAGGACGAAGATCTTGTTCGCCTGTCGCTCGCGGTTTAACGCCCGCTGAGCGAGATCCGGGTTGCCGTGAGCGAGCGCCTTGATCGCCTCGCCACGCATCGTCTGGCCGGTCCGCTCGAGCCGTTCTAACAGGTTGTCGAGCGTGAAGTCCTCGGGATCGACCGAACACCGGATCGAGATGCTTTCTGGGGTCTCCTCGATGACGCCGAGGCCCATCAGCTGGGTTTCGGCCTGATAGACCGCGTTGATGTGATCTGAGTCGAGCGCGCCGTCTTCGCGTTCGATTCGAATGATTCGTCGGCCGAGAACGTACTGGGCCACGATCGCACGTTCGACGGCGTCCGCGTCTAGCTCGTCCGTGTGGATGATCGCCTCGGTCTCTTCGGTGCTGGCGGACTCGGGCATCACCGTCAGTGTGCCTTTGCCGCTGGTCCGGAGCGACACCTCGTCGCCTTTCTCGACGCCGTGTTCCGCTGCCCACTCGGCGGGGAGGGTCATCGCGAGGGTGGACGGGCCGAGTCGCTGCACTTTCCGCGTTTCCATACACAGCGGTAAGGACGACTCGACCTTAATATTGACTATATCGCCATTACATCTGGCAAAAGGCGTTATATGCTTCCGTCCACTCGAGAAGAAAGATCGATCCTTATACAACCTTCACGAGTCGCGTCGTGAACCGACCGGTCCGGACCCGAATCCAGCCACGGAGCTCCTCGTCGATCCGCTCGTCGTCGGTATCGACGCGCAAAACGTCCAGCGCGTCTAGCTTCTCGTCGGCGGCGACGACGTCGACCGTGTCGGCCAGATCGATAACGGCCGGCGATAGCTGGTGGTTCCCCCGTCCGAAGATGAAGCCCTGCCCGCCGATCGGCGAGACGACGATCGTGGCGGGCGTCTCGAGGACGTCCAGAATCTCGGCTTCGGATGCGTCGCGGGCGAGCATCTCGCCGTCGCGCCAGACGTCGACGCCGAGCGGTGACGGGTCGATGCCCAGTTCCTCCTCGATCGCTCCGACCGTGCTGCCGGGGCCGAAGACGTAGGTTCGACCCGACTCCACCTCGCGAGCGAATCCGGCAGCCAGCGAGTCGGGGCTCCCGCTTGCGACCTGTTTGCCGGACTGGACGTCGGGAGCGACGGGAACCGGGGCGATGGCCCTGAGTTCCGAGCGTACCTCCCCCTCGCGGTAGGCGTCCTCGTCGATGTCGTTCACCTCCCGAGGTTCGACGCGATCGAACTCGGCCGCGATCCGGCCCGCGTCGGCGGGCGTCACCGCGAACACCGACGAGTAGATCTTGACGCCCGCCGGAACCCCGAGCATCGGCGTCGTCTCATCGGCGTCCTC